>NZ_CP040887.1:2833725-3148583 GCF_006337125.1 Serinicoccus chungangensis
TTCTCGACCAGGACGGACAGGGCGTGGCGGGTGCGAGCGGCGTCGCTCATGGTGGTGCCTTTCGTCGGGTGCTGCTCGGGGGTGTGCGGTCGGTAGGCGGGGGCGGGCGTGGGAAGCCCCGGGTCACGTGGAGGGTAGTCGGACAGCAGGGTCACTCGTCCTCCCCGAAGTCGGGTCGCACGTCGCGCGCGTGCTGGATGTCGTCGTTGCTCGTCCCGGCGGCGACCATGGGCCAGACCATGGCGTCCTGGCTGACCCGGAAGTCGACGACCACCGGCTGGTCGTCGACCGCCATCGCCGCCTCGATGGTGGCGTCGACGTCCTCGGCGCGCTCGCAGCGCAGGCCGACGCACCCGTAGGCCGTGGCCAGCGTGGCGAAGTCCGGCACCTGCATCGAGGGCAGCTGGGAGTGGCTGAAGCGCTCGGAGTAGAACAGCGCCTGCCACTGCTTGACCATCCCGAGGGCGGCGTTGTTGATGATGGCCACCTTGATGGGGATGCCCTCGACCGAGCAGGTCGCGAGCTCCTGGTTGGTCATCTGGAAGCAGCCGTCCCCGTCGATCGCCCAGACGGTGGCGTCCGGCATGCCCACCTTGGCGCCCATGGCGGCGGGCACGGCATACCCCATGGTCCCGAGCCCGCCGGAGTTCAGCCAGCGTCGAGGCTCGTCGTAGGTGATGAACTGGCTGGCCCACATCTGGTGCTGGCCGACGCCGGCGGCGAAGATCGTGTCCGGGCCGGAGATCGCGCCCAGCCGCTCGATGACCAGCTGCGGCGCCAGCGCGCCGCCGGCGGGCGTGTCGTAGCCCAGCGGGTACCGCTCCTTCCAGGAGCGGCACCGGCGGACCCACGCCTCGTGCTGCGGGGCCGCCCCGGCGGCGGTGCGCCGGGTCCACTCGGTGAGCAGCAGGCCGATGGTCTCCCGGGCGTCGCCGACGAGACCGACCGCGGTGGGGAAGTTCTTGCCGATCTCGGCGGGGTCGATGTCGGCGTGGACGATGGTCGCGTCCGGGGCGAAGGTGTGCTTGGCCCCGGTGACCCGGTCGTCGAAGCGCGCGCCCAGGCTGATGATGAGGTCGGACTTCTGCAGCGTCGCCACACCGGAGACGCTCCCGTGCATGCCGGGCATCCCCATGTGCTGGGGGTGGCTGTCGGGGAAGACGCCCCGGGCCATGAGGGTGGTGACCACGGGGATGCCCGTCAGCTCGGCCAGCTGCCGGACCTGCTCCGCGGCGTTGGACCGCAGGCACCCGCCGCCGACGTAGAGCACGGGACGCCGGTGGGTGAGCATGAGCTCGACGGCGTCCCGGACCGCCTCCGGCGCGGGGGCGCTCGGCGTCCGGTACCCCGGCATGGGCAGCTGCAGCAGGGTCTCGTCGGCGAGGGCCACCAGGGCGTCCTTGGTGACGTCGACGAGCACCGGGCCGGGGCGCCCGGTGGAGGCGATGTGGAAGGCCGAGGCGACGGTGGCGGCGATCTCGTCCGGGTCGGTGACGAGGAAGGAGTGCTTGGTCACCGGCATGGAGATCGACCGGATGTCCGCCTCCTGGAAGGCGTCCGAGCCGATGGCGCTGCTCGCGACGTTGCCGGTGATGGCGACCATCGGCACCGAGTCCATGTTGGCGTCCGCGAGGGACGTGACGAGGTTGGTCGCACCCGGGCCGGACGTGGCCAGGCACACGCCCACCCGGCCGGTGGCGGCGGCATACCCCTGGGCGGCGTGCCCGGCGCCCTGCTCGTGCCGGACGAGGATGTGCCGGACCTTCGCGCCGTAGAGCGCGTCGTAGAGGGGCAGCACCGCTCCCCCGGGCAGGCCGAAGACGTGCTCGACACCCAGGCGCTCGAGGGTCCCGACGAGGGCCTCGGCGCCGGTGCGCCGCGCGGTGCCGGTGGACCGGCCACCGCTGTCACCGGGTGCGGTGTCGGTGGCCCCGTCGGAGATGTGGGTCGCGGTCATGTGCGGGTCTTCCTGACGTCCGGGAGGGCTGGGCTGTGGCAACAAAAAACCCCTCGGCCCGGTCGGGCTGGCGAGGGGAGGACGCGTCGATGGCGAGGATCGGCCGGCGGCGCGTCCCTAGGTAATAAGTACGAGAGCGGAGAACTGCATGAGGCCATACAACCCCGCGACATGCCGCCACGTCAACCCCAGGCGGGCGATGTGACGTGAGGCACACCGTGGACGACAGTTCTCGATATATCGTTGACGTATCGAGACACGTCGCGTTATTCTTGTGGCTGACGACAGCATCCACCCCAGGAGGACACTCATGACTCGACACAGCAACGGGGGCTTCGGCTCCTTCGAGGACCAGATCTTCGGCCCGAACGGCATCCTCGGTCAGGTCTTCGGGCCGCAGGGCGGCCCCTTCGGTCCGGGAGGCGGCCCGCAGGGCTTCGGTCGCCGCGGCGGCTTCTTCGGCCCCCAGGGCGGCGCCCCGGGTCCCGGCCCGGGCCCGCGCCGCGCCCGCCGCGGTGACGTCCGCAACGCCGTGCTGCACCTGCTGCAGCGCGAGCCGATGAACGGCTACCAGCTCATGCAGGAGATCGAGCAGAGCTCCGGCGGCGCCTGGCGGCCCAGCTCCGGCGCGATCTACCCCGCGCTCTCGCTGCTGGAGGACGAGGGCCTGGTCACCCAGACCGACGTCGACGGGCGACGTGCCTACGAGCTCACCGAGGCCGGCCGTGCGGCCGCCGAGGACCTGCCTCCCCAGGGGTGGGCCGGCGGCGAGGAGCCGGAGGACCCGTGGGCGCAGGACCGCTCCTCCAGGAGGGGCCGCGGCCCGGGCGGACGAGGGCACGGCGGGCACCAGGACCGCCACCGCCACTCCTCGCGCGGACCCGGGGGCGACCGACGCGGCAGCGCCGGCACCCTGTGGAAGGCTCTCGGCAGCGTCGCCATGGCGACCCAGGCCGTCGGCCAGTCCGGCCAGGACCAGCTCAACCAGCAGGCCGCCGAGCTGCTCGACCGCACCCGCCGCGACCTCTACCGCATGCTCGCCGAGGCCGAGGTGGCCCGCGACGAGTTCGACGAGGAGCGGGCCGAGGAGGAGATCGCCGAGGAGATCGCCGAGGGCGAGATCGTCGAGGACTGACGCCCCGTCGCGGGCCCGCCACCACGCCGTCCCCCGGGGCCGCACCGCCCCCGGGGACGGCATAGTGTGGTCCCATGGCCGATCACTATGACGTTGTTGTCCTGGGCGCCGGTCCCGGCGGGTATGTCGCGGCGATCCGCGCGTCCCAGCTGGGCAAGAAGGTGGCCGTCGTCGAGAAGAAGTACTGGGGCGGTGTCTGCCTCAACGTCGGGTGCATCCCGAGCAAGGCCCTGATCCGCAACGCGGAGATCGCGCACCTGCTCCAGCACGACAAGAAGAAGTACGGCATCGAGGGTGATGCCACCATGTCCTACGGGCCGACCTTCCAGCGCTCCCGCTCGGTCAGCAGCGGCATCGTCAAGGGCGTGCACTACCTCATGAAGAAGAACAAGATCACCGAGGTGGACGGCTGGGGGACGCTGACCTCGGCCACCTCGATGGACGTCAAGGACGACGACGGCAACACCAGCCAACTCACCTTCGACGACCTCATCCTGGCCACCGGGTCGGTCACCAGGATGCTGCCCGGTGTCGAGGTCAGCAAGAACGTCGTGACCTACGAGGAGCAGATCCTCGACGAGGAGCTGCCGGGCTCCATCGTCATCGCCGGCTCGGGGGCCATCGGTGTGGAGTTCGCCTACGTCATGGCCAACTTCGGCGTGGACGTCACCATCGTCGAGTTCCTCGACCGGATCGTCCCCCTCGAGGAGCCGGAGATCTCCAAGGCGCTGGCCAAGGAGTACAAGAAGCTCGGCATCAAGATGATGACCAGCACCAAGGTCGAGAACGTCGAGGACACCGGTGACGGCGTCAAGGTCACCGTGACCCCGGCCGACGGCGGGGACTCCCAGACGCTGGAGGCCGACAAGCTGCTCTCCGCCATCGGCTTCGCGCCGCGGGTCGAGGGCTTCGGGCTGGAGAACGTCGGCGTCGAGCTGACCGAGCGCGGTGCCATCGCCATCGACGACTACATGCGCACCAACGTCGACGGCGTCTACGCCATCGGTGACGTCACCGCCAAGCTCATGCTGGCGCACACCGCCGAGGCGCAGGGCATCGTGGCCGCCGAGACCCTCGCGGGTGCCGAGACCATGCCGCTGGACTACACCTTCATCCCGCGCGCGACGTACTGCCACCCGCAGATCGCCTCGATGGGCCTCACCGAGCAGGCGGCCAAGGACGCCGGCCACGAGGTCAAGACCGCGCAGTTCCCCTTCTCCGCCAACGGCAAGGCCATGGGTCTGGGCGACGGCATCGGCTTCGTCAAGGTCGTCGCCGACGCGAAGTACAACGAGATCCTCGGCGCCCACCTCATCGGTCCTGACGTCACCGAGCTGCTCCCGGTCCTCAACCTGGCGCAGACCTGGGACCTCACCGCCGACGAGATGTCGCGCACCGTCTTCGCGCACCCGACCCTCGGCGAGGCCGTCAAGGAGGCCGTGCACGGCATCGCCGGGCACATGATCAACCTCTGACCACGCCCCGAGCGGCGCCCGTGGCTGCCCGCTGGAGCATCGGGCGCGCCGCCGTGCTCGTCGCCGGTCTGACCGGCGTCTCGACCCTGCTCGGCTTCGTCCGGGACGCCGTCATCGCGGCCGTCTACGGCGCCGGCCCGCAGCTGGACGCCTACTTCGTCGCGCTCGGCCTGGCCAACATCGTCCTGGGGCTGCTCGGCACGTCCCTCACCCGGGCCGCGACGCCGGTGCTCGCCCGCGAGGCCGACGGCGAGGACCGGTGCTCCGGGCACCGGACCTTCGACGTCGTCCTCACCCTGGCCGTGGTGGGGATCGGCGCCCTCAGCGTCGCCCTCGGCCTGGCCGCCGCACCGGTCTCCCGGGTGCTGGCCCCGGGACTGGACGGCGAGGCCGCCGACCTGCTCGTGCTGCTCACCCGGATCGTCCTCGTGACGACGGTGCTCGTCGCCGCGACCGATCTGCTGGTGGCCCTGGCCCAGGCGCACGGGGTCTTCCGCTGGGGTGCCCTGCAGGGGGTGCCGTTCAACCTCGTCATGATCGCCGCCGCCGGGCTGCTGGGGCCGCGCATCGGCGTGGTCGCCCTCGCGGTCGGCTTCGTCGTCGGGTCGCTCGCGCGGCTGGCCCTGCAGCTGGTCCCCGTCGCCCGGCACCGCTGGCCGGTCCGCCCCCGTCTCGACCTGCGGTCGCCGGGGGTCAGGGAGATCGGCTGGCTGCTGCCCCCGCTGCTCCTCGGCCAGGCGATGCTCAACGTCAACACCATCGTCGACCGGGCCGTGGCCTCCACCGTCGGGGACGGGGCGGTGACCGCGGTCTTCCTGGGCTGGCGGCTGGTCAACCTGCCCGAGATGCTCGTCGTGGCGGCGCTCGTGGCGCCGCTCTACCCGGCCATGGCGGCGGCGGCGGGAGCGCAGGACCGGGAGCGGCTGCGCGCCCTGGTGCACCGCGGTCTCGCGGTCTCGCTGACCCTCCTCGCGCCCGTCGCCGTCGCCTTCTTCGCCGCCCCGCAGCAGGTGGTCACCCTGGCGTTCGGCCGGGGGGCCTTCGACGAGCGCGCGGTGCAGGTCACCGCGGTGGCCGTCGTGTGCTTCCTGCCGGGGTTGCTGGCGCTGGCCTGCCGGCAGGTGCTCGTCAGCGCGTGCTACGCGGTCGGCGACACCCGCGGGCCGGTGGCCGTGGGCGTGCTGGCGATGGTCGTCAACGTCGTCGGGGACCTGACGCTCGCCCCCGTCCTCGGCGTGGCCGGGATCGTCGTGGCGACGTCGGCGTCGCTGCTGGTGGCCGCGGTGCTGACCGGCTGGCTCGCGGCCCGCCGGCACGGCCTGGTGCCCGGCCGGAGCACGGTGCCGATGCTAGGCCGCGCCGCGGTCGCGGGCCTGGGTGCGGCCCTGACCACGTGGTACGTCGTGCGGCTGGCGGGCCTGGAGCAGGCCTGGGCGGGCGCCGGCCTGGCCCTTGTCGTCGCCGCCGTGACCTACCAGCTCGCGCTCGCGCTGCTGCGGGCCCCGGAGCGCTACGTCGCCCTCCAGGTGGTGCGGCAGGTGCGCCGGCGCTGACGTGCCGGCCGTGGGGCCGACCCGGTCGTCGACGACGCCGCCGGCACCGGCCCCGACCCTGCCGGCCAGCAGGTGCAGCGCGGGCCCGGGGTCGGTGACCGCCGCCACGCTGTGCCGGGCCCGGGTGGCCCACCACAGGGTGGCCGTGAGGTCCAGCGCCGCTCCCCCGCGCCTCTCCTGGCGAGCACGCCGCAGGTCGCCGGCCAGCCACTGGTAGCGCACCCCCGGGCGGCCCTCGTCGAGGCGGGGCACGGGAGCGCCGGTCGCCGCCCGCAGCCCGGCGTCCACCAGGCCCGGACGCGCCCGTTCGCTGAGGGCCAGCGAGCCGAAGAACCGGCCGTTGAGGTCGATGAGACGGTGCACGCCGTCGGCGCCCACGAGGAACTGCAGCTCGACCAGCCCGGTCCACCCCAGGCGGCGCAGCAGGTCCTCGCACCGGTCCGCGAGGTCGGGGTCGACCGGGACGGTGCGGGCCCGCGCGGACGCCCCCGACGGGGTGGGGAACAGGCGCGGCGAGACCTGCTGCACCCTGCCGACGAGGCGGCCCTCGTGCATGACGCCGATGACCGCGGCCAGGTGGCCCTCGACCGGCTCCTGCAGCACCGGCTGGTCCTGCGAGACCTCGAAGGCCCGCAGGTGCTCGGTCAGCTGCTCGCGGGTCGAGCACACCCGCGTCTCGATGCGGTGGGTCCGGCTCTGCTGCGGCGACCAGTGCCAGCGGTTCTTCACCACGACCGGCAGGGGCACGTCGGCGGTCGAGCCGGGCGGCAGCGGCGAGGTCGACGGCGTGCCCAGCCCGACCCGGGTCGCCAGCTGGGCGAGGACGAGCTTGTCCGTCGCCGCACCGACGACCGACGCCGGAGGATGGGCCACCGTGCCGTCGAGGTGGTCGCGGTGGTGCGTGAGCGCCGCCATCCAGTCGTCGCCGGAGCCGACGACCACGGCATACCCTCCCTCGCGGCTCGCCCTCCGGACGCCGGCGACGAAGGCCGCGGGGTCACCCGAGGGTCGGGGCACCACATGGGTCCGGGAGACGGCGCGCGAGGCGCCGACCAGGCCGGCGCCGGGGCGCGAGGACCCCACGCCCACCCGCCAGCCGGCCCGGCGCAACGCCCGGGCCGCGGTCACCGCACCACGGTCGCGGGTGTGCGCGAGGATGAGCACCGAGGTGGCAGGGCTCCCGGCGGTGGACATGCGTAGACCCTATGCGCCGGCCGCCCCCATCCGGGGGAGAATCGCCGCCGCGGCCCGAGGGGGGATATCCCCCTCCCCGTTCCGGGAGCCTGCCCGGTCGTCCGGTCGCCGCGGCCCCGGCAGGCTGGAGCCCATGAACGAGAACACCGGCCCCGCCCCCGCCAGCGACCTCCCTCCCATCCTGCCGCAGCCGCGTCCGCAGCAGGAGCGGGAGGACCGCTCCTCCGCGCTCGACGGCGTGTATGCCGCGCTGCGCCGCCTCCCCGCTCGCCGCACCGACGACGCGGTGCTGGGCGGCGTCTGCGCCACCGTGGCCGACCGCCTCGGTGTCGCCCCGATCGCCGTCCGCGCCGCCGCCGTCCTCGTCGCCCTCCTGGGTGGCGTCGGCGTCGGGATCTACCTCATCGCCTGGACCCTCCTGCCCGACCGCACGGGACGCACCCACCTCGAGGGCGGCCTCCGCGACGGCCGGGGCCGCTCCGTCGTCGTCCTCGCCCTCGGCGCGCTCGCCGCGCTGGGTGTGCTCGGCGGCGGGCTGTCCTTCCTCGCCGCGATCCTCCCCGAGCTCGTCGGGGTGGTCGCACTGGCCGCCGTGGGCTACTGGGTGTGGACCCGCGCCCAGGGCCGCCGGCCCCGCGAGGACGCCGCCCGCTGACGGGGCAGGGACTCCCCCTCAGCAGCGGTGGCCGCGCCGGTCGGACCCCTCGGGGGCCGGCCGGCGCCTGCGGTGCGTGCGAGCGGGCCGCTCAGGCGTCGGCCAGCTCCTCGCGCAGCCTCAGCAGCTCCGCCACCAGGGCCTCGGCCTCGGCGAGGACCCGCTCGCCCCACCGCTGCGCCTCCTCCATCCGGGTCTCGACCTCCGCGTAGTCGACCATCCGCAGCCGGCCCGGTGACGGCGCCGGGAAGCCGGCCAGGTCGGGCAGCGGCAGGTCGGGCAGCTGCGAGCTGTCGACCTCCTCGCGCAGCCGCAGGACGGTCTCGTCCGCCGCGGCGACCCGGCGGCGCAGCTCGTTCAGCCCGTCGGACCAGAAGGCCGCACCGTGCACGTCGGTCGCCATCGCCGAGGCCTCCATCCCGGCCGCGACGACGGGGATCCGGGCGGTGATCCGTCTCACGAGGGGGACCAGCGCCCGGGCCTGGGGCAGCAGGACCTCGACGTCGGCACGCTGGGTGATGGCCCGTTGCCGCCGCTCGGCCCAGGTGACGATCTGCTCCTCCGGCGGCGGCTCGGTCGTCGTGCGGACCGGAGGGCGGGGCGCGCCCGCCCGTGCCGCGAGCACCAGGTCGGCCAGCGCCTCCTGGTAAGGCGTCTCGGTGTCGCCCAGCGCCGCGATGTCCCCGTCGAGCTGGTCGGCCTCCAGGGCGAGGGTCGCGAGGCGGGCCCGGACCTCCTCCACCCGCTGGGACGCCTCCTCGACCTCCGCCCGCTCACGCTCGCGCTGCTCCTCGAGCGACCCGTCGAGGGAGGCGATCCACCGGTGCGGGCCCTGCCGGTCCAGCCGGTCGACGTCGCCCTGGTGGGCGTCGCGGAGCCGGGTGCGCGCGGCGAGCAGCGCCCGGTCGCGGTCGAGGCGCGGCTGCAGCCGCTCCCGGGAGAGCCGCAGGCGGCGGGAGCGCGCCCGCAGGTCCTCCAGCTCCAGGACCCGCTCGCGCAGCTGCTCCGCGTCCACGGCTCAGGCCTGGACGGGCCGGACCTGCGACAGCTGCCGGGCGGCCAGGAGGCAGAGCACCCCGCCGAAGGCGCTGAGCACCAGGCCCGGGCCGGGCATCCACCCCTCGAGACCCAGCAGCCGCAGCAGGTGCACCACCTGCCAGAGCGGGAGCCCCAGCGCCACGACCGCGCACACCACCGACTGGGCGACGACGAGCCCGCGCAGGCGGACGGCGGGCACCATCCCCCCGGCGAAGGCGAGCAGCCCCGCGTAGAACACCCACAGCCCGGCACCGACGGCACCGCTGACCGGGCCGACATACGTGTAGACCCAGGGCAGGAAGCCGCCGAGGACCATCATGCCCGCGGCGAGGAGCAGCCGGCCCTGGCCCGGGGCGCGTCGGGAGCGCATGAGCGGCACTGTATGCCACGTCCCGTCGCCCGGGCCGCCTCCGCACCCGCCCGGCCCGGGGCGCGCGGACCGGCCACGTCACGGGCGGCGCCACTCGTCGCCGGGGCCTCGCCGCTCGGCGCACCGCCCGCACCGTTCGGCGCAGCACCCCGGTGCGCTCCTTGCCCCTGCGTCACGGCCTCGTGTTCGGTGGGCCTGCTGGCCACATCCGTCCTGCAGAGCAAGGAGGCTCCATGCTTGACGTCGACCAACGACGTGAGTACTGGCGGCGCAACGTCCGCCTGATGTCGGTCCTACTGGTGATCTGGGCCCTGGTGTCCTTCGGCGCCGGCATCCTCTTCGTCGACGTGCTCAACGCCGTGAGCATCTTCGGCATACCGCTCGGGTTCTGGTTCGCCCAGCAGGGCGCGATCATCGTCTTCGTGCTGCTCATCGCCTTCTACGTCTGGCGGATGGACAAGCTGGACGCGGAGTTCGGCATCACCGAGTACGAGCAGGAGGTGCATCACCAGTGAGCCCCATCCAGGCCTGGACGCTCGTCTTCGTCGTCCTCACCTTCGGCTTCTACATCTGGATCGCCTACCGCAGCCGGGTCTCCGACACGGCCGG
This sequence comes from Serinicoccus chungangensis, assembly GCF_006337125.1. Classification (GTDB taxonomy): domain Bacteria; phylum Actinomycetota; class Actinomycetes; order Actinomycetales; family Dermatophilaceae; genus Ornithinicoccus; species Ornithinicoccus chungangensis. Next base: position 2,843,712 of record NZ_CP040887.1, read on the forward strand.
GTTCTACGTCGCCGGCGGCGGCATCCCCGCGCCGGCCAACGGTGCTGCGGTCGCGGCCGACTGGATGAGCGCCGCGTCGTTCATCTCGATGGCCGGCCTCATCGCCTTCAGCCAGAACGGCTACGCCGGCTCGGTCTTCCTCATGGGCTGGACCGGCGGCTACGTGCTGCTGGCGCTGCTGCTGGCCCCCTACCTGCGCAAGTTCGGCAAGTACACCGTGCCGGACTTCGTCGGCGACCGCTACAACGAGACCGCCCGCCTGGTCTCGGTGGTCTGCGCGCTCGTCGTGTCCTTCGTCTACGTCGCCGGGCAGATGGCCGGGGTGGGCGTGGTCTTCCAGCGCTTCCTCGGCGTCGACCGCACGTGGGGCGTCGTCATCGGCATGGCGATCGTCTTCCTCTACGCCGTGCTCGGTGGCATGAAGGGCATCACCTGGACCCAGGTCGCGCAGTACTCCGTCCTCATCGTCGCCTACATCATCCCCGCGGTGGCGATCTCGCTGCAGCTGGCCGGCAACCCGTTCCCGCAGATCGGCTTCGGGCAGATCCTCGGCGAGCTCGACGGGCTGCAGCAGGACCTCGGGCTGGCGGCCTACACCGAGGCCTTCACCCAGACCTCCATGGTCAACATGGTCCTCATCACCGCCGCCCTGATGTTCGGGACCGCGGGGCTGCCGCACGTCATCGTCCGGTTCTACACCGCGAAGTCGGTGCGGGCCGCGCGCTACTCGGCGCTGTGGGCGTTGTTCTTCATCTCGCTGCTCTACACGATCGCCCCGGCCGTCGGCGCGTTCAGCAAGTACAACGTGCTGACCCAGATCCCCGGCAGCGCGATCGGTGACACCCCGGCGTGGTTCAACACCTGGAGCGACGTCGGGCTCATCACCGTCACCGACCTCAACGGCAACGGGATCATCGACGTCGCCGGGGCCATCGGCGAGGGCACCGAGCTGGCGATCAACAACGACATCGTCGTGCTGGCCGCCCCGGAGATCGCCGGTCTCCCGGCACCCATCGTCGGCCTCGTCGCGGCCGGTGGTCTGGCGGCGGCGCTGTCCACCGCCTCCGGTCTGCTCCTGGTCATCTCCAGCTCGGTGGCCAACGACATCTACTGGAAGAAGATCAACCCGCGGGCCACCGACGCCCAGCAGCTGCGCGTCGGCCGGATCGCCATGGCCGCTGCGATCCTCGTGGCCGGCTACCTCGGGATCAACCCGCCCGGGTTCGTCGCCGAGGTGGTCGCCCTGGCGTTCGGCCTGGCCGCCGCCTCCTTCTTCCCGATCCTCTTCCTCGGGATCTTCTGGAAGAAGGCGACGGCCGCGGCGGCCGCGACCGGTATGGCGGTCGGTCTGAGCGTGACGCTGCTCTACCAGCTGTGGACGCTGCCGACCTTCTTCGGCAACGAGCCGATCCTGGGCATCCCGGCGACGGGGATCGGCACGATCGGGATGATCCTCAACCTCATCACCATCGTCGTGGTCTCCCAGTTCACCAAGGAGCCGAGCGAGCTCATGCAGCAGGTGGTCGAGGACGTCCGCTACCCCGGCCGCTCGGAGCTGGTGGCCGCCCACGCGGAGGGCCACCTGGGCGAGTACGCCGAGGAGCACCACCTCGACGACGACCGCTGACCCGCTCGTCTACATCGACCGGCCGCCCGCCCTGCCCCCGCAGGACGGGCGGCCGGTCCGCGTCCCGCACCGGACGCGCAGCAGGGACGGAACCACCGAGGGTGACGTCGCGTCATACGCCTGACCGAAGCACCTCCCGGCCCGGGCTCCCGCACCGGAGCTCCCTCCCCAGGATCGAGTCGCCATGACACCGTCGTCCGGCCGCCGCACCGCCCTTCTCGCCTCCCTGCTCGCCGTGCCGCTGGCGCTCGGGGCCTGCACCCCGGCCGACGTCGTCGCTCCGCCGCGCGCCGGGGCCGCCGAGCTCACCGACTTCACCTCCTGCGAGGAGCTGCTCGACTACGTCCACGAGCACGCGCTGGAGCGGGTCGGACCGTGGGGCCTGGGCACCGGGGCGGGGTGGTTCGGCGAGGAGATGGCGACGGAGGACTCCGGCGCCGCCGACAGCTCGGTCGGGGGTGGCGACGGCGCGGGGACCGCCGTGGAGGGCACGGACTTCTCCGGCACCAACAACCAGGAGGAGGGCGTGGAGGAGCCCGACGTCCTGCAGACCGACGGCGAGATCCTCGTCACCACCCGCGGCGGCCGGCTCGTCGTCGTCGACGTCGACACCCGGGCGGAGGTCGGTGCCCTGCGGCTGCCGGGGCGCGACGTCGGGTCCGACGCGGAGCTGCTGCTGGACCGCACCTCCGGACAGGTGATCGTGCTCACCCGGGAGTGGCCGCAGCAGGTCACCCCCATGCCGACCCCCGACGCCGCCGAGGGGCTGACCTCCTTCCCCGCGTTCCAGCCCACCCGCACCGTCGTCACCCTCGTCGACGTCTCCGACCCGGCGAACCCGACGGCCGGTGGCACGCTGCGGCTGGAGGGCGACTACCGGTCCGCGCGGATGCAGGACGGCACCGCCCGGGTCGTCATGGTCACCGCGCCGCCCGGGCTGGCGTTCGTCCGGCCGCGCACCGCCAGCCTGGTCGCCGAGGAGGAGGCCGAGCGGGCCAACCGGGCCATCGTCGAGGCCTCGACGCTCGACGACTGGCTGCCGCACCTGCAGACCGTCCAGGGCACCCGCTCCGACGGCACCCGGCTCGCGGTGCCGTGCGAGGACGTCGCCCGACCGCCGGAGTTCTCCGGGCTCACCACCCTGTCCGTCCTCACCTTCGACCTCGCGCAGGACGAGCTCGAGCTCACCTCCGCCGGGGGCCTGATCGCCTCCGGCTCCACGGTGTACGCCTCGACCGACCGCCTGGTCGTCGCCACCAGCGCGTGGGAGGCCTGGGCCCTCACGGACGGCGCGGACGCCGCGATGCCGCGGGGCGCCGGAGGGGCGACCACCACCGCGCTGCACACCTTCGACCTCACCGACCCGGCCTCCACCGACCACGTCGCCTCGGGGACCGTGCCCGGGCGCCTGCTCAACCAGTTCAGCCTGGACGAGAGCCAGGGGACGATCCGGGTCGCCACGACCACCGACGCGTCCGGCAGCACCCCCTCCAGCAGCTCGCTGGTCGTGCTCGCCGAGGAGGGCGACCGGCTGGTCGAGCAGGGGCGCGTCGACGGCCTCGGCGAGACCGAGCAGATCTACGCGGTGCGCTACCTCTCCCCCGACACCGCGGCGGTGGTGACCTTCCGGCAGACCGACCCGCTCTACCTCCTCGACACCTCCGACCCGAGCCGGCCCCGGGTGACCGGCGAGCTGAAGATCCCCGGCTACTCGGCATACCTGCACCCGGTGGGCGAGGACCTGCTGCTCGGCGTCGGGCAGGACGCCACCGACGACGGCCGGACGACCGGGCTGCAGGTCTCGCTGTTCGACATCTCCGACCCGGCCGCCCCGACGCAGGTGGCCAAGCAGACCTGGGCCGACCACGGGTCCGGCGCGGAGTACGACCACCGGGCCTTCACGTGGTGGCCGCGGACCGGGCAGCTCTTCCTGCCCGCCGAGGCCTGGACCGAGACCGCGCAGTGGACGGGCGTCGTCTCGGCCGGCGTCGACGTCGACGCCGGTGGGCTGTCGCAGGGGCCGCGCCTCCAGCTGGGCGGCGACACCTCCGCGGCCTGGGACCACGCGCGTCGCACCCTCGTCATCGGCGACCACCTGTGGGTCCTCGGCGAGGGCACGCTGCACGTGGCCGACCTCGCGACCCTCGAGCCGGTGGGCACCGTGACCCTCTGATCGTGGTGGTGCAGGAACGGTGCTGCGTACCGGTCGTCCTGGCGACCGAGCCGCAGCACCGTTCCTGCACCACCACCCTTGTCCACAGGGCAGGGCTGCTGTCTGCGCGGGCCTGGCCCGCCGGGGCAGCATGGTCGCATGGCACCGCAGCACCCGCCCTTCCCCGACGTCGCCGGCCAGCGCGGGCTCGCGACCGTCGGGCAGCTGCGGGGGGCGGGATGGACGCCGGCGCAGATCCGGCACCGCCGCTCGACGTCGTGGAGCATGCCCTACCCGCGCGTCGTGTCACCTCATCGTGGGCCGCTGAGCCACGACGCCCTCCTCACGGCCACCGCGTTGTGGGCCGGCGGGGACGCGGTGCTCACCGGGCTGGTGGCCCTCGGCGAGCACGGGGTCCGCACGCCGCCGCCACAGGTCGCGACGTTCCTCGTGCCGGCGACGGCCCGGGCGCGCGAGCACGACGGGGCGAGGGTGGTCCGGACCACCCGGCTCCCCGACCCCGCGCGGCGCGAGGGGCCCCTGGCCGTGGCACCGGCCGCGCGGGCACTGGTGGACGCGGCGTGCCTGGAGCGGGTGCCACCGGCGGAGCAGGAGGCGTTGGCCATCGCGATCCTGCAGCGTGGGCTCGCCACCCCGGCGGGGTTGGACGGCGAGCTGTGGCAACGCCCGGGGGCCCAGGTGCATCGGGTGCACGCCGGGCTCGAGGCCTTCACCGGTGGCGCCTGGTCCCGCCCTGAGGCGGTGCTGCGCCGCCTGTGGGACCAGCGGCCGGACCTTCCCGTGCTGCTGACCAACTGCCGGCTCGTGCACGCGCGGACCGGCCGCTTCCTCGCCTGCCCGGACGGCTGGATGCCCACGATGGGAGCGGCCCTGCAGGTGCACTCGCGGCAGTACCACCAGGGGATCGACGACCGGGGCGGCGACCGGTGGGCCGCGACCGTCGAGAAGGACTCCGCCCTGGTGGCCGTGGGCGCGAGGGTGCTCGGCGTGTCCCCGTGGACCTTGCACGCCCGCCCCGAGAGCTTCCTCGCCAGGGTGGACGAGCTGATCGCGCTGGGGCCCGCGTCGCCGATGCCGGACGTCCGGGTGCTCGAGCGGCGTGGCTGAGCACGGTGGTGCAGGAACGGTGCTGCACACCGGTCGTCCTGCCGACCACGATGCAGCATCATTTCTGCACCACCCCGGGTTCCGTGGCGAGCGACGAGGCGACCTCGCTCTGCACCTGGGGCGGCGGCATACCGCACGATGCCCTCCATGGCGCAGGCATGTCGCAGATCCTGCGGAATCAGGCTGTCAGCAGCCCATGAACTCGCATTGACTTCGAGACATGCCGCCTGTAGAACAGACGCATGTCGAGCCACTCCCGCCGAATGCGCCGCTGCTGAGCCCACCCCTCGCAGCCGACGCGCCGCCGACGACCACCCGGCCCCGTCCCTCCCGCTGCTGAGGCGGGCTCAGCAGAGTGACCCACCGCCCTGCAGCCCCAGCGAGAGACGAGACTCCGATGAGCACCTACAGCGACTTCACCACCCGGCAGATCCACGCCGGCCAGACCCCCGACTCCCAGACCGGCGCACGCGCCCTGCCGATCTACCAGACGACCTCCTACGTCTTCGACGACGCCGACCAGGCTGCCGACCGGTTCGCCCTGGCCGAGCTCGGGCCGATCTACACCCGCATCACCAACCCCACCACCGAGGCGGTCGAGAACCGCATCGCCGACCTCGAGGGCGGCGTCGGTGCGCTGCTCGTGGCCTCCGGCTCCTCGGCGGTCACCCTGGCCATCCTCAACGTCGCCGGCGCGGGCGACCACGTGGTCTCCTCCCCCAGCCTCTACGGCGGCACGCAGAACCTCTTCGCGCACACCCTGCCTCGTCTCGGGGTCGAGGTGACCTTCGTCGAGGACCCGACCGACCCGGAGGCGTGGCGCGCCGCCGCCCGCCCGGAGACCAAGGCGTTCTTCGGCGAGACCATCGCCAACCCGAGCAGCGACGTGCTGGACCTGCGGGCGGTCGCCGACGTCGCGCACGAGGTCGGCGTGCCCCTCGTCGTGGACAACACGGTCGCGACCCCCTACCTCTGCCGCCCGATCGAGCACGGCGCCGACGTCGTGGTGCACTCGGCGACGAAGTTCCTCGGCGGTCACGGCACCTCCATCGCCGGTGTCATCGTCGACGCGGGCCGCTTCGACTACGGCCGCGGCGGCAGGTTCCCCGGCTTCACCGAGCCCGACCCGTCCTACCAGGGCCTGGTGTATGCCGAGGCGCTCGGCGAGGGCGGCCTGCTCGGCGCCAACGTGTCCTACATCATCAAGGCGCGGGTCCAGCTGCTGCGCGACCTCGGGCCGGCGGCGTCGCCGTTCAACGCCTTCCTCATCGCCCAGGGGCTGGAGACCCTGTCCCTGCGGGTCGAGCGGCACGTGGCCAACGCGCAGCGGGTCGCCCAGTGGCTGGAGGCCCACGACCAGGTGGCCTCGGTCGCCTACGCCGGGCTGCCCGGCCACCCCTCGCACGAGCGGGCGCGGACCTACCTGCCCGGCGGGGCGGGCGCCGTCCTGGCCTTCGAGATCGAGGGCGGGGCGGCAGCCGGCCGCGCCTTCGTCTCGGCCCTGGAGCTGCACAGCCACGTCGCCAACATCGGCGACGTCCGCTCGCTGGTCATCCACCCCGCCAGCACCACCCACTCCCAGCTGACGCCGGAGGCCCAGCGGGCCGCGGGGGTCACCCCCGGGCTGGTGCGGCTCTCGGTCGGGATCGAGGGCATCGACGACATCCTCGCCGATCTGGACCGGGGCTTCGCCGCCTCGGCCGCCGTGGTCCGCGGCACCGAGGCGGCCTGACATGGGCGCCCTGCCGGTCGAGGACCACCCGCCCCGCCCGCGACGGCGGACCCAGCCGGTCGGACCGCTCGCGCTGGAGTCCGGGGAGATCCTCGAGGACGTCCGGGTCACCTACCAGACCTGGGGCCGCCTCGACGCCGACGGCGGCAACGCCGTGCTCGTGCTGCACGCGCTCACCGGTGACAGCCACGTCGTCGGCGAGCAGGGCCCGGGGCAGCCCACCGCGGGCTGGTGGCCCGGCCTCGTCGGCCCGGGCTGCCCCATCGACACCGACGAGTGGTTCGTTGTCGCGCCCTCCGTCCTGGGTGGCTGCGGCGGCACCACCGGCCCGTCCTCGGCCGCGCCGGACGGGCGGCCCTACGGCAGCTCCTTCCCCCGGATCACCGTGCGCGACCAGGTGCACGCGGAGGCGCTGCTGGCCGACCGTCTCGGCATCGACCGCTTCGCCCTCGTCGTCGGCGGCTCCGTCGGAGGGATGCGCTCGCTGGAGTGGGCCACGACCTTCCCGGACCGGGTGCAGCGCTGCGTCGTCCTCGCCGCCAGCGCCGTGGCGAGCGCCGACCAGATCGCCTGGTCGGTCCCGCAGCTGCACGCCATCCGGCTCGACCCGGCCTTCCACGGCGGCGACTACTACCCCGGCCCCGGGCCCCGCGCCGGGCTGGAGATCGCCCGCCAGATCGCGCACACGACATACCGCTCGGCGGCGGAGCTGGCGCTGCGCTTCGGCTGCGGGGCGCAGGACGGCGAGGACGCGCTGCGCGGCGGCCGGTACGCCGTGCAGTCCTATCTCGAGCACCACGGCAAGAAACTCGTGCGCCGGTTCGACGCCAACGCCTACCTCGTCCTCACCGAGGCCATGAACAGCCACGACATCGGGCGCGGGCGGGGCGGTGTCGCGGCCGCGCTGCAGCGGATCACCGCCGAGCTCACCGTGGGCGTGGTGACCAGCGACCGGCTCTTCACCCCGGTCGAGGGCGAGGTCGTCGCGTCCGCGCCCACCTGCCGGGAGCTGGCGGTCATCGACAGCCCCTACGGGCACGACGCCTTCCTCGTCGAGACCGAGCAGGTCTTCGGGATCATCGAGCGGGCCCTGACGGGTGGGCAGACGGCGGCTCCGACCCCGACCGCCACGCGGTCGGAGCTGCCGAGGCTGGCCGGCACCGGCCTCTGGTGAGGGCCGGGCGGCGCGTCCGGTGCGGCCCAGGCGCGCGTCCGGTGCGGCCCAGGCGCACGTCCGGTGCGGCCCAGGCGCACGTCCGGTGCGGCCCAGGCGCACGTCCGGTGCGGCCCAGGCGCGCGTCCGGTGCGGGATGAGAGGGCGGTGGGGTGGTTGGGGTGGTGCGGGGGTGCGGGGATGGGGTGATCCGGTGACGCGGTGGTGGGGGGCCGATCGGAGCGGGAGGGAACCGACCGCGCGTCGTTGACGTCCACGTCATAGGATCGATGGTCACAGGGGAAAGGAGCCCGACATGCCCGACTGGCTACGCGACTCTCCGCAGTGGCTCTGGTGGATCGGCGCCGCTCTGGCGTTCGGCATCGTCGAGATGACCACCCTCGACCTGCTCTTCCTCATGCTCGCGCTCGGCGCCCTGGTGGCGGCCGTCGTCGCGGGGGCCTTCGGCATCGGTCTCATCTGGCAGGTGCTGATCTTCGCGGTGGCCTCCGGCCTCTTCGTCTTCGCCCTGCGCCCGGTGGCCCTGCGCCACCTGCGCATGGAGGGCAAGGGCGGCAAGATCCTCATGGAGGGCAACATCGGTCAGACGGCCACCGTGCTCGAGCCGGTCTCCGACCGGGCCGGCCTGGTCAAGCTGCGGGGGGAGAGCTGGACCGCCCGGGCCGAGCTGGAGGGGCAGACCTTCGCCGAGGGCGACCTGGTCACAGTGGTGCGCATCGACGGGGCGACCGCGGTGGTCGCCGCGTCGTCCCCGGAGGACAAGCCGTTCGACCTCGAGCCGCCGCGCGACTGACCGCCCGCGGCACCACATACGTCAGCAGCACCCAACCAAGGAGAAGCTAGATGGATCCCATCAACGTCATCGTCTGGGCCGTCGTCCTCCTGCTCGCGCTCTTCGTCGTCGTGGCCGTGGCCAGGGCGATCCGGATCGTGCCGCAGGCGACGAGCGTCATCGTGGAGCGGCTCGGCAAGTACGACCGCACCCTCGACGCCGGCCTGCACTTCCTCGTGCCCTTCGTCGACCGGCCCCGCTCGGTGGTCGACCTGCGTGAGCAGGTCGTGAGCTTCCCCCCGCAGCCGGTCATCACCAGCGACAACCTCGTCGTCTCCATCGACACGGTCATCTACTTCCAGCCCACGGACCCCAAGGCGGCGACCTACGAGATCGCCAACTACATCCAGGGCATCGAGCAGCTCACCGTCACCACGCTCCGCAACGTCATCGGCTCGCTCGACCTGGAGCAGACGCTGACCAGCCGCGACATGATCAACGGCCAGCTGCGCGGCGTCCTCGACGAGGCGACCGGCCGCTGGGGCATCCGGGTCAACCGGGTCGAGCTCAAGGCCATCGACCCGCCCGCCAGCGTCCAGGACTCGATGGAGAAGCAGATGCGCGCCGAGCGCGACCGTCGCGCCGCGATCCTCAACGCCGAGGGCGTCAAGGGCAGCCAGATCCTCACGGCCGAGGGTGAGAAGCAGGCACAGATCCTGCGGGCCGAGGGTGCGGCCCAGTCGGCGATCCTGGAGTCCCAGGGTGAGGCCCGCGCGATCCTGCAGGTCTTCGACGCCATCCACAAGGGCAACCCGGACAGCAAGCTGCTGGCCTACCAGTACCTCCAGATGCTGCCCGAGATCGCCAAGGGCGACTCCAACCAGATGTGGGTCGTCCCGACCGAGCTCACCGCTGCCCTCGCCGGCATCGGCAACGCGCTCGGCGGCGGCAAGGGCCCCGACACCGCCGGTCTGGACGCCCCCTCGAGCGGGATCAGCTCCGAGGCGGGCGACATCGACCTCGGGGTGGACGCCCCGATGCTGGAGGACCCGCGCGAGGCGCTGCGCCGAGCCCGTGAGGAGGCCGAGGGCGCGACCCGCGACGCCGAGCTCTCCACCCGCAAGCGCTCCAAGCAGGACGCCGACACGGCCATCGCCGAGGCGGCGGAGAAGGCCCGTCAGGCCGCCAAGCCGCACGCGGCTGAGGAGCAGGGTCAGCTCGGCGAGCTGGAGCAGCCCGAGCAGGTCGCTCCCGACCTGGGGCAGCAGGCCGGCCAGGCCCAGGGGCAGCCGGCCGAGACGCCGGAGCCCGAGGGCCAGCCGACGAGGCGCGACGAGGGCTGAGCCCGGGCCACCGAGCACCCACCACCCCCTGACGAGCGGGGCACGACACCTGGTGTCGTGCCCCGCTCGTAGGCTGTGCGGCATGTGGATCCGCGACGTGCGCCCCTGGGGCGGGCCGGCCAGCGACGTGCGGGTGGAGGACGGGCTCATCACGCACCTCGGACCCCGCCAGGCTCGCGACGCAGACCCGGGGCCCGGGGAGGGGACGCCGGGGCAGCCGGAGGAGGAGCTGGACGGCCGCGGCCGGCTGCTGCTGCCGGCCTTCAGCGACGTGCACGTGCACCTCGACTCCACCCGGCTCGGCCTGCCGTTCCGGCCGCACACCGGCGGCCCGGGGGTGTGGACGATGATGCTCAACGACCGGGCGCACTGGCGGGACGCGGAGGTCGGCGTCATCGACCGGGCGGCGCACACGCTGGGCCTCATGGTCGCCCGCGGCACCACCCGGGTGCGGTCCTTCGCGCAGGTCGACGTGGACTGCGGGCTCGAGCGGCTGGAGGCGGTCCTCGCCGCGCGGGAGACGCACCGCGACCGCGCCGAGGTGCAGGTCATCGCGTTCCCGCAGGCCGGGCTGCTCCGCGAGGAGGGGTCGGCCCGGGTGCTCGAGGACGCCCTGCGGGCCGGCGCCGACGTCGTCGGCGGCATCGACCCGTGCAGCCTGGACCGCGACCCGGTCCGGCACCTCGACCTCGTCTTCGACCTCGCGCAGCGGTATGCCGTGCCCGTCGACATCCACCTGCACGAGCCGGGCGAGCTGGGGCGATTCTCGGCCGACCTCGTCTGCGAGCGCACCGAGGCGCTGGGGATGCAGGGCGACGTGCTCGTCTCGCACGGCTACGGCCTCTGGGACGGCACCGAGTCGCAGACGCGCGGCCTGGTCGAACGCCTCGCCGAGCTGGACATCGCCACGGCCACGGTGGCCCCCGGAGGCCGGCAGACGCTGCCGTTGGCCCAGCTCGCCGAGGCCGGCGTGCGGGTCGGCCTCGGCCAGGACGGCCAGCGCGACTACTGGTCGCCCTACGGCAACGGCGACATGCTCGACCGCACCTGGCAGCTGGCCTTCACCCACGGGTTCCGGGCCGACGCGCTGGTCGAGCACGCGCTGGCCGTGGCCACCCGCGGCGGCGCGAGCATCATGGACCGCGACCTCCCCCGGCTCGCGGGCACGGAGGACCGACCGGGCCTGGCCCCCGGTGACCGGGCCGACCTCGTGCTGGTGGCCGGGGAGACCCCGACCTCGGCGGTGATGGACCGCCCCCAGGACCGCACGGTCCTGCACCGCGGCCGCGTCGTGGCCGAGGGCCTGGCCCTGACCTGAGGACTCACCGGCGGCGCAGGACCACCGACTCCCAGCCCGGCAGCGTCCCGTCGTCCAGGACCCCGGCGGCCTCCGCGGAGGTGGTGAGCACGACCTCGGCCCCGCTCCACCCCTCGAGCAGCTCCGGCGGGACGACCACCGGCGCCCGGGTGAACGAGGCGAGGGTGAGCATCGCGACGCCGTCGAGCTCGCGCTCGAAGGCCCACAGGTCCGGGTGGTCCATCGCCAGCGGCCGGACCGTCCCCCGGGCGATCACCTCCTCGTCGTGGCGCAGCGCGACGAGCGCCCGGTGGTGCTCCAGCACCGACCCCGGCACACCGGTCTGCGCGGCCGCGTTGACCTCCGTGTGGTTGGGGTTGATCCCGATCCAGGGCCGCCCGCCGGTGAAGCCCGCGCCGGGCTCGCCGGTCCACTGCACGGGCGTGCGGGCGTTGTCCCGCCCCACCGCCCGGATGCCCCCCAGCAGCTCCTCGACCGGGGTGCCCGCGCCCTCCTGCTCCGCCACGTGGTTGAGCGACTCGATGTCGCGCAGCTCGGCCAGCGAGGCGAAGGGGAGGTTCGTCATACCGAGCTCCTCCCCCTGGTAGATGAACGGCGTGCCGCGCAGCGTGTGCAGCACCGTCGCCAGGGTCTTGGCGGAGCGCTCGCGCCAGGCCGGGTCGTCGTCGCCGAAGCGGCTGACCGCCCGCGGCTGGTCGTGGTTGTCCCAGTAGAGCGAGTTCCAGCCGGTGTCCGCGAGCGCGGTCTGCCAGCCCATGAGGCTGGCGCGCAGCAGCGGCATGGTGATCGGCACCCGGTCGAACTTGCCGCCCGGGCCGATCCCGAGGTCGACGTGCTCGAACTGGAAGACCATGTCCACCTCCCCCCGGGCGGGGTCGGTGTAGAGCCGCGCCTCCTCGGCGGTGACGCCCGGCATCTCGCCCACCGTGAGGAAGGCGCGGGGGTGGTCGGCGAAGACGCGCTCGCGCATCTGCGCGAGGAGCTCGTGCATGCGGGGGCCGTCGGCGACCAGCGCGAAGGCGTCGCCGTCCGGCAGGTCCAGCGGCTTGGAGATGAGGTTGATGACGTCCATGCGGAAGCCGTCGACGCCCCGCTCGAGCCACCAGCGCATCATCGCGTAGACCGCCTCCCTGACCTCCGGGTTCTCCCAGTTGAGGTCGGGCTGCTTGCGGCTGAAGAGGTGCAGGTAGTACTCCCCGCTCGCCGCGTCCCACTCCCACGCCGGGCCGGAGAAGAAGGAGCGCCAGTCGTTGGGCTCGGCGCCCGGCTCTCCCCCGGTGTGCCCGGGCCGCGGCGGACGCCACCAGTACCAGTCCCGGCGCGCCGACCCGGGCGCCGACCGGCTCTCCTGGAACCACGGGTGCTCGTCACTGGTGTGGTTGACCACGAGGTCCATGACGAGGCGTATGCCGCGCGCGTGCAGCTCCTCGAGGAGCTCGTCGAGGTCGGCGAGCGTGCCGAAGGTGGGGTCGAGGTCCTGGTAGTCGCTGATGTCGTAGCCGTTGTCGTCCTGCGGGCTCCGGTAGACCGGGCTCAGCCAGACGACGTCCACCCCGAGGTGCTCGAGGTGGTCCAGCCGGTCCAGGACGCCGCGCAGGTCACCGATGCCGTCGTCGTCGCTGTCGGCGAAGCTGCGGGGGTAGATCTGGTAGACGACGGCGGAGGCCCACCAGTCGCGCGGGAGGGGCTGGTCGAGCGGGAACGGCATACCGCCCATTCTAGGGGTGGGGGTCTCAGTCCTCGTCGAGCTGGGCCAGGACCATCCGGGCGATCCGCTCCGGCGGGTTGGCGACGTCGAAGACCGCCCCCCGTTCGTCGGCCTCGAGCGGTTCGAGGGTGTCCAGCTGGGACTCGAGCAGGGAGGGCGGCATGAAGTGGTCGCGGGCGCTCATGCGGTCCAGGAGCAGGCCCTTGTCACCGGAGAGATGGACGAACCACGTGCCCGCGCCGCCCTCGGTGAGGACCTCGCGGTAGGACCGTCGCAGGGCCGAGCAGGTGAGCAGCGTGGGGGTGCCGGCGGCGTTACGCTCGGCCGTCCACGCCGCGAGCGCCTTCAGCCACGGCCAGCGGTCCTCGTCCATGAGCGGCCGCCCGCTGGTCATCTTGTCCACGTTGGCCTGCGGGTGGAAGTCGTCGCCCTCGGCGAACTCCCACCCCAGACGCTCGTGCAGGGCCAGACCGATGGTGGACTTGCCGGTGCCCGAGACGCCCATGATGACGAGGTGGAGGGGCCGTCCGGCGGGGTCGGGCGTGGGGCTCATGGCACGACCACCCACAGCCCGGTGGCGAGGAGGAAGATCGCGAGGCCCAGGGTGGTCTCCATCACCGTCCAGGTCCGCAGCGTCGTCTTGACGTCCATCCCGAAGAAGCGGCTGACCAGCCAGAAGCCGGAGTCGTTGACGTGCGAGAGCACCGTGGCGCCGGCGGCGATGGCGAGCACCAGGCAGGCGATCTTGAGGTCGGAGAGCCCCTCCGCGGTGACGGCGGCCGAGATGAGCCCGGCCGTCGTGGTCAGCGCGACCGTCGCCGACCCCTGGGCCACCCGCAGGAGGGTGGCGATGAGGAAGGCCGACACGATGAGGGGCAGGCCCAGGTCGGCCAGGCTCTCCGAGAGGGCGGCACCGATGCCGGAGTAGCGCAGCACCCCGCCGAACATCCCGCCGGCGCCGGTGATGAGGATGATCGCGCAGATGGGGCCGAGCGCGTCGTTGAGGAGCGTCTCGACGGTCGCGAGAGAACGCCCCCGGGTGCCCAGCACGTAGGTCGTCACGAGCAGCGTGATGAGCAGCGCCACCGGCGTCTGCCCGATGAAGACGAGCGCGTCGAGGGCGACGCTCTCGCCCAGCACCTCGGCCGAGCGCAGCGTCCCGATGCCGGTGTTGAGCGCGATGAGGAGGAACGGCAGGAGCAGCAGCCCGAGGACCAGCCCGAAGGAGGGCGGGGTCACCTCCTCCTCGCCACGGGCGATCCGCTCGGCGCGCGCGTCGTCGTCGCCGTCGTCGAGGTCCGAGGGCTCGCCCGAGACGGTGCCGCGCAGCATGGAGTCGTTGATCGGGACCATGATGTTGCCGGCGTAGACGCGGGTGAAGAGGTAGACGCCGACGTACCAGGCGACGAAGGCGACGGGGATGCCGATGAGCATGCTCAGGCCGATGGAGCCGCCGAGCTCGGTGGCGGCGGTCACCGGGCCCGGGTGCGGCGGGACGATCGCGTGCATCGCGGCGAACGCCCCGGCCGCGGGGATGGCGTAGAGCAGCACCGAGCCGCCGAAGCGCCGGGCCACCGAGAAGATGATGGGCAGGAAGACCACGAGCCCGGCGTCGAAGAAGATCGGTATGCCGAAGAGCAGGGCGGCGACGCCGAGGGCGAAGGCGGCGCGTTGCTCGCCGAAGCGGTTGATGAGGGTGTCCGCCAGCACCTGGGCGCCGCCGGTGACCTCGAGCAGCCGGCCGATCATGGCACCGAGCCCGACGAGGAGGGCCACCGCTCCCAGGGTGCTGCCGAAGAAGCTCGTGGCCACCCCGGCCAGCTCGCCGAACGGGATGCCGGCGGCGAGCCCGGTGAGGAAGCTGATGCTGATGAGCGCCACGAAGGCGTGCATCCGCAGCTTGATGATGAGGAAGAGCAGGACCGCGACGGCGACGGCCGCGATGGTGAGGAGCGTCCCCGCTCCGTAGACGGGATCCATCGGTTCCATGTGCGTCTCCCCGGGGTCGACATCGGTGGCGTCGGCCCACCGTAGCCGCGCCCCGGGTGCGGGGCGAGGAGGAACGCCGCGCGCGTGTGCCGGGCCCGCTCAGGCCAGGTCGACCCAGGACTCCCCTGCCGTGCCGGGCACCGGCTCGGCCTCCCCACCGGTGAGCTCGGCCAGCAGGTCGGGCAGGGCGTCGGCCCGGTCGACCGGCACCTGCAGCCGCAGGGTCACCTGCGGGCCATAGCGGGTGTCGGCGATGTGCACGCCGCGCGCCCGCAGGTCGTGCTCCAGGCGCCCGGCGACCCCGTGCCCCACCCGCACGTCCACCTCGCGCACCCGGGCCCGGGTCAGCAGCCGGGCCTCGTCGAGGGCGACGCGGACGGCGCCGGAGTAGGCGCGGACCAGCCCGCCGGTGCCGAGCCTGGTCCCGCCGAACCAGCGGGAGACGACGGCGACCACGTCGCTCACCCCCGCGTGCGTGAGCGTCTCGAGCATCGGCATACCTGCCGTGCCCGCGGGTTCGCCGTCGTCGTTGCTGCGCACCGTCGCCCCGTCCGGGCCGAGGACGAAGGCCGAGCAGTGGTGGCCGGCGTCCCAGAGCGCGGCGCGAGACTCCTCGACCACGCCGCGCGCCGCGTCCTCGTCGTCGACCCGGCGCAGCCAGCACTCGAAGACCGAGCGCCGCTCCTCGGTGCGGACGACGACGGGAGCGGCGAGGGTGCGGTAGGTCGTCGGCTCCACCCGGGCAGGGTATGCCGTCCAGGAGCGCGACCTAGACTCGAGCGCATGTCACCGATGCGTCGTTCCACCGCCCTGCTCGCGGCCCTGGCCCTGGTCGCCCTGCCGCTGCCGGCCCAGGCCCACGACGAGCTCACCGGCAGCGACCCGGAGGACGGCGCGACGGTCGAGGCCGGGGAGCTGGACGAGCTGACCCTGACCTTCAGCGGCGCGGTCGCCGAGGTCGGGGCCGCGGTCAGCGTCACCGACCCCGACGGCGGCTCGGCCCTCGACGGGGAGCCGGAGGTCGAGGGCACCGAGGTGACCCAGGACCTGGTGGACGACCTCGCGGACGGCGACTACGCCGTCGCCTGGAGGGTGACCAGCGAGGACGGGCACCCCATCTCCGGCGAGTTCGGCTTCACCGTGACCGGCGGCGACGAGGAGGACACCGAGGAGGCCTCCCCGGCCCCGACCCCCTCCGAGGAACCCCAGGAGGAGACGTCCGAGGAGGCGGAGCCCACCGAGTCCTCGACCGGGCAGGAGGCCGACGAGACGACGCCGGAGCAGACGGACGACGCCGCCTCCGAGGACGCCACGAGCGCCGACTCCGCGACGACGGGCGCATCCTCCGGGCTGCCCGTGTGGGCGTGGGTGCTGCTCGCCGCGGGCGGCGTGGGCGTGCTCGCCCTCATGGCCGCCACCTGGCAGCGCGGGCGCCGGTGAGGCGCTGGCCGATGCGGGCGCCGTGACCGCACTGATGTACCGTAGGGCCACGGAATACACATCCCCGGGCCGGCTCCGCGACCTGAGCGATCAGCCAGCGATGCCGCCCCGGCAGACTCGATACAAGGGGGTCACGCCATGGGGCGCGGCCGGGCCAAGGCAAAGCAGATCAAGGTGGCACGGAAGCTGAAGTACTCAGCGCCGGACACCGACCTTTCGGCACTCGAGCGGGAGCTGCACTCCTCGCGCGGCGAGTTCGACTACTCCCCGCCGTCGGACGAGCAGGACGACGACGAGCCCGAGGACGATGACGACCCCTACGCCTCCTACGCGGAGGGCGACGAGGACGACGAGTACGGCTCCTGGGCGGCCGGCGGACAGCGGTGACGTCTCGCCCGCACCGGCACCCGATCGCTGAGGTCGGACGCCGGGGACGGGCGGGCGGATGAGCACCCGCAGCCGGCACGAGGCCCGCTGGACCGACGAGCGGTCGACGGCGAGCGGCCGTCTGCCGCGCAACCAGTGGTGGGTCCTTCCCGTCCTGCTGGCCGGCCTCGCGCTCGTCCTCTTCGTCGCGTGGCGCGTCTACAACGGTGTCGACACGGTGACCTACGAGGTGCGCCGGTGCGAGGCGCCGCTCACCGAGGACGCCAGCTGGAGCGAGGTGCAGGCAGCGGCCTGCGACCCCGTCGACGCGGCAGCCCTGCCCGCCTCGGTGGTGCTCATGCGCGGTGAGGAACCGGTCGAGCCGGACCTCACGGAGGGCGCGCTCCTCACGTGGGAGGGCTGGGCGGTCAACTCCCCCGAGCACAGCGTGCAGGTCCGTCTGGAGGACCCGGCGCAGACCATCGTCATCGCCGAGCCGACCAACGAGCGGGTGCGCACCGCGCTCACCCCCGACGCCGCGGACATCCGCTGGGGTGGCTTCATCGGCGGGCGTGGCCCCACGGAGTACTGGGTCCTCGTCACCCCCGCCGCGCGCTAGCCCGCACCGGACGCACGCGCGTGACGGCCGTGACGGCCGCACTCAGCGCAGGTAGTCCCCCACGACCCGGACCGCCCCGCCGTCGACACCCTTGGCCCCCTGGACCACGCCCGGACCCGCAGCCGCCTCACCCGCCTGCTCGACGGTCCCCACCGGCCAGGTCGGTATGCCGTGCCCGTCCAGGAGGGCGACCGCCCGGTCGGCCACCGAGGGATGCACGACGGCCACGAACCCCACCCCCATGTTGAGGGTCTGCTCCAGGTCGGCCAGCGGCACCTGCCCCAGCTCCTGGACCAGGGTGAAGATCGGCGGCAGCTGCCACCCCCGTTCCACCGTCGCCAGCGTGCCCGAGGGCAGCACCCGAGCCAGGTTGGCGGCCAGCCCGCCACCGGTGACGTGCGAGAGGACGTGCAGGTCCGGCCCGAGCTCGCGGACCAGCTCGAGCAGCGGCCGGGTGTAGATGCGGGTCGGCTCCAGGCACTCCTCCCCCAGCGTCCGCCCGAGCTCGGGCACCTCGCGGTCCCAGCCCCACCCGGCTGCGGCGACGACGCGGCGGACCAGGGAGTAGCCGTTGCTGTGCAGGCCCGAGCTGGCCAGGGCCAGCACGACGTCCCCGTCGGCGACCCGCTGCGGACCCAGCACCTCGTCGTGCTCGACGACACCCGTCGCCGCCCCCGCGACGTCGTACTCCTCCGGATCGAGCAGACCGGGGTGCTCGGCGGTCTCGCCGCCCACGAGGGCGACGCCCGCCAGCTCGCAACCGCGCGCGATGCCCGAGACGATGGCCGCGATCCGCTCGGGCACCACCGTGCCGCAGGCGATGTAGTCGGTCATGAAGAGCGGCTCGGCGCCGCTCACCACGATGTCGTCGACGACCATGCCGACGAGATCCTGGCCGATGGTGTCGTGGACGTCCATCGCCTGCGCGATGGCGACCTTGGTGCCGACCCCGTCGGTCGACGTGGCGAGGACGGGACGGCGCATACCCCGCAGCGCGGAGGCGTCGAACATCCCGGCGAACCCGCCCAACCCCCCGAGGACCTCCGGGCGCTGCGCGCGCCGGACGGACTCCTTCATGAGCTCGACGGCGCGGTCGCCGGCGTGCACGTCGACGCCCGCGCTGGCATAGGTGATCGGCTGGTCGCTCATGGCGGGTTCCCTCGGGCGTGGCAGCAGGTGGGCACCCCTAGGGTATGCCGAGCGCCGGGCCCCCGACGCCCGGCCCGGGTCGGTCGCCGCCCGCGGACGGCCCCGGGTCAGCCGTGCGCGTGCCGGAAGCCGGCGCGCTCAGCGGTCTCCGCGTCCACGAAGCACTCGTGGGCCTCGGCGTCGTAGCCCGCCTCGTCCGGCAGGACGAAGGTCATCGTGTCGTGCCAGGCCTTGACGGGGTGGCCCTCGGGGGCGGTCCCGTCGGCCTGCGGCGCCGCCGAGCCCCACCCGTGGCCACCGTCGCGGATCTCCTCCTCCGAGCTGCCCTCGCCTGCGCCAGACCCGTCCGCGCCAGACTCTGCCGAGCCACCCTCGGCCGTGGTCGACGACCCCGGCGCGGCGAGCATGCTCCGATCGGTCTCGAGCTCCTGCGGACCGTCCTCGTCGGCGGTCCAGTCGCCGGGCTGCCGGAACTCCTCGCCGGCCTCCACGTCGTGGTCGGCCGGGTCGTGCTCCCGGGCGAACTCCTCCCGCCTGCGCCGGGCGTCCTCCTCGGACTCCTGCCGGGGGTCACCCTCGTCGGTCTCGTCGGCGGACTCGTCCTCGGTCGTGTCCTCCGGCCCAGCGGGGTCGGGGCCGTCGGCGTCGTCGGGCTCGGCCGCGTCCCGGTCCTCGTCGGTCTCAGGCATGGTCTGGTCGTCGTGCTCGCTCATGGCGCCTCCACATCCCGGGTCGCCGACCCGTCGTCACGGACGGTAGACCTGCTCGCCCCGCCCCGCGCGGTGAAGTGCTCCTCCCGTCCCTGACACAGCCTGTGCACGCTCATGCAGCCTGTGCGGAGGTTCTACCGTGTGCCCAGGATGCACAAGGGTGCACAGGTATGCCTGGGGCTGGTGTGGCGTGCACAGGGTCCAGCCTCGTGCCAGGTCGAGCTCGTGACAGAAGGTCCAGGGGTGCGCGGGTCGGGGGCGGTGCGGGTCAGGGGCGGCGGACGGCGTCGGAGCCGCCGGCGCCGGCCGTGACGCCGACGTTGTCCATGTCGCGCGCCCCGCGGGCGCGGTCCACGTCGAGGGTGCCGACGTCGGTGGGGTCCGCCCCCTGGGTGTCGACCGGGAACTGCAGCTCCAGGACGTCCTTGCCGAGCTGGTCCTCACGGGGGAGCTCGATCGGGTAGTCACCGGTGAAGCAGGCGGTGCACAGCGAGGAGCGGGGCTGCTCGGTGGCCGCCACCATGCCCTCGGTGGAGATGTAGCCCAGCGAGTCCGCGCCCAGCGAGGCGCAGATGTCGGCGGGCTCCAGCCCGGTCGCGATGAGCTCGGCCCGGGTGGCGAAGTCGATGCCGTAGAAGCACGGCCAGCGGACCGGGGGCGAGGAGATCCGCACGTGCACCTCGGCCGCGCCCGCCTCGCGCAGCATGCGCACGAGCGCCCGCTGGGTGTTGCCGCGCACGATGGAGTCGTCCACCACCACGAGCCGCTTGCCCTTGATGACGTCGCGCAGGGGGTTGAGCTTGAGCCGGATCCCGAGCTGGCGGATCGTCTGGCTGGGCGCGATGAAGGTCCGCCCCACGTAGGCGTTCTTGACCAGCCCCTGGCCGTAGGGGATGCCGGACTCCTGCGCGTAGCCGATGGCGGCCGGCGTCCCCGACTCCGGGGTCGGCATGACCATGTCGGCGTCCACGGGGTGCTCGCGCGCGAGCTGGCGCCCCATCTCGACCCGGGAGTCGTAGACCTCGCGTCCGGCGATCGTCGTGTCGGGCCGCGCCAGGTAGACCCACTCGAAGATGCACCGCCGGGGCTCCGGCTCCGCGAAGCGGCGCGAGCGCAGGCCGTTGTGGTCGATGGCGATGAGCTCGCCGGGCTCGACCTCGCGCACGACCGAGGCGCCCACGATGTCGAGCCCCGCGGTCTCGGAGGCGACGACCCACCCGCGCTCCAGCCGGCCGAGCACCAGGGGGCGCACCGCCTGGGGGTCGCGCGCGGCATACAGGGTGCTCTCGTCGCAGAAGACCAGGGAGAAGGCGCCGCGCAGCTGCGGCAGCACGCGCATGGCCGCCTCCTCCAGCGACAGGTCGGGGTCGGCGGTCAGCATCCCGGTCACGATCGCGGTGTCCGTGGTGTTGCCGCGCCCCACCTCCCCGGTCGAGCGCGCCAGGTCCCCGCCCAGCATCTCGCGCAGCACGTCGCGCAGCTCTGAGGTGTTGATGAGGTTGCCGTTGTGGGCCAGCGCCACGGTCCCCTCGGCGGTGCCCCCGAGGGTCGGCTGGGCGTTCTGCCAGGAGTTGCGTCCGGTCGTGGAGTAACGGCAGTGGCCGACGGCCAGGTGGCCCTGGAGGGAGGCGAGGGCCGACTCGTCGAAGACCTGGCTGACCAGGCCGACGTCCTTGTAGACCACGAGCCGCTGCCCGTCGCTCGTGGCGATGCCGGCAGCCTCCTGCCCGCGGTGCTGCAGGGCGTAGAGACCGTAGTAGGTGAGCTTGGCGACCTCCTCGCCGGGCGCCCACACCCCGAAGACGCCACAGGCGTCCTGAGGGAGACGCTCCTCGGGGAGGAGGTCGTGCGAGAGCCGTCCGTCAGCGCGAGCCACGGGCCCATGGTCCCACAGTCCGCGGACCCGGCGCACCGCCCGCCGGGCCCCGGCGACGGGTCAGGAGCCCAGCCTCGGACGGTCGGCGACGAGGTAGGCCAGGGCGCCGACGGCGAACCCCGCACCCCCGCCGATGAGGATGAAGAGCAGGTACTCCTCCAGGCCGTTGACGTAGGGCACGTCCCGCCCGAGCGCCGCCACCAGCACCGCGATGACTGCGCCGACGACCGCGCCGGTCATGAGGAACCGCACCAGGTCGGGTCGACGCTGCTCCACGGGCGCGTCAGTCGCGCTCGGCGCGACGGTCGAGGACGAGGTAGACGACCGCGGCGGCGAGCCCGGCGAAGACGGCCCCGGTGGCGCCGAGGAGGATGACCTCCTGGCCGGCGCTGCTGCCGGGGGCATCGGGGCCGAGCAGCGAGATCACGGCGCCGACGACGAAGCCGACGAGCGCCCCGGCGACGAGGAAGCGGCTCAGCCGGGGCCGGCGCCGCACCGGCATCCGAATGGGTTCGTCCGAGGGGTCCGAGGGTGGCACCACCCCAGTATCCGTCAGGACGCGGACCGGCGCGGCAGCCGGGTGGCTGCCGCGCCGGTGACCTCTCACGGCGACGAGGCGGGAGGGGTCATTCCTGCCCGATGTTGCGGTCGGTCGAGCCGCCCGTGTCCCGCGCCGTGGGGTCGGCCAGTCCGCCGACGAGACCCAGCAGCTGCGTCTCGACGGTGTCGTGCACCGCCAGCTCACCCCCGACGATGGTGATGAGCGGGAACGAGAAGCCGGTCACGAGCCGCTCCACCTCGTCCAGCACCCCTGCCGGAACCGCGTCGGGACGGGTCAGCGCCACCCCGGCACCGGTCCGCGCGGCCACGGGCACCGCGGTCAGGCTGTCGGGGAAGTCCTGCCCGGTCGCGACCAGCACCTTGCCCTCCGCCGGGAACTGCTCGAGCACCGCCTCGGCCGTGTCGTAGCGGTCCGGACCGCTGTAGCGGGTCCACGGCATACCGAGGGAGACGTCGTCGAGCACGTCGTCGGAGAGCACGGTCGTGCCGCCGGCGGCGTAGACGTCGTCGAAGGTCAGCGCGGCCACCGCGCTCGCGGTCTCCGGAGGCACCTCGGCCTGCTTGGTGAGGACCAGCGGGGCCTGGTGGCGGGCCGCCAGGGCGCTGAGGACGAGCGCGTCCGGGAAGTCCTGCCCCGAGGCGACGAAGAGCTCGGCCGAGCTGTCCTGGACCACACGCTGGGCGATCTCGCCGGCGGTGCCGTAGCGGTCGGGCCCGGACACCCGCTCGACGTGGGCCCCCGGGAGGGCCGCCTGCACGTCGGTGAGGACCTGGCCGCTCACCGCCGCGGGGCCGCCGACGACGTAGACGTCCTCAGGCATGAGGCGCAGCAGCTCGTCGAGGCTCGCCGCGGACAGACCGCCCGGGCTGGTGAGCAGCAGCGGGGCTCCCATCTGCGCGGCCCACGGGGCCGCGGCGAGCGCGTCCGGGTAGGTCCGCGACGTCGCGACGACCACCGTGTCGGCCATGACGAACTTCTGCTCGGAGAGCATCGCGGCCGTCTCGATGCGGGTGGGCCCGCCGATCCGCTCGACGTCGAAGGTGCACGGGCCGTCGACGTCGTCGGGGAAGAACGGGTCCACGCTCTCGAGGGTGCCGACGACGTCGCCGTCGGCGTCCACGTCGCTGATGACGATGCCGACCCCGGGTGCCCCGGTGCCGTAGAGCCCGACGAAGGACAGGAACGCGTTGAGCTCGCGCGTCGTCCCGACCCCGACCTCGAGGATGCGGCTGTCCTTGAGGGTGCCGTCGTCCCAGACCTCGAACCGGACGCGGTCGAAGCCGCCGACGTCGTCCGTGGTGCCGGTGAGGGAGGCCTGGATGGCGTACTCGTTGCGACTGCAGTCGTCGTTGACGAACTGCACCCCGCTGATCTCGTGGTCGCCGAGCGTGGCGGCGAGGGCGGGGACGGCACCGGCGAGGACCGTGGTGCCGAGCGCGAGCGCCGTCCCTGCGGCGAACCCTGCCCTGCGCAGGGGTCTGGTGGTGGTGGTCATGGGAACTCCTTCGGGGCCGGCCGTCACGGGCCGGTGACGCCAGGAGGCCCCTCGCCTCCGCCGGGGCGTCAGGGCTGCAGAGCACCCCCGCCCCGCCGGGATACATCGACGGGTATGCCGCGCCGCCCCTGCGTCAGGAGCGCGAGGCGGCGAGCGCCTCCAGGACCCGCACGTCGGCGCGGTAGGGCGCCTCCGCGCGCGGCCAGTGCACGACGACGTCGGTGAACCCGGCCTCGGCGGCCCGGCCGATGCGGTCCTGCACCTCCTCGAGGCTGCCGAGCGCCGGCGACCCCGCGTCCAGGGAGAGGTAGCGGTCCAGCGGCCGGGACCGGCCCGCCTCGGCCTCCAGCCCGTCGACCCGCGCGGCGAGCTCGCGCACGCCGCGCCACCAGGCGTCCAGCCCGTCCTCGGCGGCGCCGGGCGGGCCGGTGGTGAGCCAGCCGGCCCCGTGCGCCACCGCGAGCCGCATGGCGCGGGGACCGTTCGCCGCCATCACGAAGGGGGCCCGGGGCTGCTGGACGCAGCGCGGGCGCGCCCCCGCTCCGGCCACGGTAAAGAACTCGCCCTCGACCTCGACGTCGTCCTCGGTGAGCAACCGGTCCAGCAGGGGCACGAACTCCTCGAACCGGGCGGTGCGCTCGCCCCGGGTGTGCCGGTCGCCGAGCAGCCGGCTGTCCAGGTCCCCGCCGGCCCCCAGACCGAGCAGGACGCGCCCCGCGCTGAGGTCGTCGAGGGTGGTGACGTCCTTGGCCAGCAGCGCCGGGTGCCGGAAGTTCGGGGAGGCGACGAAGGTGCCGAGACGGACCCGGTCCGTGACGACGGCGGCCGCCGCGAGGGTGGCGACGGTGGAGTGCCACGGGGCCTGCGGGAGACCGGCCCAGACGAGGTGGTCGTAGGTCCAGGCGTGCTCGAACCCCCACTCCTCCACCTGCCGCCACAGCGGCTCGGCCTCGCGCCAGGGATGCTCGGGCAGGATGCAGACACCGATCCTCATGGACAGGACGCTAGCGGGCACGGGCCGGCCTCAGCCGACGGGCTCCGGCTCCGGGGTCAGCTCGTGCGCGTCCACGAGGGACTGCGGGACGCCCACGGCGACCAGGACGGTCGCGACCAGCATGACGACGGGGACGCCGAGCAGGACCGCCGGGATGCCGGCGAGCGCCGCGACCTGCCCGCCCACCAGGGCGCCGAGGGGCATGGCGCCGAAGACGAGCACCCGGGAGGCGCCACCGACCCGGCCCAGCTGGTGCCCCGCCACCAGGCGCGGCCGGATCGAGCCGGAGACGATGTTGCCGATGACCCCGAGCGGGCCGGCGGCGAGCAGGAAGAGGGCCAGCCCCCAGACCGAGGGCCACAGGAGCAGCGCCAGGTTGAAGACGGCGTTGAGGCCCCAGCAGGCCACCATCACCGACATCTCCGAGAAGCGCTCGATGAGCCTGCTCGCCACCAGGCTGCCGAGCAGGGCGCCGGCCGGCAGCACCACCATGACGAGGGAGAACAGCTGGGGCGAGATGCCGCCCACCGACTCCGGACCGACGAGCCACAGGATGAGCACCGCGCTGAGGGCGGTCGAGGCGAAGTTCCACAGACCGGAGGCGATGGCCAGGGGACGCAGCACGGGGTGGGTCCACAGGGTGCGCATACCGGAGGTCAGCCCGGACCAGCGTGAGCCGACGCTCTCGGCCTGCGGCACCACCGGGGCATACCTCCCGCGCAGCCCGAGGGCGAGCACCAGCACGGCGCCCACCACGACGAGCGCGGAGGAGCCCACGAGCCACGCCGCGCCGAGCGCGACCAGCACCCCCGCGAGCGGCGGGCCGACGAAGCCGTTGCACACCTGCTCCACCGCGAGGAGGCGGGAGTTCGCGCGGCGCAGCGGGCCGGCCGTGCGCCCGACCAGCGCCGGCACCTGCGCGGCCGCGGCGAGGTCGGCGAAGACCTCGGTGACGCCGTAGCCCAGCGCCAGCCCGACGAGCACCCAGATGGTCAGCCGGTCGGACAGGGCGAGCACCCCGGCCGCGCCCAGGAGGGCGGCGCGAACACCCAGGGCGACCACCATGGTGCGGCGCCGGTCCCACCGGTCGACCAGCACGCCGGCGGGGATGCCGCAGACCAGCCACGGCAGCCATACCGCGGCCGTCAGCACCCCCATGAGCAGGGGCGAGCGGGTCAGGGTGACGGCCAGCAGCGGGACCCCGATCTGGACGACCCCGTCCGCGAGGTTCGCGAGACCGACGGCTCCGAGGTGGGCGCCGAACGGTCGACCGAGCGGCGTGGTGGTGGATGCCGTCATGGCGGTCCCCTATCCTGAATGCAGAAGATGTTGTGCAAACGATCCTTTGCAAAGGTATCTCTGGACTATGCCGAAGCGCAAGCCCCCTCCCCACCAGGCCCGTGCCGTCGACGCCGCGACCCTCAAGGCGTTCGCCCACCCGCTGCGGCTGCGGATGTACGACTACCTCAAGGACCACGGCGCCGCGACCGCCTCGATGCTGGCGCGCGCCATGGGTGAGAACACCGGGCAGACCAGCTACCACCTGCGTCAGCTCGAGCGGCACGGGCTCGTCGAGGAGGACACGACGCGTGGGTCGGCGCGGGAGCGGTGGTGGACCAGCGTCGGCTTCTCCTTCGGCCTGGACGCGGTCGCGCAGGACGACGCCGCCCGCACCGCCGCCCAGACGGTCATGATCCACCAGATGGAGATGCGCAACGCGCGGGTGCAGGAGTGGGTCTCCAGGATGGAGTCCGAGGACGAGACGTGGGCCGGGGTCGCGACGTCCAACGAGGCCACCGCGATGCTGACCGTCGAGGAGGCCGACGCGCTCGGCGACGCCATCGCGGCCACCATGACCGAGCACCTGGAGCGGGCCAAGGAGGCGCGCACGCGCGACGGCGAGGACGGCGCCCGACGGGTCAAGCTCTACCAGCTGCTCTTCCCGCTGCCGCCCGAGGAGCCCACCGAGCCCTAGGCCCGCTCAGCGCAGCGGGAGGTATGCCGTGAGGTCGGCCCGCTGCCCCGACGCCCGCACCGCGCCGCTGGCCGTCGCCTTGGCCCAGGTGGTCCGTCCGGTCGCCAGGTCGAGCCACGTCTGCGGGTCGGTCTCGACCACGTTGGTGGGGGTCCCGCGCGTGTGCCGCGGGCCCTCGACGACCTGCGCCGCGGCGTACGGCGGGATCCGTACCTCGACCGACCGGCCGGGGGCGCGCTCGACGAGGTCCTCGAGCAGGTAGCGCACGGCGGTGGCGAGCTGGCTGCGGGAGACCTCCGCGGTGGGGCCCGTCCCGCCGGCCCGCGCGGCCTCCCAGGCCGCGAGCGCCTGCTCCCCGGCGGCCGGGTCAACCCGTCGACGGGCGGGCATCAGGTCAGCGGGTCCCGCTCGACGGGGCAGGACATGCAGCGCGGGCCGCCCCGCCCGCGGCCGAGCTCGGAGCCGGCGATCTCCAGCACCTCCACCCCCTGGTCGCGCAGGTAGGCGTTGGTGACCGTGTTGCGCTGGTAGCCCACGACGACCCCGGGCTCGAGGGCGAGCACGTTGCAGCCGTCGTCCCACTGCTCCCGGGCGGCCGCCCGCGGGTCCTGCTCGGCGGCCAGGACGCGCACCGAGTCCAGGCCGAGACCCCGCGCGACGACCTGCATCATCTGCTCCGGCTCGTGCCGCTCGATCTCCAGGCGCAGCTCGCCGGTCGAGGCGTCCTGGTCCCCGGCGGTGATGGTCCAGGACGTGAGGTCCGGCAGCCCGAGGTAGCGGGTGAACGTCTGCTCGTCGAGCATCGTCATCACCGTGTCGAGGTGCATGACCGCGCGGGCCTTGGGCATGTCCAGGGCGACCACCCGCTCGGCCTGGCCGGAGCCGAGGAGCCCGCGGGCCAGGCGCTCCACCCCGGTCGCGGTGGTGCGCTCCGAGAGGCCGACGAGGACCATCCCGTTGCCCGGCACGAGGATGTCGCCCCCCTCCGCCGTCGCGGGGCCGTCGTCGACGCCGTGGCTCCACCACTGCATCCCGGCCTCGGCGAACATCGGGTGGTAGCGGTAGATGGCGTCGTAGTGCACCGTCTCCCGGCGACGCGCCTTCTTGTGCATCGAGTTGACGGCCACCCCGCCGTAGGCCCATGCGGAGGTGTCGCGGGTGAAGAGGTGGTTGGGCAGCGGCGCGAGCACCGAGTCGTGCAGGCCGAACTGGTCGATGACCACCGAGTTGGGGCTGCCGATGCGCTCGAGGACCTCGGCCTTGGTGATGCCGCCGATGAGGTGGGTGGTGAGCTCGGCGTCGTCCATGCCGTCGAACATGGCGCGGAGGTCCTCGGCCGCCTGGGGGCCGACGTGCCGCTCGTCCAGCGAGTGGGCGAGGACGTGGGCGCGCGCCTCGGGGACGGCCAGCGTCTCGCGCAGCAGCGCGTCGAAGTGGTGCACCACGACCCCCCGCTCGCGCATGACCTGCACGAAGTAGTCGTGCTCCTCCTGCGCCTTCTCCACCCACAGGATCTCGTCGAAGAGGTAGCGCTCCTTGTTGTCGGGGGTCAGGCGGTGCATCTCCAGCCCGGGGCGGTGCACGATGACCTGCCGCAACCGGCCGACCTCGGATCCGACGTGGAACGGCATGGCGTGTCCTTTCGCAGGGGTGCGGACATCCTGCCACGGGGGAGGGACACCGCGGGCGCGACGTCGGCAGGGCATGAAGAACCCCTCGCGCACCTGGAAGAGCCCGATTGCCCTTGCTGCATTCCTGCCCTGGGGGAGTTCACCGAGGTACCACCGCACGAGGGGTCCGGGGAGCAGTCTAGGTGCTCGTCCCGGTGTGGCCAAGACGGCCCCGCTCCCCCGGCCCACCCCGGCACGCGGAAGGCCCCGGTCACCGGTGGAACGGTGGCCCGGGGCCTCGCCGACTGGCGGAGGATGGGGGATTTGAACCCCCGAGGGTTTTATCCCAACACGATTTCCAATCGTGCGCACTAGGCCGCTATGCGAATCCTCCGCGTAGCAGGGTACCCGAGGCGGTCCGGGCGACCCAAACCCGCGGCGTCCGGTGCGCCAGCGCGCGCGTCCGGTGCGGTCAGCGGCGGCGGGTGCCGAAGACCGAGCGGGTGATCTCGCGCCCGATGACGGTGCCCGCCGAGCGGAGCATCGACCGGAACGCGCCGGAGGACACGACCTGCTCGAGCACGCCCCCGTCCGTGTCCTCGCGCCGCCCGCCGTCACGTGAGCCGCGACGACCTCCAGCCGGTGCCGTCTCGGGGTCCTGGGCGGCCCGCTCCCGCGCGGCGACCTCGTCGGCCTCCTGCTGCTCCGCCGCCCGCGTCGCCGCCTCCATCCGCGCGGCGAGCATCTCGTGCGCGGACTCCCGGTCGAGCGCCTCGCCGTACCTGCCGGACAGGGAGGACCCGGCCACCGCCGTCCGCACGACCTCCTCCTCCGAGGGGCCGATCCGCGCCTGCGGTGCCCGGAGCATGGTGCGCGCGACGGGGGTGGGCGCGCCCTCCTCGGAGAGGACGGTGACGACCGCCTCGCCGGTGCGCAGCGAGGTCAGGACCTCGCCGAGGTCGTAGTCGCTCGTGGGGAAGGTCGACACGGTGGCCCTGAGCGCCTTGGCGTCGTTGGGCGTGTGCGCGCGCAGCGCGTGCTGGACCCGGTTGCCCAGCTGCGCGAGGATGGCGTCCGGCACGTCCGTGGGGGTCTGCGTGACGAAGAAGACGCCGACGCCCTTGGACCGGATGAGGCGCACCGCCTGCTCGACGGCGTCGAGGAAGGCGTCGGAGGCGTCGTCGAAGAGCAGGTGCGCCTCGTCGAGGACGAAGACCAGCGTCGGCCGCTCCGGGTCGCCGACCTCGGGCAGGTCCTGGAAGAGCTCGGCCAGCAGCCACATGAGGAAGGTGGAGAACAGCACCGGCCGGTCCCGCACCCCGGGCAGCTCGAGCAGCGTGATGACGCCCGCCCCGTCGGCGGTGGTGCGCAGCAGGTCGGCGGTCTCGAACTCCGGCTCGCCGAAGAAGACGTCTCCCCCGGCCGCGGACAGCCCGATGAGCTCGCGCAGGATGACTCCCGCCGTCGACGTGGCGATGCCGCCGAGCCCCTTGAGGTCCGCCCGCCCCTCGTCGGAGATGAGGTGCTGCGTGACGGCGATGAGGTCCTTGAGGTCCAGCAGCGCCAGCCCCTGCTGGTCGGCCCAGTAGAAGATGAGCCCCAGGCTGGACTCCTGGGTCTGGTTGAGCCCCAGCACCTTCGACAGCAGCGTCGGCCCGAAGCCGGTGACGGTGGCCCGCACCGGGTTGCCCACGCCGTGCCCGCCGAGGTTGAGCAGCTCGACCGGGTATGCCCTGGCCTCCCACTCCTGGTCCAGGTCGGCCATCCGCTCCGCGACCTTGCCCCCGCCCTCGGCCGCGGTGGCCAGCCCGGTCAGGTCGCCCTTGACGTCGGCGAGGAAGACCGGCACCCCGGCGTCGGAGAGCTGCTCGGCGAGCACCTGGAGCGTGACCGTCTTCCCGGTGCCGGTCGCCCCGGCGACCAGGCCGTGGCGGTTCATCGACCCCAGCGGCAGCCGGACGACCGCCTCGCCCACCACCTCGTCCCCGTCCGTGCCGACCGCGCCGCCCAGCGTGATGCTCGGCCCGGCGAAGGCATAAGCCTCCCGGATGCGGTCGACCTGGCTGCTGCTCTGCTCGCTCACCCCCCAGACTCTAGACTGCGCGGCATGATTTTCAAGGGCGTCGGGGACGAGCAGCCCTACCCCCCGCACGGCCTGGACGAGCCCGGTGACTGGGCCCATCTGCCACCCCGGATGCTGCGGCTGGACGACCTGGTCACGACGCGCTCGCAGCTGGACCTGAGGGCGCTGCTGTCCTCCGACTCCACCTTCTACGGCGACATCTTCTGCCACGTGGTCCGGTGGCGGGGCACCCTCTACCTCGAGGACGGCCTCCACCGCGCCCTGCGGGCCGCGCTGCAGGGCCGACCCGCCGTGCACGGGCGTGTCCTCGACCTCGACGGCACGGCGACTCGCTAGCCTGCTGCCCTTCGGGAAGGACTTCTGCGTGGGATACGTGCGCACCGCCGGCATGTCGACGGCCGCCCGCCGGGCACGTCGTCGCGCCGCCATGGTCATGGCGGCGCTGCTCGGCGTCCTCGTGCTGGCCCTGGTCCTGGCGATGGCCTCCATGCAGGGCTGGTTCGGGATGGGCGGCGACGCCGACGAGGCCCCGGCGACCGTGGCCGCGCCGACCCCCACGCTGGCCACGGAGGACGTCGTGGTCAACGTCTTCAACTCCACCGGCGTCGGCGGGCTGGCCGGGCGGGCCAGCGAGGGCCTGCAGGCGCGCGGGTTCACCGTCGACGGGGTGGACAACTCGGGTGCCGACCTCGAGGGCCCCGGCCAGATCATCCACGGCCCGTCCGGGCTGGAGGGGGCGCAGCTCCTGGCCGAGGCGCTGCCCCAGGAGGTGGAGCTGGTGCAGGACGAGCGCGAGGACGCGACGCTGGACCTCGTGCTGGGCGACGCCTGGGAGGACCTGCCCGCCCCCGAGCAGCCGGAGCAGACCGGGGACGGCCGGTGAGCGGGCAGCACGAGGTCCACGCCGAGCGCCGGGTCGAGGCACCCCCCTCCGCGGTCTGGGAGGTCATCACCGACCTCGAGCACGCGCAGGAGCGCCTCTCCCAGGTCACCGACCTGCACCTCATCACGACCGGCCCGTATGCCATCGGCACCGGTTGGCGCGAGACGCGCCGGATGATGGGCGCCTCGGACACCCAGGAGATCTGGGTGGTCGACAACGACCCCGAGCTGCGCACCGAGACCGAGGCGCGCTCCGGCAACACCACCTACCGCACCGTGATGACGCTCGAGCCGCTGGCGGAGGCCGACGCCACCCTGCTCTCCGTGCACTTCAGCGCCAGCACGCCGGACCCCCGTGCCCTCCAGCGCCTGGCGCTGCGGGTCGTCGGCCCGCTCGGGCTCAAGCTGACCGAGAAGGCACTGCGCACCGAGCTCGACGACATCGCCGCCGCCGCCCAGGAGCTCCACGCCCGCTGAGGCCCCCTGTGGACAACCTCGGTGGGGCCGTGCCGGCCGGCCCTAGGTTCGGTCCATGGACAGCCTCCGAGCACCCTCACCGCCCCTGCGTCACCCGCCGCCCCTGGAGGACTCCTGTGCTCCTGCACCACCGGGACATCCCTGGGGACCGCCGGGCTACCAGCACCCGCGCGGCACCACGTCCCTGGTCCTCGGCCTGCTGGCGGTGACCGTCTGCACCCCGATCGGGCCGTTCGCCTGGGCGATGTCCCGGCGGGCGCTCAGGGAGGTGGACGCCGCGCCCGTCGTGGTCACCAACCGGGGCCAGCTGGTCGCCGGCCAGGCCCTGGGGGTCGTGGCGACCGCGCTCCTCCTGCTGGTGGTGGTCACCGTCGTGGCCGCCGTGGTGGGCGTCCTGGTCCTCGGGCTGTAGGCGAGGCCCCACGGGTCGCGGCGGCCCCGGCCTGCCGGCCGGTCGCACCACCGACGGACACCGACGGGGGCTACCGGCCGGTGTCGACGAGCCGCGCCTGCCGGAGGGTCACCGCCTGGATCGCCGCCGGGCCGCCGAACGCACCGACGTAGTCGGGGCGGCGCAGCGCCAGGGCCTGCCCGGTCTCGGTGGGCAGGCCGTCCGGACGCACCAGCAGCATGGGGCTGCTGACCTGGCCGGCGAGGGCGCCGCCGGCGAGGGCGTCCGGCCAGTTGCGGCCGGTCGCGACGAAGGCCACCTGCTGCGCGGTCGGGATCCGCTGCGAGACACGGGAGGCCACGACGTAGCGGTCCTTGCCGTCGAGCCGGCGGATCGAGGTGGCCGAGCCGAGACCGGCGCGGAGCTGGCTGATGACGTCGCCGGACACCGCACCGGTGCCCCCCAGCACGACGACCTCGTCCGGCCGCAGGTAGCGCAGGGCGCCCATCACCTTCGCGGGCACCTCGTCCTGCCTGGTGAGCAGCAGCGGCGAGCCCTCGTAGGCC
This sequence comes from Serinicoccus chungangensis, assembly GCF_006337125.1. Classification (GTDB taxonomy): domain Bacteria; phylum Actinomycetota; class Actinomycetes; order Actinomycetales; family Dermatophilaceae; genus Ornithinicoccus; species Ornithinicoccus chungangensis. The sequence continues at coordinate 2,875,850 of NZ_CP040887.1, forward strand.
GCGGCCGCCCCGCCCGTCAGGCCGTCCGGCCAGTTCTGCCCCGTCGCCAGGTAGACCGTGGAGCCGCCCTGCTCCCAGAAGGAGGAGGCGACCGCGCCGGACACGGCGTAGCGGTCGGCCCCCGTGACGCGCTCCACCCCGTCGGCGTAGCGCAAGAGCTGGTCGGTCACCCCCTTGGTCACCGCGCCGGTGCCCCCCAGCACGATGACCCGCCGCGGGTCCAGGGCCTGCAGGGCCCGCACGGTGGAACCCGGCAGGCTGTCCTTGCGGGTGAGCAGCACCGGGCCGCCCAGGACGCCCGCGAGCGCGGAGCCGGACAGGGCGTCGGGGAAGTTCTGGCCCGAGACGACGACGACCGTGTCCGCACCGTCGGCCCAGGACGCGGCGATGTTGGCCGCGACGGCGTAGCGGTCGGTGCCGCTGATCCGCTCGACGACGGAGTGGCGCTGGTAGCCGGTGGCCGTGGTGGTGCTGTCGGACAGGTGACGTCCCGACCAGGTGAGGACCGTGAGCGCGGTCGCCCACACGTCCCCGTCGGCGTGCTCGAAGAGCTCGGGCAGCGCGCCGTCGGCGTGCTGCTGCTGCAGCAGCCAGGTCATCGTGGCGTCGCGCCGCGCCGGCTCGTCGGCATACGTCCCGGCCATGGCGAAGCTCTGCTGGGCGAGGGCGTTGAGCCCCACGGGCAGGTCCTCGGCGAGCACCGGTGCGCCGCCGCGGGACAGGACCAGGTAGTCGCGCGCGCCGAGCCCGGTCGCCCGCGCCGTGCGCATGGTGTCGACGCTCGCCATGGCCTGGGGCGTGACCGCGGTGGACCACCCCTCGACGCCGCCACCGGACCTGATGCCCGCGGTCACCGGGTCGGCCGCCCGGGTGACGGCGTCGACCGCGGCCTGCGGGACGGTGCCGCCGCTGCGGGTCAGCCCGATGACGCAGACGCCGGTGGTGAAGACCCAGCCGTCGCCGCACCGGCCGTCGGCCAGCTCGGACCGCAGGGCGGCCACGAGGTCGACACCCCCGAAGGACCGGGGGTTGCGGCCGGCGACGTCGACCGCGATCGCGGTGAGCCCGAGCACCACGGGGTCGGCGGCCGCCGCGGGGGCGCGGCGCTCCAGCTGCCCGGTGAGGCGCTGCAGGTCGGCGGCGTGCTCCGGACCGGCCGCCCCCAGGGCGATGATCGTGAGGGCCAGCTCGTCGCTCGTCATCCGGCCGGTGCCGGCCTGGGCGGTGAGCCAGGCGGCGCCGCGGTCGGCGGCGGCGGCCAGGTCGGCGGCCCGCACGGCGTCCGGCGCCTCGGGCGTCGTCGACGCGTCCGACGGGGCGGGCACCTCGACGGCGGGGGCCGCCGGGAGCAGCAGCGCGCCCGGCCGGCCCTGCGCGTCCTCCGACGGCTCGGCGACGGCCACGAGGGGGGAGGCCAGCAGGCCCGCAGCGAGCGCCGTGACCAGGGTGCGGCGCAGGGGACGACGGAGCATGGTGGCTCACTTCCGGGGACGAGACATGCGGCCCACCTGGGACGAGGGGGCGGCCCTCCGGGGACGAGGGAGGGCGGCGTGAGCATAACGCGGGAGGAGCTCACGAGGCTAGAGCTGTCTGAGAGGTTTCTGTGACGGACGTGTCGCGTCCAGGTGGCTCCGAGGGCGTCCGGGTACCCTCGCGGGATGTACCGCTTCGAGCCGCCACCGACGCCGCAGTTCGGCGGTGGCTCCGAGCCAGACGACCCGTACGCCGAGGCCCGTCCGCGGCACCCTCGCCCCTCGACTTCACGCCACGCCCCGGCGTCCGCTGCCTCCCGCCCGTGGGCGTCCCCCGCCGCGCCGGCTCCTCCGCGGGCGGCGCCGGCCCTCGTGCTCGGCATCCTGTCGGTCTGCGGGTTCGCGTTCCTCGGCCCGCTCGCCTGGGTCGTGGCGCACCGGGCGCTGCGCGAGATCGACCGGTCGCACCGACCGGTGCGCCACCGCTGGCAGTTCGTCGTGGCGCAGGCCCTGGGGGTCGTCGGTTCCTGCGTGCTCGCGCTGTGGGGCCTGGGGCTCGCGGCCCTCGTCGCGCTGGGGATCATCCTGGGCTGAGCCCGTGCGCCTCCGGGCTGGAACGGAAGAACCCCCGGACGGACGGTCCGGGGGTTCTCGTGTCGATCCATGATGACACCGCGGTGGCGGTGGGATTTGAACCCACGGTGGACTTGCGCCCACACACGCTTTCGAGGCGTGCTCCTTAGGCCGCTCGGACACGCCACCGCCGACGAGGCTACCTGACGAGCCGGGCCCGGCCCAAACAGTCGCCCCCTCAGCGTCGGTCGGCGAAGAACGCGGTGAGCAACGCCGCGCACTCCTCCTCCAGGACGCCGCCGACCACCTCGACCCGGTGCAGCGAGCGTCGGTCGCGGGGCAGGTCCCACACCGACCCGCACGCCCCGGCCTTGTCGTCCCAGGCCCCGAAGACCACCCGGTCGACCCGCGCGAGCACGGCCGCCCCGGCGCACATCGCGCACGGCTCCAGGGTCACGACGAGCGAGCACCCCTCCAGCCGCCAGGACCCCAGGGCGCGGCCCGCCTCGCGCAGCGCGACGACCTCAGCGTGCCCGGTCGGGTCGTGCTCGAGCTCGCGCACGTTGCGCCCCCGCCCGACCACCCGCCCGGTGGTGTCGACGACGACCGCCCCGATGGGCACGTCACCGGACTCCCCCACCGCCCGCGCCTGCGCGACCGCCTCGGCGACCCAGCCGGGATACCTCCCCGGGCCCCACGCCGCGCCCGGCAGGGGCGCGGGCGGGGTGTCGGGCACGTCGGTCACGTCCTAGAGTCTGGCGTATGCGCGTCCTCGTTGCCGACCACCCGCTCATCGCCCACAAGCTGACCTACCTGCGCGACCGGAGGACCGACACCCCGACCTTCCGCCGCCTGGCGGACGAGCTGGTGACGCTGCTCGCCTACGAGGCCACCCGCGAGGTGCGGGTCTCGCCGTTCGAGATCGAGACGCCGGTGGCGGCCACGACGGGCATCCACCTGGCCACGCCCAAGCCGCTCGTCGTGCCGATCCTGCGGGCCGGGCTGGGGATGCTGGACGGCATGATGCGGATGCTGCCGACCGCCGAGGTGGGCTTCCTGGGGATGGTCCGCAACGAGGAGACCCTCGAGGCGCACACCTACGCCAACCGGCTCCCCGACGACCTCGACAAGCGGCAGTGCTACGTCCTCGACCCGATGCTCGCGACCGGGGGGACGCTCATCGCGGCGATCCGCTACCTCGTGGAGCGCGGCGCCGACGACATCACGGCGATCACCCTGCTCTCGGCGCCGGAGGGGATCGAGAAGGTCCAGGCCGGTCTGGCCGACGTCGAGCCCCCCATCACCCTGGTGACCGGCGCCATCGACGAGCGGCTCAACGAGCAGGGCTACATCGTGCCGGGGCTCGGCGACGCCGGCGACCGGCTCTACGGCGTGGTCTGAGGGCCGGTATGCCGCCGCCCCAGCCCGCGGACGCGCTTGCCCGGTCGCGCGGGGCGCGGGTCTCGACCCGGTCGGCGGTCGAGCCCTTCCACGTCATGGAGGTGCTCAAGGCAGCGGCGCTGCGGCAGCGCACCCACGGCGACGTGCTCACGCTGTGCGCCGGGCAGCCCTCCACCCCGGCACCGGCCGTGGCCCGGGCCGCCGCCATCGAGGCGCTGGACGCCGACGTCCTGGGCTACACCGAGTCGACCGGCATCCTCCCGCTGCGCCGGGCCGTCGCGGAGCACCACCGGGAGACCGCCGGCATCGAGGTCGACCCGGACGACGTGGTCGTCTTCCCCGGCAGCTCGGGCGCCTTCACCACCCTCTTCCTCGCCGCCTTCGACGCCGGGGACCAGGTGGCGATGACGCGGCCCGGCTACCCGGCATACCGCAACAGCCTGGCCGCCCTGGGCTGCGAGGTGATCGAGCTGGACTGCGGCCCCGACACCCGCTTCCAGCCGACCGTGGCCATGCTCGAGGCGCTGCCCGCGCCACCCGCCGGTCTCATCGTGGCCTCCCCCGCCAACCCGACCGGCACCGTCGTCGACGCCGACGAGCTGGCCGCCCTGGCACGGTGGTGCGAGGAGCACGGGACGCTGCTCGTCAGCGACGAGATCTACCACGGGCTGAGCTACGGACGGCCGACCGCGAGCGCCTGGGCGACCTCGCGCGAGAGCGTCGTCGTGGGCTCGGTCAGCAAGTACTTCTCCATGACCGGCTGGCGGGTGGGCTGGCTGCTCGCCCCGCCCGCGCTGCGCCGCCCGCTCGAGGTCCTCACCGGCAACCTCAACATCTGTCCTCCGGCCATCGGTCAGCACGCCGCGATCGCGGCCCTCGGCCCGGGCGCGCGGGAGGAGCTGGACGCCCACCGGGAGCGGTATGCCGCCACCCGCGAGCTCCTGCTCCGGCGGCTCCCGGAGGTCGGGCTGCAGGACTACGCCCCGCCGGACGGCGCCTTCTACGCCTGGTGCGACATCGGGCACCTCACCGACGACTCGGTCGCGTGGTGCCGGGCGCTGCTGGACGACTGTGGCGTGGCCCTCACCCCCGGCGTGGACTTCGACACCGTGCAGGGCCACCGCAAGGTGCGGCTCAGCTTCGCCGGCTCGACGCAGGAGGTCGCCGAGGCGCTCGACCGCATGGCCGCCTCGCCGCTGCTGCGCGCCTGACCTCTCCTCCCTGCGCGGCCGGGTGTCGACCGTGGCTGGCCTCACCCAGACCGGGCGTCGACCGTCCTGACGGCAGGGGCCACCGGCTCCACCGCGTGCGGGACCCGCGGACGACACTGGCCGGCCAGCGCCCCGGCGAGGGCGAGACCGACCCCGACCAGCTGCACGGTGCCGAACGGCTCGGCCAGCAGCGCCACCCCGAGCCCGGTCCCGACCACCGGGTTCACCAGCCCGAGCAGGGCGGTCGACCCCGCGCTCATCCGGGTCAGGCCGGTGAACCAGCACACGTAGGCCACCGCCGTGCCGACCACGCCGAGGTAGGCGTAGGCACCTGCCGCCGCGGCGTCCACCGGTGGCGGCGCACCCTCCACCACCCAGGCGACCGGCAGCAGCACCAGCCCTCCGGCGAGCAGCGTCCAGCTCGTCATCGGGAGCAGACCAGCCGGTGACGGCCACCGCTTGACGAGCACGAACCCGAGCGCCGAGCTGACGACCGCGCCGACCGAGGCGGCCAGACCCACCAGGTCCACACCACCCGGGACCTCCGCCGCCAGCAGCGCCACACCGCAGACCCCGACGACACCTCCGACGACCTGCCACCGCCACGGTGGCTCCCGGAGCAGCAGCCAGGCCAGACCCATCACCACGAGCGGCGACAGCGCGGTGGTGGTCGCCGCCAGCCCGCTCGGGAGCCGATAGGCGGCCACGAAGAGCAGGGCGAAGAACAGCCCGATGTTGAGCACCCCGAGGATCGCCGCGCGCCACCACCACGACCCGCGGGGCAGCCGACGCGTCAGCACGAGCAGCAGGAGCCCGGCCGGCAGGGCCCGGACCACCGCCGAGAAGAGCGGTCGCCCGTCGGGGAGCCACAGCTGGGTCACCGCGTAGGTCGACCCCCACGCCACCGGCGCCACCAGGGTGACGAGGACGAGGGCGATGCGCGGGAGCGGCGGCGGCAGGATTTTGTCTTCCACGGAAGACACTATATTTTCCTCGGAAAAGATCTGCAACAGGCCGCTAGGATCGGGCTGTGACGGACAGCGACCCGGTCGACGCGATCCTCGAGCAGTGGCGCCGCGAGCGCCCGGACCTCGACCCCTCCCCGATGGGGGTCATCGGCAGGATCAGTCGGCTGGGCGACGAGCTCGACGCCCGGTTGCGCCCGGTCTTCGCAGCCAGCGGGCTGGGTGAGGGCGAGTTCGACGTGCTGGCCACGCTCCGCCGCAGCGGACCGCGGGCCGAGCTCACCCCTGGCGAGCTCACGGCGTCGATGATGGTGACCTCGGGCGCCGTGTCCAAACGGCTCGACCGCCTGGTCGGGGCGGGACTGGTGCGTCGCCGCAGCAGCGACGAGGACGCGCGGTCACGACTGGTCTCCCTCACCGCGCAGGGCCGCGCGCTGGTCGACGCGACGGTCGAGGCGCACCTGGCGAACGAGGAACGTCTGCTCGCCGGGCTCTCGCGCGAGGAGCGTCACCAGCTCGCCGACCTGCTCCGCAGACTCACGCTCTCGCTCCCGGCGGGGTGACGGCGTCCGGGAGCACGGCGCCGGCGCGGGGTCGACGGGCACGACACGCATGAGGTCGCGAGGCTCGGCATACCCCACCACATCTGCCACACTGGCACCAGACCCGTGTCCACCTGTCCAGCGAAAGGCACCTGACATGCCGTCCACGGTCAAGAAGGTCCTGCACTGGCTGCTGTGGGGCTTCCTCATCTACGCCGTCATCACCAACCCCGACCGCGCCGCGGACATCGTGCGGGCGGTCTGGGACATCATCAGCCAGGGCTTCCTCAACATCGGCCGGTTCTTCAACCAGCTGATGGGGGTCTGAGCCGTCGAGGCTGCGTGACCGCCCACCCGTCGACCGCGCCCCGCATCAGCCGGCGGGTCGCCAAGCGCTACCTGCTCACCGACGAGCGGGTGGTCGTGTCGACCCGTTGGCACTGGGCCACACTCCTCAAGCCGGGGTTCGCCGTGGCCGTCGCCCTCTTCCTCACCCTGTGGGTGGCGGCGTCGGTGACCGAGCCGGCGGCGACCGGCATCGCGTTGTGCGTGCTCGCGGTCGTCTGCGCCTGGGCGGCGTGGCAGGTGCTGGAGTGGCGCTGCGAGTGGTTCATCGCGACCGACCGCCGGCTGCTCAAGACCTACGGCCTCATCACCCAGCGGGTGGCGATGATGCCGCTGGTCAAGGTCACCGACATGAGCTACGACCGCACCATCGCCGGTCGGCTCCTGGGCTACGGCCGCTTCGTCATGGAGTCCGCCGGCCAGGACCAGGCGCTGAGCCACATCGACTACATCCCGCAGCCGGACGCGAAGTACCAGGCCATGTGCGAGACCATCTTCGGCCGCGACGTCCGCGACCCGGGCGAGGACGACGACGGGTGGGACGACGAGGGGTATGCCGACGCCCCGGCCCCCGACCCCCGCGACGCGGGCCGGCGCTCGTGGGGCCAGGGCCAGGGCCACGACCGCGCGGGAGCGGGACGCCCGGTGACCGGGGAGCAGCGCCAGTGGGAGCCGGTCGACCCGGGCCAGCTGCCGTCGGACTGGGACTGGGAGGGTGAGACCCCCGGCTCCCGCCGGGCCCCCGCGCGGCGGCGGGTCGCGGTCGACCCGGACCCCACTCCCCTGCGCTGACGCCACCACCCCGCTCCCCGCACAGGACGCACGGTCAGACCGCACCAGACGCGCCACCAGACCGCACCAGACGCGCCTGGCGACCGTCAGCCGCCCGCCGGCACCTCCAGCTCGAACCTGTCCCCGTGCGGGCGGAAGCCGATCCGCTCGTAGTAGGGGTGCTGCATCCCTGCCGGCGAGAGCACCCGGGTGAAGCCGCGGCGGGAGAACAGCCCGGACTCGCGGTACACGAACTCCCCCGGCGAGAAGTCGCGGTGGCTGGGGGTGACCCAGTCGAGGACGACCTCGGCGGTGCCCTCGCCGGCGTCCCGCGCCAGGACCACCCCGACGGTCTCGTCACCCTGGAGCACGAGGAAGGCCGAGTGCTCGGCCGCCGGCTCGTGCTCGAAGCCCGGGTTGTAGCGCGCGATGTCCTCGCCGTGGACCGCCAGCACGTGCCCCAGGTAGCGGTCGTCCGGCTCGACCTCCAGGACGGTGTAGGCGTCGGCGTCGTGCCGGCTGCGCAGCATCCGCCACAGGTAGACGACGTTGATGACGGCGAGCACGACGTTGAGCCCGACCATCGGCCATACCCCGACGACCGCGTTGTAGCCGATGAGGACGACGCAGCCGACCAGGTTGATCCACCGCAGCCGCAGCACCCGCGTCTGCAGCAACGACACCACCAGGATGGTCGAGCCGACCCAGCCGAGGACCTCGATCCAGTTCATCCAGGCAGGGTAGGGGGTCGGCGCGCGGCAAACCTAGAATCACCCTCATGGCAGTCCGACCCATCACCGTCATCGGCCACAAGGCCCTGCACACCCGCACCAAGAGAGTGCGCGAGATCACCGACGAGGTCCGCACCCTCGTGGACGACATGTTCGACACGATGGCCGCGGCGGAGGGCGTCGGCCTGGCCGCGAACCAGGTCGGGGTGCGGCTGCGCCTCTTCGTCTACGACTGCCCCGTTCCGGGCGAGGACAACGCCCGCGGGGTCGTGGTCAACCCGGTGCTCGAACGCCTCGGCAGCCCCGCGCCGCTGGACGACGAGGAGGACGGCGAGGGCTGCCTCTCGGTCCCCGGTGAGTGGTTCCCGCTGGCCCGTCACCCGCGCGCCCGGGTGACCGGCACCGACCTGGACGGCAACGAGGTCGTCGTCGAGGGGGACGGCCTGCTCGCCCGGTGCCTGCAGCACGAGACCGACCATCTCGACGGCTACCTCTACGTCGACAAGCTCACCGGCCCGGTCAAGGCGGAGGCCCGCGAGGCGGTCAAGGACCGTGGCTGGGCCGCCGACGGCATCGTCCGCTGGGACCCGTCGGCCACCACCGCCGACGAGGTCTGAGAGCCCCGGGTATGCCCGCCGCCCCGGTCCTCGACCGCCGCACCCTGCTCGCCCTGACCGGGGGGCTCTCGCTGGCGGCGTGCACGGGCGGCCAGCAGGGCTCGGGACCGGGAGACGGGTCGACGGGCGCCCCGGGCGCGAGCTCCTCCCCGACCGCCGCAGCGGGGTCCGGGCCGTCCACGGCTGGGCCCCTGCGCCCGGGCCGGGTCGGCTACGGCGACCACCCCTCGCAGTGGGCCGAGTACCAGATGCCCGAGGGCCCGAGCCGGGGCACGGTCGTGGTCCTGCACGGAGGGTTCTGGCGCGAGGCCTACGGCGCCGACCTCGGTGAGCCGCTCGCGGCCGACCTGCTGGGTCGCGGCTGGAGCACGCTCAACGTGGAGTACCGCCGCGTCGGCGGGGGTGGCGGGTACCCGCAGACCTTCGACGACGTGCATGCCGCGCTCGAGCTGCTCGGCACGGGCGACGAGCGCCGCGGGGACGGCTCCGCCGACGGCCCGGTCGTCACGCTCGGGCACTCGGCCGGTGGGCACCTCGCGGCCTGGGCCGCCGGCCGGCTCGTGTCCGGTCCGTGGCAGGGCCGTGTCTCGGTGACCCACGTGCTCTCCCAGGCCGGCGTGCTGGACCTGGGCACGGCATACCGCGAGCGCCTGGGCTCCGGCGCGGCCCGGGACCTCGTCGGCTTCGGTCCGGACGACCCGCGCTTCGCCGCCCTGGACCCGACGCGCCAGGTCCCGGTCGCCGCGCCGGTGTGGGCGCTGCACGCCCCGGACGACGAGCAGGTGCCGATCAGCCAGTCGCAGGGGTATGTCGCGGCAGCCCGGGAGGCGGGGGGCACGGCCGAGCTCGTCGAGGTCACCGGCGGCCACTTCGACCACATCGACGTCGCCACCGACGCCTGGGCGCAGGTCGTCGCGCTCCTGGACGGCATCAGCCCGCCCCGCTGAGCGATCCCCGACCTCTCCTGCGCAGCAGGTGCTCCTCCGCGGTGAGGCATCACGGCAGAGGAGCACCTCCTGGGGAGGAGTCCGCCCAGCGCTGCGGCGTCAGTCCATGTCCTCCAGCTCGCGGCCGTTGGTCTCCGGCACGAACTTCAGGACGAAGAAGAAGCTGAGCAGGGCGCAGAGCGTGTAGAAGCCGTAGGCGAAGCCCAGCCCCAGGTCGGCCATGGCCGGGAAGCTCGTCGAGATGACGAAGTTGGCCAACCACTGCGCGGCCGCGGCGACACCGAGCGCCGTGGCGCGGATGCGGTTGTTGAACATCTCGCCCAGCAGCACCCAGACACCCGGGCCCCACGACATGCCGAAGAAGACGACGAAGGCGTTCGCGGCGATGAGCGCGACGAGGCCGGTGCTGTCCCCGAGCTGGGGAGAGCCGTCGACGACGGGGGCGTTGGCGAAGATCCACGCCATCGTCCCGAGCGAGACGAACATCCCCGCCGACCCGATCGTGAGCAGCACCCGCCGGCCGATCTTGTCGATGAGCGCGATGGCGATGACCGTGACGACGATGTTGGTCAGCGAGGTGAGGACGGTCTGGGTGAGCGCGTCCTCCTCGGTGAAGCCGACCGCCTGCCACAGCGTCGAGGAGTAGTAGAAGATGACGTTGATCCCGACGAACTGCTGGAAGACCGAGAGCCCGATGCCGATCCAGACGATCGGGAGCAGCCCGCCGCCGGACTTCACCAGGTCCGTCAGCGACGCCTTGGCCTCCCGCCGCACCGTCCGCTGGATCTCGGTGATCCGGTCGGCGATGCCGCGCATCATGACCCGGCCCAGGACCTCGCGGGCCTCGTCGACGCGGCCGAGGGTGACGAGGTAGCGCGGCGACTCGGGGATCGTCGTGGCCAGCACGCCGTAGGCGACGGCCGGGATGATCTCGGCCCAGAACATCCAACGCCACGCGGTGCTGCCCCACAGGGCCTCCGCGGAGCCGCCCGCGACGCCGGCGAGGAAGTAGTCCGAGAGCAGGGCGATGAAGATGCCGCTGACGATGGCCAGCTGCTGCAGCGAGCCCAGCCGGCCCCGGATCGACGCGGGGGCGATCTCCGCGATGTAGGCGGGCGCGATGACCGACGCGGCGCCCACGCCGAGACCCCCCACCACCCGCCAGAGGATCATGTCGACCGGGCCGAAGGCGAAGCCGGACCCGATGGCCGAGATGGTGAAGAGCGCCGAGGCGAGCATCATGACCCGGATCCGGCCCAGACGTTCGGCCAGCCGGCCGGCGGCATACGCCCCCGCCATGCAGCCGAGCAGCGCCGAGCTCACGACGAAGCCGGTGAGGACCGACCCCATCTCGAAGTCGCCCTGCATGGCGGTGACCGCGCCGTTGATGACGGCGGTGTCGAAGCCGAAGAGGAAGCCGCCCAACGCGGCCACCGAGGCCAGGAGGATCGCCTTCCCGAGATAGTAGTCCCGCTCCCCGATCTGCACCTGCGACTGTCCGCTCATGTCCACCACCCTTTCGGTCGTCATCCTTGACGCAACGACACCCGCCAGTGTGCACCTCCGACCGCCGACGCACCACGCGACGCGCGATACGGTGGTCCGGTCTCGTCGCTCGACACACAAGGACGTGGGGTATGAAGCTCGCCTCCAGGCTCGACAACCTCGGCACCGAGACCGCGTTCGCGGTCGCCGCGGCCGCCGCCGACTGGAAGGCGCAGGGCCATGAGGTCTTCCCCTTCCACCTAGGCGACCTCGACTTCCCGCTGGCCGGGCACATCGTCGAGGCGATGAACGCCGCCATCGCGGACGGGAGGACGGGCTACTGCCCGGGCCCCGGCATACCGGAGCTGCGGGAGGCCCTGGCCGACGACATCGGGTCCCGACGGGGGATGACGTTCGGCCCCGAGGAGGTGACCGTCATGACCGGCGGCAAGCCGGTCATCACCAAGTTCCTCCAGGCGGTGATGAACCCGGGCGACGAGGTGCTCTACCCCAACCCCGGCTTCCCCATCTACGAGAGCCAGATCGAGTACCTCGGCGGCCGCGGACGGTCCTACCGCTACCTGCCGACCGACGACGGCTTCCGGATCGACCTGGACCAGGTCCGCGACGCGATCACCGACCAGACCGTCGCGATCATCTACAACGACCTGCAGAACCCCATCTCCGCGGAGTCGACGGACGCCGAGCGCGAGGCGATCGCCCAGCTCGCCATCGAGCACGACCTGTGGGTGCTGTCCGACGAGGCCTACTTCGAGATGCGCTACGAGGGCACGTCGACCTCCATCGCCAGCCTGCCGGGCATGCGCGAGCGCACGTGCATCCTCTACACCTTCTCCAAGAAGTTCGCGATGACCGGCTCCCGCCTGGGCTGCGCCGTCGCCCCGCCGCCCATGGGCAAGGTCTTCTCGACGATGAACACCAACGACGAGTCCTGCACGACCCACTACGTCCAGTGGGCGGGCATCGCGGCCCTCACGGGCACCCAGCAGCCGGTGGCCGACATGCTCGCCACGCTGAAGGGGCGCCGGGACGCCGCGTGCGAGATCGTGGCCGAGACCCCGGGCATGTCCGTCGAGACGCCGCGCTCGACGTTCTACCTCTTCCCGGACGTCACCGAGGCGGTCCGGCTCGTGGGGGCGCGCGACGTCGGCGACTTCGCGCAGCAGGCCCTGCACGCGACCGGGGTGAGCTTCTGCACCCGCAACCACTTCGGTCGCCCGCAGCCCGGGGAGGACCGCAGCTACATCCGGTTCGCCTACTCCGGCCTCCCGGAGGAGAAGATCCGTCGCGGCCTGGGCGGGCTGCGCGAGTGGATCGGCAGCCACGCGTGAGCCGGGTCGTCGTCACCGGCCGCATCCCCAAGCCGGGGCTGGACATCCTGCGCCGGGGCGGGCACGAGGTCGACGTCTGGGACAGCGAGGAGCAGCAGCCGCGCGAGCAGCTGCTCGAGCAGGTCCGCGGCGCCGACGCGCTGCTCACCCTGCTCACCGAGCAGGTCGACGCCGAGCTGCTGGACGCCGCCGGCCCGCAGCTGCAGGTCGTCGCCAACGTCGCGGTGGGCTACAACAACGTCGACGTGCCGGTATGCCGCGAGCGCGGCGTCGTGGCGACGAACACCCCCGGGGTGCTCACCGAGGCGACCGCGGACATCGCCATGGGCCTCATCCTCATGGCGACCCGCCGGCTCGGTGAGGGCGAGCGGGTCATCCGCTCCGGCACCCCCTGGCAGTGGGGCATGTTCTACCTGCTCGGGTCGGGGCTGCAGCGCAAGACGCTCGGCGTCGTCGGGCTCGGCGGGATCGGCGCGGCCACGGCCCGCCGGGCCCGGGCGTTCGGCATGAACGTCCTCTACTCCTCCCGCTCCCAGGCCCCGCGCGAGCTGGAGCTCGAGCTGGGGGCGCACCGGGTGGACCTGGACACCCTGCTCGCCGAGAGCGACGTGCTCTCCCTGCACTGCCCCTACTCCCCCGCCACCCACCACCTGCTGGGCGCCGAGCAGTTCGCCGCCATGAAGCGCACCGCCTACGTCGTCAACACCGCCCGCGGCCCGGTCATCGACGAGGCGGCGCTGGCGCAGGCGCTGCAGGAGGGGCAGATCGCCGGTGCCGGGCTGGACGTCTTCGAGGACGAGCCGCAGGTGCACCCCGCTCTGCTGGAGTGCGAGAACGCCGTCCTGGTGCCGCACCTCGGGTCCGCCACCATCGAGACCCGGACCGCGATGGCCACGCTGGCCGCGGACAACGCCGTGGCCGTGCTGGCCGGCGAGGAGCCCCCCACGCCCATCCGCTGACCGGGCCCGAGGGCCAGGCGACGGGGGTGCGCCCCCGGGCCCGGGCCGGTAGCATCTCGTCATGCGAGGACAGCTGCTGGAGCAGGCGGAACGCCACGGCGAGCCGGGGCGGTTCACCCTGCAGAACCCCCGGATGCTCAAGGTCGACCTCAGCGGCACGGGAGGGTTCTTCTACGCCATGCAGGGGTCGATGGTCGCCTACCAGGGTGACGTCGACTTCTCCTACGAGGGCGCGGGCGGGGCCGCCAAGCTCTTCAAGAAGGCGTTCACCGGCGAGGGCATGTCGCTCATGAAGGTCTCCGGGAGCGGCGACGTGTTCCTCGCCAAGGACGCCGACGAGATCTTCGTGCTCGAGCTCGAGGACGAGCAGGTCACCGTGAACGGCAAGAACGTCCTGGCGTTCGAGAGCAGCCTGAGGTGGGACATCAACCGCGTGGAGGGCGCCTCCATGCTCAGCGGTGGCCTGTTCAACACGACCTTCAGCGGCTCGGGGATGATCGCGGTGCTGGCCCACGGCGACCCGGTGGTGCTGCAGGTCGACGCCCCCACCTTCGTCGACATGCAGTCGGCCGTCCTGTGGTCCGGCGGCCTGCGGTCCTCGGTCCGCAAGACGGCCCGGCTGGGCGCCGTCGTCGGCCGGGGCTCGGGCGAGGCCTACCAGCTCGCGCTGAGCGGGCAGGGCGTGGTCGTCGTGCAGGCCTCCGAGGGGCACCCCCCTCCGTCGAGCAGCAGCTGAGCCCCCGGCATGAGGACGGCCCCCACCGCATCCGGTGGGGGCCGTCCTTATCTGTCTCAACCAGAGCGCGCCCGAAGGGATTCGAACCCCTAACCTTCTGATCCGTAGTCAGATGCTCTATCCGTTGAGCTACGGGCGCTGGCGATCCACAACTCTAACGGATCGGCGCGCAGCACTCCTAATCGCCCGCCGGTCAGACCAGGCCCATGACCTCCTGCCCCAGCACCAGCACCCCCATGACGAGCACGAACCACCCGAAGGCCACCCGCAGCCGGTCCGGGTGGACCCGCGACACCAGCCGCCCGCCGACGAGGGCCCCCGCCACGGCCGCCACCGTGACGACACCCGCGGTCCCCCAGTCGATGCTCACCGAGGACAGGTAGCCCGCGAGCCCGGCCCCGGACTTCATGGCGATGACCACGAGCGAGGTGCCCACCGCCACCGGCATCGGCAGCCCTCCGAGGAGCACCAGCGCCGGCACGACGAGGAAGCCGCCGCCCGCACCCACGATGCCGGTGACGAAGCCCACCACCAGACCCTCGCCGACGACGAGCGCCCACGGCCCGGAGCCGTGCCCCGCGCTCGGCGCGGGCCCGGGCCGCCGGCGCAGCATCGCCCAGGCGGTGGCGAGCATCATGAGGGCGAAGGCGAGCAGCAGCACCGTGCCCGGCAGGAACGCCGCGACCCGGCCGCCGAGGTAGGCACCGACCATGGCGAAGGCCCCGAAGGTCAGCCCGGTGCGCCACCGCACCCGGCCGGCCCGGGCGTGGGCGAGGGTGGCGACGGCGCTGGTGACCCCGACGACCAGCAGCGACGTGGCGATCGCCTCCTTGGCGTCCATGCCCGCGACGTAGACCAGGAGCGGCACCGTGAGGATCGACCCGCCACCCCCGAGCAGGCCGAGCGACAGGCCGACGAGGACGGCGAGGGCGGCGACGAGGACGATCACGGCACCAGCATATATACCCCCGGGGGTATGTAGTGACCGCGCGGCCCGTGCGCCGCCGACGGCAGCGGTGGAGCGGGAGGGCCCCGGGTGGGAGGCTGAGGTCGGACGACGACTTCAGGAGGTCACCCACCCATGAGCATCACCCCGGGCTCCGAGCCCCGCCCCGACGGCAGCCGGCCCCAGCTGGCCGACGAGCCGCTGCCGCCCGGTGAGCACGACATCCAGGAGACGGTCGACGCGCTGGACCGGCAGGAGCGCGACGCCGGCTCCGACGAGGCGGCCGAGGCCCAGGAGTCCAAGGAGACCGAGGAGGACCCGGCTCCCGAGGACGCCGAGGACACCGACGACGCGGACGGCTCCACGCAGGAGGGCACCGACCCCGACGACCCGGAGCAGGACGCGCCCGACGTCTCCTGACCGGGCCGCGTGAACGGCAGAACCCCCGGGCCGGACGGCTCGGGGGTTCTCGTCGCGCGCGGCGACCGGGCGGAGGTGGAGGGATTTGAACCCTCGATCGGGCTATAAACCCGAAACCCGCTTAGCAGGCGGGCGCCATAGACCAGACTAGGCGACACCTCCACGGCGTGGATCAGGTTACCTGGCATGCTGGGCGCGACCAAACCCCTGCTTCCCAGCCCGCCACCAGAGTCCAGGAGCAGAGTATGGTTCGTCCTCGACCCGAAAGGCACCTCCGGCATGACTGACTCCCGCGGCTCGTCCGACCCGGCGTCCGACGCACCCGTGTCGCGGTCGAGCAGCGAGCAGGAGCGGGGGGAGGGGGTCGGCCGCGCGGCCGGGCTGACCACGCTCAGCGCGGTCCTCCCGGGGGCCGGGCTCCTGGCCACGCCCCGGCGTCGCCTGGGTCTGGTCATCCTGGGCCCGGCCGTGCTCGCCCTGGTCGCCGTCGTCGCCTACGCCCTCACCAACGGGCTGACGACCACGGCCCTGCAGACGGCCGCCGACACCGGGCGGCTGCGCGCCATCGCGGTGGTGCTCGTGCTGGGCACGCTCGTCTGGGTCGCGGCGATCGCGCTCACCGCCCTCGTCGCGGCGCCGCGGCACCCCTCGCGGGGCCAGCGGGCCGCCCTCATCGCCGTCACGGGCGCCCTGTGCCTCGCGGTGACCGCGCCGGCCGCCCTCGGGGTCCGCTACATCTCCGCCCACGTCGACGCCGTGGACAAGGTCTTCGAGGCCGGCGGGGGGACCGTCGGCGGGGGCACCAGCGGGGCGACCCCGACCTCGGTGGTCGGGTCCGACCCCGACGACCCGTGGAAGGACCTGCCTCGGGTCAACGTCCTCCTGCTGGGGTCGGACGCCGCCGAGGCGCGGGAGGGCACCCGCACCGACACCATGATCGTCGCCAGCATCGACACCCGGACCGGCGACAGCGTGCTCTTCTCGATCCCCCGCAACCTCCAGAACGTCCCCCTCCCCCGCGACAACCCGCTGCACGAGGTCTACGGACCGGTCTACGACTGCGGTGACCAGTGCCTGATGAACAGCATCTGGACCGAGGCGGAGCTCACCGCGCAGGAGCACCCGGAGTGGTACGCCGACGACCCGACCCCGGGACAGACCGCGACGCGCGAGGTGCTCTCCGGGATCCTCGGCATACCCATCCACCACACCGTCATCGTCAACATGGAGGGCTTCGCCGACCTCGTCGACGCGATGGGTGGCGTGCTCGTCAACGTGCAGGAGCGCATCCCGATCGGGGGCTACACCTACACCGACGCCAACGGCACCCTGCAGCTCGACCCCACCTCGGACTACGAGTGGCTGGAGCCCGGGCCGCAGCGGCTGGACGGGCCGCAGGCCCTCGCCTACTCCCGCTCCCGGGTGACGACCGACGACTTCTCCCGCATGCGACGCCAGCGATGCATGGTGGCGGCGGTCGTAGACCAGGTCAACCCCATGACGATGCTGCAGCGCTACCCCCAGATCATCGGTGCGGTGGGCGACAACGTGCTCACCGACCTGCCGCAGGAGGACCTCGACGAGTGGGCCGCCCTCGTGCTGCAGGTCCAGGACGGCACGATGCGCAGCCTGCCGTTCACCGGGGCCAACATCGACACCGTCGACCCCAACTACTCCCAGATCCGCGCCCGCGTCTACGAGGCGCTCAACCCCGCGCCCGAGCTGCCGGCCGAGGAGCCGACCGAGGACCCCGCGGCGACCGACGACGCCGCTCAGACCACCGCACCGCCCGAGCCGGACCCGGCCGGCACCACGGAGGAGCCCACCGACGACCTCGAGGACGTCGGCGCCGTCTGCGACTGACCCCACCGGGGTCCGCGTGGGTGGCTCCCGCCCCTCACCCGGCGCCGGTCGTGCGGACCCCCGGGACGGCGAAGGCCCCCGCCACCTCGAGGGTGACGGGGGCCTTCGCGGAAGGTTGTGGAACGGCCTACCTCAGAGCGGGCGAACTGCGTCCGCCTGCGGCCCCTTGGGGCTCTGCGTGACGTCGAACTCGACCCGCTGGGCCTCCTCGAGCGTCCGGTAGCCGTTGGTCTCGATGGCCGAGTAGTGGACGAACACGTCGGGGCCACCGCCATCCTGAGCGATGAAGCCGAAGCCCTTCTCCGCGTTGAACCACTTCACGGTTCCCTGTGCCATTGGCGATCTTCTTTCTGATGTGCTGTGCATGTGCAACCGACCGCAGGGCGCGGACGGTGGTGGTGGTGAACCCCCCAGCTCACTCGCGAGAAGATACAACGCCAACCAAGACACCACGCTATCAGCCGTAGCGCCTGATAGTGGCATCCGTGGACCGTGCGATGATGGGCCGCACGCCAGGCTCGGTCCCGCCCGGGGCCGTCCGAGGCCTGGAGGGTTCGCATAGTGGCCGAGTGCAGGCGCCTTGAAAGCGCCCGAGGGAAACCTCCGTGGGTTCGAATCCCACACCCTCCGCGCACGCGTCCCCCGGCAGCCGTCGCTCCCGGCGGACGTCCTCCCTCGTGCGCGATAGGGTCGGGGCGAACGCAGACCCACGAGAAGGAGTCAACGATGCGCAACAAGCTGTTGCTGCTGGTCGGTGCCGCCGCCGGCTACGTCCTCGGCGCCCGCGCCGGCCGCGAGCGCTACGACCAGATCGCCGACCAGGCCAGCAAGGCCTGGGGCAACCCCAAGGTCCAGGAGACCGTCGAGCAGGTCAAGGCCAAGGCCCCCGAGCTCGGCCAGAAGGTCAGCGAGCAGGCCAAGGTCACCGCCGAGGGCGTGCGGTCCAAGGTCACCGGCCACGAGAGCACCGACCAGGACGGCACCTACGAGAACGCCACCGGCAGCCTGGACGGCGACGGCGAGGCGACCGTGGACGCCACCGGGTTCGGCCCGGGCGGGGAGAAGCTCCCCTGACGCCCACCCCCACGTGACGAAGGCCCACCCCCGCACCGGGGGTGGGCCTTCGTCGTCGTGGGTGGCGACTCGTCACCCGGTATGCCGCAGCACGGCTAGATCCACAGCGCGGGCTCGTCGTAGAGGGCCTCCTGCGGGTCCCGGCCCAGGCCGGGGGTGCGCACCGCGGCCGGGATGCCGGTCGCGACCGCCATCGAGGGGACGTCCTTGGTGACCACCGCGTTGGCGCCCACCTGGGCGCCGTGGCCGACGGTGATGTCACCGAGGATCTTGGCCCCCGCGCCGATGGTGACGCCGTCACCCAGGGTGGGGTGGCGCTTGATGGTGGGGTCGAGGGACCGCCCGCCGAGGGTCACCCCGTGGTAGAGCATGACGTCGTCGCCGATCTGCGCCGTCTCGCCGATGACAACCCCCATGCCGTGGTCGACGAAGAAGCGTCGGCCGATGGTGGCACCGGGGTGGATCTCCACCCCGGTCGCCGCGCGCGCGGCCTGCGACAGCAACCGGGCGGGCAGCCGGACCCCGGAGGTCCACAGCGCGTGGCTCGCCCGGTGCGCCCAGAGCGCGTGCAGGCCCGGGGAGGCCAGCGCCATCTCGAGCCGGCTGGTGGTGGCGGGGTCACGGTCGAGCGCGGCGTCCAGGTCCTCCCGGAGGGCGCTGGTGGCGCGGCGCACGACACTCGCGCCGCGGCGCGGCGCCCGGGTCAGCCAGGCGGGCATCGTCAGTCCCGCAGGTCCTCGAAGAGGACCGTCGAGAGGTAGCGCTCGCCGAAGGACGGGATGACGACGACGATCGTCTTGCCCGCGTTCTCCGGACGCCGGGCCACCTGCAGCGCGCCCCACACGTTGGCCCCGGAGGAGATGCCGGCGAGGACGCCCTCCTCGGTGGCCAGGGAGCGGGCGGTGCGCAGGGAGTCGTCCAGGGCGACGTCGATGACCTCGTCGTAGAGCTCGGTGTCGAGGATCTCCGGGATGAAGTTGGCGCCCAGACCCTGGATCTTGTGCGGACCGGGCTGCCCACCGGTGAGGATGGGGCTGTCCGCGGGCTCGACGACCACGAGGCCGACGTCGGGCTTCTGCTCGCGCAGGTAGCGTCCGGCTCCGGTGATGGTGCCGCCGGTGCCGACACCCGCGACGAAGATGTCGACCTGGCCGTCGGTGTCCTCCCAGATCTCCGGGCCGGTCGTCTCGTAGTGCACCTTGATGTTGGCCGGGTTGGCGAACTGCCGGGCCCGGACCGCCCCGCGCTCCTCGGCGATCTCGTCGGCCTTGCCCACGGCGCCCTTCATCCCCTCGGGACCCGGGGTGAGCACGAGCTCGGCGCCGTAGGCGCGCAGCAGCGCCCGGCGC
Source organism: Serinicoccus chungangensis (assembly GCF_006337125.1). Classification (GTDB taxonomy): domain Bacteria; phylum Actinomycetota; class Actinomycetes; order Actinomycetales; family Dermatophilaceae; genus Ornithinicoccus; species Ornithinicoccus chungangensis. Next base: position 2,895,609 of record NZ_CP040887.1, read on the forward strand.
TCCATGCTCATGGTCTCGGGCATGGCGAGGACGACCTTGTAGCCGCGCGCGGCCCCGACCATGGCGAGCGCGATGCCGGTGTTGCCGGAGGTGCCCTCCACGATGGTTCCGCCCGGCTCGAGCTCTCCGGCCTCGACCGCGGCGTCGATGATGGAGGCGCCGATACGGTCCTTGACCGAGGCGGCGGGGTTCTGGGACTCCATCTTGAGCAGGACCTGGGCGCCGTCGGCGATGCCGTCGGTCAGGCGGTTGAGACGCACCAGCGGGGTGCCGCCGATCGCCTGGGTGATGTCGTCGTGGACGCGCACGGGGGAGCCTTTCGTCGCAGGGTCAGCAGCATGCTGCTCTCAGCATGTTATACATCACGCAACACCCCGTTATTCCAGGTAGGGCGTCCGCCACGCGCTCGCGGGCACTGCGTCCTGTCGGGGTGACGACTACGCTGCCCCCATGTCCTTCGGAGTGCTGCAGGTCCTCGCCATCGTCGTCGCGGGCCTGGTCACCCTGGCCGCGGTCGCCCTCTTCGTCCGCACCCTCGCCGCCTTCGTCGACCGGTTCCGGCTCGGGCAGCCCGAGACCCGCACGGACGCCCCTGGCCTGCGCACCTCGACGCTGCTGCGGGAGGTGCTGGGGCACACCCGGATGGCGCGCAAGCCCTGGGTCGCCGTGGCGCACTGGGTGGTCATGGTCTCCTTCGGCCTGCTCTTCCTCACCCTGGTCACCGCCTACGGCCAGCTGGTCGACCCGCACTTCGTGCTGCCCCTCATCGGGCACTTCTGGCCCTACGAGTGGCTGACCGAGCTCTTCGGCTGGGGCGCCGTGGTCGGCATCGTCGTTCTCGTCGTCGTGCGCCAGCGGGAGCACCCCCGGGCCCACGGCCGACGCTCCCGCTTCTGGGGGTCGACCTTCTGGCAGGCCTACGTCGTGGAGCTCGTCATCCTCGGCGTCGGCGTGTGCATCGTCGCGCTGCGCGCGCTGGAGTACGCCCTGGGCAGGGCCACCGGCGAGGAGTGGGCCAGCGCCCTGCACTTCCCGCTGACGGCCTGGCTCGGCGCGCCTCTGACGGGGGCGTCGGCCGCCACCCTCGAGGGTGGGATCATCGCGGTGGCGCTGCTGAAGATCCTCATCTCCATGGCGTGGATGATCATCATCGCCCGCACCCCGACGATGGGCGTCGCCTGGCACCGCTTCCTCGCCTTCTTCAACATCTGGTTCCGTCGCCACCCGGAGGGCGCGACGTCGCTCGGCGCGGTGCAGCCCATCCGGGTCGCGGGCGAGACGGTGGACTTCGAGAACATCGAGGAGCTCGACGAGGACGCCGCCCTGGGCGTCGGCAAGGTCGAGGACTTCACCTGGAAGGGGCTGCTCGACTTCTCCACCTGCACCGAGTGCGGCCGCTGCCAGGAGCAGTGCCCGGCCTGGCACACCGACAAGCCGCTCTCGCCCAAGATGCTCGTCAAGAACCTGCGCGACCAGCACCACGCCGTCGCCCCGTGGCTGCAGGCGGGCCAGGAGCACCGGGAGGCCGCCGCGAAGGCGCTGGAGTCGGCCGGCGGCCCGGGGGCCGAGGGGTTGCCCGAGCAGCTGCACGGCATCCCCACGACCGCGGTCATCGCGGCTCAGCGCCCGCTGGTCGGCGAGACCGAGGGCGACCCCACCGTGCCCGACGGCGGTGGCGTCATCGACCCGGAGGTCCTCTGGTCCTGCACCACCTGCGGCGCCTGCGTCGAGCAGTGCCCCGTCGACATCGAGCACGTGGACGCGATCGTCGACATGCGGCGCTACCAGAACCTCATCGAGTCGGCCTTCCCCTCCGAGCTGGGCGGCCTGTTCAAGAACCTCGAGAACAAGGGCAACCCGTGGGGCATGAACGCCCGGCTGCGGATGGACTGGGCCAAGGACCTCGACTTCGACATCCCCGTGGTGGGCGAGGACCTCGAGAGCCTCGCCGAGATGGACTACCTCTTCTGGGTCGGCTGCGCCGGCGCGTTCGAGGACCGCGCCAAGAAGACGACGCGCGCGGTGGCCGAGCTGCTGCACACCGCCGGGGTGAGCTTCGCGGTGCTCGGCGACGGCGAGAGCTGCACCGGCGACCCGGCGCGGCGCAGCGGCAACGAGTTCCTCTTCCAGATGCTCGCCCTGCAGAACGTCGAGGTCCTGACCGAGGTGGGCGCGACCAAGATCGTCGTGACCTGCGCGCACTGCTTCAACACGCTGAAGAACGAGTACCCCCAGGTCGGCGGGCAGTTCGAGGTCGTCCACCACACCCAGCTGCTCAACCGGCTGGTGCGCGAGAAGCGGCTCACCCCGGTCTCCCGGCCGGACGCCGCGGACACGGCGGGGGCCGCCTCGACCGCGGAGTCGGTGACCTACCACGACCCGTGCTACCTCGGCCGGCACAACCAGGTCTACGCCCCGCCGCGCGAGCTCATCGGTGCGCTGCCCGGCGTCCAGCTCACCGAGATGCCGCGGCACGGGGAGAAGTCCTTCTGCTGCGGCGCCGGCGGCGCCCGCATGTGGATGGAGGAGAAGCTCGGGACCCGCATCAACCTCAACCGCACCGAGGAGGCGCTGGCCACCGGCGCGGACCGGATCGCGATCGGCTGCCCCTTCTGCCGGGTGATGCTCTCCGACGGCCTCACCCAGAAGCAGGCCGAGGGCGCCCGCGAGGAGGTCGAGGTCGTCGATGTGGCCCAGATGCTGCTCGCCGCCGTCCGGCGCGCCCAGCCCGCCACCCCCGACACCGACACCGACGACACCGCCCCCACCGACGACGCAGCCGGGTCCCCGGCACCGGACGCGCGCTAGGTCCGCACCGGACGCGCGTTCGTGCCGCAGCCGCCCCCTCGGGGAGGTATGCCGTCGCGTCGCCTCAGCGCGCGACGTCGCTGCGGTGGAAGTTGGACCAGGAGCGGCTGGCGGTGGGGCCGCGCTGCCCCTGGTAGTGGCTGCCCTTCTGCGAGCTCCCGTAGGGGTGCTGCGAGGCCGAGCTCAGCCGGAAGAAGCAGAGCTGCCCGATCTTCATCCCCGGGTGCAGGACGATGGGTAGGGTCGCGACGTTGGACAGCTCCAGGGTCACGTGCCCGGTGAACCCCGGGTCGACGAAGCCCGCCGTCGCGTGCGTGAGCAGGCCCAGCCGCCCGAGGGAGGACTTGCCCTCGACGCGCGCCGCGATGTCGTCCGGGAGGCTGACCTCCTCGTACGTCGACCCCAGCACGAACTCCCCCGGGTGCAGCACGAAGCTCTCCCCCGGCTCGACCTCCACCAGGCGGGTGAGGTCGGGCTGCTCCTGGGCCGGGTCGATGACCGGGTACTTGTGGTTGTCGAAGAGCCGGAAGTAGCGGTCGAGGCGGATGTCGACGCTGGAGGGCTGGACCATCGTCGGGTCCCAGGGGTCCAGCCGGACCCGGCCGGCGTCGATCGAGGCGAGGATGTCGCGGTCGGAGAGCAGCACGACGACACCCTAGCCGGGGGGTGACTTTGGTCGGGGACACCCGGGGTGGTTATCATGATTGTCGCCTCGATCCGAGGCCCTGCGGGCGTAGTTCAATGGTAGAACATCAGCTTCCCAAGCTGAATACGCGAGTTCGATTCTCGTCGCCCGCTCCAGCAGGTCGGCTCAGAAGCCTGGCCCCCGGGGCTGCTCCGCCCCGGACCCCCGCAGGTGGTGGGTCACCCACCCGGCATACGACTCCAGCGCGTCGACCACGGGGACGGCCATGATCTCGGGCACCTCGTAGGGGTGCAGCGACGTCACGGTCTCGCAGAGTCGCCCGAAGGCCTCCCGCGAGGTCTTGGCCAGCAGCAGCCACTCCTTGCTCTGGTGCACCTCGCTCTGCCAGCTGTAGATCGAGGTCATCGGCCCCAGCACCTGCACGCAGGCGGCGGCCCTACGGGCCACGAGCTCCTCACCGATGTGTCGGGCGGACTCCATCGAGGGCACGCTCACGCGGACCTCGACGAGGTGAGACGGGTCCATCATGTCCCCTGCTTCCTGCTTGTGCGGTCACGGCGTCACGCCCGCCAGCACGTCGGCGAGGATCGCCACGCCACGGGAGGCGTCCTCGTCGGTGATCACGCACGGCGGCACCAGGTGCACGCGGTTGGCCACGATCAGCGGCCACATCCCCCGCTCCACGCAACCAGCCTGCACCGCCTTCATGATCTCACCGGAGGCCGGTTCGCGCGAGGCCTGGTCGGCGACGAGCTCGACGACCCAGAACACCCCGAGCCCCCGCACATCGCCCACCAGCGGGTTCGTGCCGAGCAGCGCCGTCGCGGCCGGGCCCAGGCTGCGCTCCCCCACCTGCGCGGCGTGCTCGACGATCCCCTCCTCACGCATGATGGTGATCGCGGCGACGGCCGACGCGGTGGCGAGGGCGTGGCCGGAGTAGGTCAGGCCGCCCGGGAAGGGCCGCTCGTCGAAGGTCGCCGCGACCCGGTCGTCGATGACGACGCCGCCGAGCGGGACATACCCCGAGTTCACCCCCTTGGCGAAGGTGATGAGGTCGGGCCGCACCCCGAAGTGGTCCAGGGCGAACCACGCCCCGGTCCGTCCGAAGCCGGCCATGACCTCGTCGAGGATGAGCAGGATGCCGAACTCGTCGCACAGCGCCCGCACCCCGGGCAGGTAGCCGGGCGGCGGCACGAGGATGCCGTTGGACCCGACGACGGTCTCCAGGATGATCGCGGCCACCTGGCCCGGCCCCTCCGCTTCGAGGGTGTGCCGCAGGTGCAGCAGGGCGCGCTCGCTCTCCTCCTCCTGGGTGGTGGCGTGGAACTCGCTGCGGAACAGGTGCGGGCCCCAGAAGTGGACCACCCCCGGGATGCCCGGCTCGCCGCCCCACCGCCGGGCCTCGCCGGTCAGGGTGATCGCCCCGGCCGTGCCCCCGTGGTAGCTGCGGTAGGACGCCAGGACCTTGTGCCGCCCGGTGTGCGCCCGGGCCATGCGCAGGGCGTTCTCGTTGGCCTCGGCCCCGCCGTTGGTGAAGAAGACCTTGCTCATGCCCTCCGGCGCCAGCCCCGAGATGAGGGCCGCGGCCTCGGCCCGGCTCTCCTCCGCGAACGCCGGGGCGACCGTGGTCAGCCGCCCGGCCGCCTCGGCGACGGCGGCCGACAGGCGCGGGTGCTGGTAGCCGATGTTGACATTCACCAGCTGGGAGGAGAAGTCGAGGAACCGACGGCCCTGGTGGTCCCAGAAGTAGGCGCCCTCGCCGCCGGCCAGCGGCACCGGGTCGATCGCCCGCTGGGCCGACCAGGAGGTCATGACGTGCGTGCGGGAGAGCTCCCGGATCCGGGCGTCGCGGGCGGGGTCGGCAGTGGTCGTCATGGGAGCGACTCTAGGACAGCCGCACCCCTGGTGCCCGCAGCGCGCGGACGGCAGGATGGGGGGCATGGCACAGGCGCTGGCCCATACCACCGGGGTCGCCGAACCCCCGCTGCTCGAGCAGACCATCGGGGACAACCTCGACGAGACCGCCCACCGGCACCCCGACCGGGAGGCGCTGGTCGAGGTCTCCACCGGCCGCCGCTGGACGTATGCCGAGCTCGTCGGCGACGTCAACCTGGTCGCCCGGGCGCTCGTCGCCTCCGGGGTGCGCACCGGTGACCGGGTCGGCATCTGGGCACCGAACTGCGCCGAGTGGACCCTGGTGCAGCTGGCGACCGCCAAGGTCGGAGCCATCCTCGTCACCATCAACCCGGCCTACGGCACCCGCGAGCTGGCCTACGTGCTGCGGCAGTCGGGGGCGAGCACGGTCGTCGTCGCCCAGGAGTTCCGGGGCAGTGCCTACCCGGAGATGGTCGAGCGCGTGCGCGGTGAGTGCCCCGACCTGGCCCAGGTGCTCGTCATCGGGGGCGAGGGGTGGGACGACGTCCTCTCCGGGGCGCACCAGGTCAGCCCCGGACGCCTCGCGGAGCTGCAGGCGACGCTCACCCCGGACCAGCCCATCAACATCCAGTACACCTCCGGCACCACCGGCTTCCCCAAGGGCGCGACGCTCTCCCACCGCAACATCCTCAACAACGGGTTCTTCGTCGGGGAGGGGTGCCGCTACACCGAGCGCGACGTCATCTGCATACCCGTGCCGTTCTACCACTGCTTCGGGATGGTCATGGGCACGCTGGCGGCGACCACGCACGGCGCCTGCATGGTCATCCCGGGCCCCGGGTTCGACCCCGCCGCGACCCTGCGGGCGGTGCGGGACGAGCAGTGCACCTCCCTCTACGGCGTGCCGACGATGTTCATCGCCATGCTGGAGCTGCTCGACACCGACGACGAGCTCACCACCGAGGACCTGGCCTCGGTCCGCACCGGGATCATGGCAGGGTCACCCTGCCCGGCATCGGTCATGCGCTCGCTCATCCAGGCCGGCGTCGAGGAGATGACGATCTGCTACGGCATGACCGAGACCTCGCCGGTCTCCACGCAGACCGCCCCGGACGACCCCTTCGACAGGAAGGTCGGCACGGTCGGACGGGTGGGGCCGCATCTGGAGATCCAGATCGTCGACCCCACGACGCGCGAGGTCCTGCCGCGCGGGGTCGCCGGGGAGTTCTGCACCCGGGGCTACTCGGTCATGCTCGGCTACTGGGAGGACCCGGAACGCACCGCCGAGGTCCTGCGGGACGGGTGGATGGCGACCGGCGACCTCGGGGTGATGGACGACGAGGGGTATGTCGAGATCACCGGCCGCATCAAGGACCTCGTCATCCGGGGCGGGGAGAACATCTCGCCCCGGGAGGTGGAGGAGGTGCTCTACACCCACCCCGACGTGCTCGACGCGCAGGTCGTGGGGGTGCCGGACGAGCGCTACGGCGAGGAGCTCATGGCCTGGGTGCGGCTCCGGGAGGGCGCCGAGCCGCTCACCCGGGAGGCCGTGGAGGAGTTCTGCTCCGGGTCGCTCGCCCGCTACAAGATCCCGCGGCACGTCCAGGTCGTCGAGGACTTCCCCATGACCGTCACGGGCAAGGTGCGCAAGGTCGAGCTGCGCGAGCGCGGCGCGGAGCTGCTGCGCGGCCGCTGAGCCGGCCCGACCGGGCGCCGCCGGCCCGACCGGGCGCCACACCTGGCTCTCCCCCGGGCCGGCCGTGCGCCGCACCTCGGTGCTGGCAGGATCAGCACATGAGCCTGGACTACGCACAGATGTTCCGTCTCGACGGCCGGCACGCCGTGGTCGTCGGGTGCGGGGGGATCGGCGCCGAGATCGTCGCCGGCCTCGCGGCCCAGGGCGCGCGGGTGAGCTGCCTCGACCGGGACCCGGGGGTCGCCCGAGCGGCGCTGGAGCGCGCGCCGGGAGGGGCGGGACACCCCGTCGACGTGCTGGACACCGACGCGCTCGCGGAGTGCGCGGCGCGGCTCGGCGACGTCGACGTGCTGGTGCTCACCGCCGCGATGAACGTCCGCAAGCGGCTGCTGGACTACACCGCCGAGGAGTTCGACCGCGTCGTGGACCTCAACCTGCGGGGCACCTTCCAGGCGGTGCGCGCCTTCGCCCCGGGGATGGTCGAGCGAGGGGCCGGGTCCGTCGTCGCGCTGACCTCGATCCGTGCCGTGACCGTCGAGCCCGGGCAGGGGGTGTACGCCGCGACCAAGGCCGGCGTGATGCAGCTGGTGCGCACGTGGGCGGCCGAGCTCGGGCCGGCCGGGGTGCGCATCAACGCGGTCGCGCCGGGGGTCGTGGCGACCCCGCTGACGCAGCAGATCCGCGACGACGCGGACTGGGACAGGGCGTATGCCGAGAAGTCGGCGCTGGGTCGCTGGGCGCGCCCGGAGGAGATGGTCGGGGCGGTCGCCTGGCTGGCCTCGGACGCGGCGAGCTTCGTCACCGGCACCCAGGTGATGGTCGACGGCGGGTGGACGGCGATCGACGGGCGGTTCACGCCGCCCGGGTGAGCCGCGGCGAGCCACCGGGCGACGCCGGGGGCCGTCCTGGTCCGGGCGGCCGCGCGGGGGCCGGGCCGGCCGGGCCGGGGTCAGGAGAAGACGATGGTGCGGCCGGAGCGCAGCACGACACGGTGCTCGGCGTGCCAGCCAATGGCCCGCGAGAAGGCGGTCGCCTCGACCTCCTGGCCCTGCTGCGCGAGCTGGGCCGGGGTCAGCCGGTGGTCCACCCGACGGAAGTCCTGCTCGATGATCGGGCCCTCGTCCAGGTCGGCCGTGACGTAGTGCGCGGTGGCGCCGATGACCTTGACGCCACGGTCGTGCGCCTGGGTGTAGGGCTTGGCTCCCTTGAAGCTCGGCAGCAGCGAGTGGTGGATGTTGATGATGCGGCCCGAGTAGTCCGCGCACATCGCGGGTGAGAGCACCTGCATGTAGCGCGCCAGGGCGATGGTGTCGATGTCGTGGCTCTCGACGATCTCGCGGAGGCCGGCCTCGGCGTCGGCCTTGGTGTCGGGCGTGACCGGCAGGTGGTGGAACGGGATGTCGTGCCACTCCGCGAGCGCCCGGAAGTCCTCGTGGTTGGACACGATGGCCGGGATGGTCACGGGCAGCTGTCCGGTGCGGGTGCGGAAGAGCAGGTCGTTGAGGCAGTGCCCCATCTTGCTCACCATGACGAGCAGGCGGTGGGGCTCGGCCCGGTCGTGCACCTGCCACTGCCCGTCGAGCCCGTCCGCCACGTCGGCCAGCCCCGCACGCAGCTCCTCGATCGCGACGGGGGACCCCTCGCGGGTCGCCTCCATCCGCAGGTGGAACTCCCCCGTGCTCGGGTCGGCGAACTGCTGGCTCTCGGTGATCGTCAGGTCGTGCTCGAGCATCGCCCCGGACACCGCGTGCACCACGCCCCGGCGGTCGGGGCAGGACAGGGTGAGGACGACGTCGCGGCCGCTCTCGGCCGGCGCAGAGGTATGCAGTGCCACGCCGGGCGAGTCTACGTGGTGACGGCGCCCTCCGGTGCGGCCGGACCACGCGTCCGGTGGGGCCGGACCACGCGTCTGGTGGGGCCGGACCACGCGTCCGGTGCGATCGGACGACGCGTCCGGTGCGATCGGACCGCGCGTCTGGTGCGATCGCGGTCAGGGGCGGGTCAGGGGCGGGTCAGGGGCGGGTCGAGGTCGCGGTACGGGTCAGGGGCGGGCGGCGGAGGGGAAGGCGTCCAGGTAGCTGCGCCACGTGCCGGCCGGGGTGGTGATGGTCCGCGCCGCGAGCAGGGCCCGGACCATGGCCCGGGTGACGACCTCACCCGAGGTGTGCAGCATGGCGTGGAAGCCGGCCTGGTCCGGGGCGGCACGTCCGCAGGTCGCGAGGCCGAACAGGCTGTCGCCGTCGAACATCGTGTGGATCGGGTTGACCGCACGGGCCATGCCGTCGTGCCCGCTGGTGGCGAGCCGGGCGCACTGCGCCGGGTCGAGCGCGGCGTCGGTCGCGACCACGCCGATGGTGGTGGCCAGCGACCGCGGCACCGCGCTGGTGGCACCGGCCTCCTCGGCGGCCGCGCGCGCCGCCGCGAGCTCCTCGGGCCCGGGCCGCTGCGGCCACCGACCGTCGGGCCAGTCGCCCAGGTCGGCGAGGTCCTCGGCCATCAGGTGCCGGGCCCCCCAGAGCTCGCCGGTGGCGACGTCGACCGCGGAGCCCACCGCGTTGACGACGACCAGGGCGGCGACCGTCGTGCCGTCGGCCAGCACCCCGCTCGCCGTGCCTACCCCGCCACGCAGCCCGCCCACCTGGGTGCCGGCACCGGCACCGACGCTCCCCTGCGCCACCGCCTCGGCCGCGCCCGGACCACCGTCCGCCGCCGCCAGCGCGGCGACCCCGAACCCGGCGTCGGGGAAGGCGCCGAAGTCCCCGCCCCGACCCAGGTCGAAGCACACCGCTGCCGGCACGATCGGCACGACGTCGCCCGGTCCGCCCATGGGGAAGCCTCGCCCCTGGGCGTACAGCTCGCGCATGACGCCGTCGGCGGCGGCCAGCCCGAACGCCGAGCCTCCCGACAGCACGAGGGCGTGCACCCGCTCCACCAGGTTGCGCGGGTCGAGCAGGTCGGTCTCCCGGGTGCCGGGTGCCCCGCCGCGGACGTCCGCCCCGGCGACCGCACCCTCGGCCGGGCACCGGACCACGGTGGTGCCGGTGAGCCACCCCTCGCCGACCCGCTCGTGGTGGCCGACCGCGAGACCGGCCACGTCGTGCAGGGAGTTCGTCGGGCCGGCGGTGCGCTGCATGCGCCTACCCTGTCACGGGCTCAGCGCGGCCAGGATCTCCTCGACCTTGGCCTTGGCGTCGCCGAAGATCATCTGGGTGTTGTCGCGGAAGAACAACGGGTTCTGGACGCCGGCGTAGCCGGTGGCCATCGAGCGCTTGAACACCACGACGTCCCGGGCCTCCCACACCTGCAGCACGGGCATCCCGGCGATCGGGCTGCCCGGCTGCTCGATGGCGGCCGGGTTGACGGTGTCGTTGGCGCCGATGACGAGCACGACGTCGGTCGAGGCGAGGTCGCCGTTGATCTCGTCCATGCCGAGCACGACGTCGTAGGGCACCCGCGCCTCGGCCAGCAGGACGTTCATGTGACCGGGCAGCCGCCCCGCCACGGGGTGGATGCCGAAGCGCACGTCCGCGCCGAGCTCGCCCAGGCGCTCGACCAGGCGGGCGACCGGGTGCTGGGCGTGCGCGACCGCCATCCCGTAGCCCGGGGTGATGACGACCGAGCGAGCCTGGCGCAGCATCTCCGCCACCCCCTCGGCCCCGACCTCGCGGTGGGTGCCCACCTCGTCGTCGCCCCCGCTGCCGGCGACCGGGTCGGCGCCGAACCCCCCGGCGATGACCGAGACGAAGGAGCGGTTCATGGCCTTGCACATGATCCAGGAGAGGATCGCGCCGGAGCTGCCGACGAGCGCGCCGGTGATGATGAGCAGGTCGTTGCCCAGCATGAAGCCGGCCGCCGCGGCGGCCCACCCGCTGTAGGAGTTGAGCATCGACACGACCACCGGCATGTCGCCCCCGCCGATGGAGGCGACGAGGTGGGCGCCCAGGGCGAGGGCGAGCAGGGTGAGGAGGAGCAGCGGCAGCAGGCTCGGCGCGACGACGAACCACACGGACACCGCGAGGCTGGCGAGCACGACGACGAGGTTGAGCAGGTGGCGCCGGGGCAGCACCAGCGGCGCGCTCCTCATCCGTGCGGACAGCTTGGCCCACGCGACGACCGACCCGGTGAAGGTCACCGCCCCGATGAGGACCCCGGCGGCGATCTCGATCCGCTGGCTGACGCCGGCCGCGCCGGGGGAGCTCTCGCCGAGGAAGGTGTTGATGCCGACGATCACGGCCGCGACCCCGACGAAGCTGTGCAGGATCGCGACCAGCTCGGGCATCCCGGTCATCGCCACGACCCGGGCCCGCCAGATGCCGACGGCCGCCCCCACCGACATGGCCACGGCGATGAGCAGCAGCGTCGTCAGCGCGCCCCGCTCGGCGGTGCTCACCGCCAGCACGACGGTGGCGAGGAGTGCCAGGGCCATCCCGGTGATGCCGAGCAGGTTGCCCCGGCGGGCGGACTCGTGCCGGGAGAGCCCGGCGAGGGCCCCGAGGAAGAGCAGCGCGGCGACGAGGTAGGCGGCGTCGACCGCCGAGGTCAGCGTCACGACTCCGCCCTCCGGAACATCCCGAGCATGCGGTGGGTCACCGTGAACCCGCCGAAGATGTTGATCGAGGCGACCGTGATGCCGACCAGCGCGAGCGCGGTGACCCAGGTGCTGCTGCTGCCGACCTGCAGGATCGCCCCGACGCAGATGATGCCGCTGATGGCGTTGGTGACGGACATGAGCGGCGTGTGCAGCGCGTGGGTCACGTGCGAGATGACGTAGTAGCCCGCGATGACGGCGAGCGCGAAGACGGTCAGGTGCATCCGCAGCTCGTCCGGCGCGAACGCGGCACCCACGGCCGCGAGCACCGCCAGGCTCAGCACGACCGCCCGACGTCGCCGCGGGTCCCGCACCAGGTCTTCCGGGGTATGCCGTGCGGCCGGCTCCCCCGCCCCCTCGCCCTGCTCGGGGGCCGGGGGCGGGGCGGCGCTCACCGGGACCGGTGGCGGTGGCCAGAGCACCTGCCCCTCGTGGGCGACGGTGACGGCGCGGACCACCTGGTCCTCGAGGTCGAGCCCGAGGTGGCCCTCGTCGTCCAGCAGCGCAACGAGGTTGACCATGTTGGTGCCGTAGAGCTGGCTGGCCTGGGCGGGCATCCGCCCGGCGAGGTCGGTCCAGCCGAGGAGGGTCACGCCGCCGTCGGTGACGACCCGCTCGTCGGCCACCGTGCCCTCGACGTTGCCGCCGGTGGCGGCGGCCAGGTCGACGACGACCGAGCCGGGCCGCATGGCGCCGACCGTGCCGGCGTCGATGAGCCGCGGGGCCGGCCGTCCGGGGATGAGGGCCGTCGTGATGACGATGTCGGCGGTCATCGCCTCCTGGGCGTAGAGCTCCTGGGTGGCACGCTCGGCGTCCCCGGTGAGCTCACCGGCATACCCGTCGGAGCGGCCGCCGCCGACGTCGACCTCGAGGGTGACGAAGGTGGCCCCCATCGACTCGACCTGCTCGGCCACCTCGGGGCGGACGTCGAAGGCGCGGACCTGCGCCCCCAGCGACTGGGCCGCGCCGATCGCGGCCAGGCCGGCGACCCCGGCGCCGACGACGAAGACCGTCGCCGGTGGCGTCGTGCCCGCCGCGGTGACCTGGCCGGCGAGCATCCCGCCGTAGTCGTGGGCGGCCTCGATGACCGCGCGGTAGCCCGCGAGGTTGGCCATGGAGCTCAGCACGTCCAGGCTCTGCGCCCGCGAGATGCGGGGCACGGCGTCCATCGCCAGCCCGGTGACCCCGTGGGCGGCCAGCGCCTCGAGCAGCTCCGGCGAGCGGGCGGGGGCCATGAGCGAGGCGACGGCGCCACCGGGGCGCATCGCCTCCAGCTGCCCGGTCGTGGGGGCGTCCACCTGCAGGACGAGGTCGGCCGCGAGCACCTCCGCCCGGTCGGCCGGCCGGGCCCCCGCCTCGGTGTAGGCCACGTCGGGACAGCTCGCCCGCTCCCCCGCGCCGCGCTCGACGAGCACCTCGTGGCCCCGCTTGCGCAGCGCGGTCACGGTGGTGGGCGTGGCGGCGACGATCGCCTGAGCCTCCCGGGGCTCGCGCGGTATGCCGATGAGCACGCCGCCCCCCTCTCTGCGTCGAGTGTGGTCCAGCGCTGCTGACACTAGCCGGGGCCGGCCACACACCTGCCGCGGACCCGCCGCACGGCGTCGACGCCGACCCCCCTCAGGAGGTCGTGCCCACCCCGCGGGCGAGGTCCTCGGCGCTGCGGCCGGCGAGCGCGGCGCGCAGGTCGGGGATCGCGGCGACGAGGGAGCGGGTGTAGTCGTGCCCCGGCTCGGAGAAGACCCGCTCGGTCTCCCCGGTCTCGACGACCTCCCCCTGGCTCATGACCGCGACCCGGTCGCAGACGTGGCGCACCACGGACAGGTCGTGGCTGACGAAGACCAGCGTGAGGTCGAGCCCGTCGACGATCTCGTCGACGAGGTTGAGCACCTGGGCGCGCACCGACACGTCGAGCGCCGAGACCGGCTCGTCCATGACGAGGATGTCCGGGTCGGGGGCGAGCGCCCGGGCGACCGAGATCCGCTGCCGCTGCCCGCCGGAGAACTGGTGGGGGTAGCGGCCCGCCGCCTCCGGGTCCAGCCCGACCCGCTCCAGCAGCTCGCCGACCCGGGCCGCGTGGTCACCGCCGATGCCCTGCGACACGAGGGGCTCGGCGACGATGTCGCGCACCCGCATGCGGGGGTCCAGGCTGCTCATCGGGTCCTGGAAGACCAGCTGCAACCGGCGGCGCAGCCACCCCAGGCGCCGGGCCGGCCGGTCGCCGACGGACCGGCCCTCCACGAGCACCTCCCCGGAGGTCGGCCGGTCCAGCCCGCAGATGAGCCGCAGCAGGGTCGACTTCCCGGACCCGGACTCCCCGACGATCCCGAAGCGCTCGCCCGGTGCGATCGACAGGGACACGTCCCGCACCGCACGGACGACCGGCGGTGCCTCGCGCAGGGACGTGCGCGGGCGCCGGAAGTCACGGCACACCTCCCGCAGCTCGATCGCCGGTGTCCCGCTCACGTCAGCCCACCGCCCTCGTCGCCCGGTCCGGTCGGGTCCCGTCGTCCGCTCCCGCCGGGTGGATGCAGGCGTAGCCCGCGGCCCGCGCGTCCGCCGACCCCTCGTGCCGGGGGGTCCACCCCGGCGGCGTCGCGCACCCGGCGGTCGCGTGCGCGCACCGGCTGCGGAAGACGCAGCCGTCCGGGAAGCGTCCGGCCGCCGGCACCGTCCCCGGGATGGTCGGCAGCGCGGCGCGCTCGCGCCGCCCCTGCTCCCCGGTGAGGTCGGACGCGCCGATGAGGCCCTGGGTGTAGCGGTGGCGCGGGTCCGCGAAGACCTCGCCGACGGGACCGGCCTCGACGACGCGGCCGCCGTACATCACCAGCACCCGCTCGCAGACGGTCGCGACGACGGCCAGGTCGTGCGTGATGAAGAGCATCGCCGCGTCGCGCTCCTGCACGCCGCGCACCACGAGGTCGAGCACGGTCGCCTGCACGGTGACGTCGAGCGCGGTCGTCGGCTCGTCGCAGATGAGCAGCGCCGGGTCGTTGGCCAGCGCGATCGCGAGCACGACCCGTTGCCGTTGGCCGCCGGAGAGCTCGTGCGGGTAGGACCGGGCCAGGTGCGCCGGGTCGGGAAGCCCCACCTGGTCCAGCAGCTCGACCGCGCGCGCCCGGGCGCCGGCCTTGTCCCGCGTGCCGTGGATCCGCATCACCTCGGCGACCTGCGCACCCACCCGCATGGTCGGGTTGAGGGCGGTCATCGGCTCCTGGAAGACCATCGACACCGCGTCGCCGCGCAGCCGCGCCATCTCGCGCTCCCCCACCTCCAGCAGGTTCCGGGTCGCCGGGGTCCGCCCGGAGAGCCGGACGTCGCCCCGCGCGTGCAGCCCCTCGCCGAGCAGCCCCATGACGGCGAGCGCGGTGAGCGACTTGCCCGACCCGGACTCCCCGATGAGCCCGACCCGCTCGCCGCGGGCGATGGCGAAGCTCACGTCGTGCAGCAGCGCGGTGTGCCCCGTCCCCACGTCGAGGCCCTCCACCGCCAGCACGGTGCGGTCGTCAGCCGCGCTCACCGGTCCTCCAGCCGGGGGTCCAGCCAGTCGCGCAGCCCGTCGCCGAAGAGGTTGAAGCCGAGCACCGACAGGGCGATGGCCGCGCCCGGGATGAGCACGAGGTGGGGTGCCGAGCGCAGCGTGGTCTGCGCCTCGTAGAGCATCCGCCCCCAACTGGCCTGGCCGGTGGGCGTCCCCAGGCCGAGGTAGGCGAGCGCCGCCTCGGCGAGGATCGCGATGGCGAAGGAGACCGAGGCCTGCACGATGACGAGACCCGCGACGTTAGGGACGACGTGGCGCACCGCGATCCCGAGCGGCGAGCGGCCCGCGGCCCGCGCGGCGACGACGTACTCCGTCGTCATCACCGACAGCGCCCCGGACCGGGTGATCCGCGCGAAGGCCGGGATGGTGGCGATGCCGATGGCGATCATCGCGACCCGGGTCGAGCCGCCGTAGAGGGCGGCGAACATGATCGCCAGCAGCAGCGCCGGGAAGGCCAGCAGCACGTCGTTGGAGCGCATGACCAGCTGCCCGAGCCAGCCCGGTGACATCGCCGCGAGGATGCCCAGCGGCACGCCGACCAGCGCCGCGACCCCGACGGCGACGAACCCGACGAAGAGGGTCGTGCGCGCGCCGACGAGGATCTGCGTGAGGACGTCGCGCCGCAGGCGGTCGGTGCCGAGCCAGTGCTCGGCGTTGGGGGTCTGGTAGGGCTCGACCGGCAGGACGCGCATGGGTGGGTAGGGGGTCCAGACGTAGGACAGGAGCGCCAGCCCGACGACGACCGCCACGATCGCGCCGCCGACGAGCAGCGAGGGGTTGAGGGCGCGCCCCCGGGAGCCCCCCGCGGGCGCCTGCCCCGAGTCGGTCACCGCGTCCGCCGCCGCACCCTGGACCTCGCTCACCGCGAGCCCGTCCGCAGCCGCGGGTCGATGACGAGGTAGAGCGCGTCGACGAGGAAGGTGATGAGCAGCGTCGCGACGACGAGCACCATGACGACGGTCTGCACGGTGAGGATCTCGCGCTGGGCGACCGAGTCGAGGAGCAACGACCCCAGGCCGGGGATGACGAACACCCGCTCGATGACGACGGCGCCGACGAGCAGGGTCGCCAGCTGCAGCCCGAGGACCGTGACGACGGGGACGGCCGCGTTGCGCAGCCCGTGCCGCCACAGCGCCTGCACCGGGCGCAGCCCCTTGGCCCGGGCCGTGCGCAGGTAGTCCTCGCGCAGCACGTCGAGGACGGCCGAGCGGACATACCTCGCGAGGACGGCCGCCTGCACCCCGGCCAGCGAGATCGCCGGCAGCACGAGCCGCAGCAGGAACCCGACCGGGTCCTGCGCCGGCACCACCCAGCCCCCGCTGGGCACCCAGCGCAGCCGCACCGCGAAGACCGAGATGAGCACGATGCCCGCGAGGAAGGCCGGGATCGCGACGCCGACCTGGGAGGCCGCCGACATGACGACGCCGTCGGCGTGCCGGTGCCGCACGGCCATCCAGATGCCGACGGGGACCGCGACGAGCACCGCGAGGATCATCGAGGTCGTGACGAGGATGAGGGTGACCTGGAGCCGGTCGGCGATCTGCGGGCCGATGGCCGCCTGGGAGATGAACTCGATGCCCGGGTCGAGGGTAAGCATGCCGCGCATCCAGTCGAGGTACTGCACCACCACCGGCCGGTCCAGCCCGAACTGCTCGCGCAGCGCCGCCACCGAGTCGTCCGAGGCGTTGATGCCCAGCGCCACCCGGGCGGGGTCGCCGGGCAGGACGCGCATGAAGGCGAAGACCAGCACCGAGGCCGCGAGCACGCTGAGCACGAAGACCATCGCGCGGTGCAGCAGTCGCAGGACCATGCGAGCACTCTAGGTCGCCTCGGCCGCGACCGGGAGGTCATCCACCGGCCGCGTGGCCGACTGACGGCCGGTTCGTCAGCTGACGGCCCCCTCGAACAGGCTGTCGGCGGACGAACCGGCCGGGAGTCACTCCCGGGCGAGGTCGCCGAGGTCGAAGGACTCCTTGATGGCGTTGGTCGGCAGACCGGTGATGTCCGGGTCGGCGACCATGAGGTTGGGCAGCAGGAAGAGGAAGTCCGCGGCGGCGTCCTCGCTGATGAGCGCGGCCGCCTCCTGGAGCTTCGTGACCTGCTCCTCCTCGGTGCCGGTGTCGGCCTCCTCGAAGAGGGTCTGGATCTCCTCGGTGCCGTAGGTCGTGTAGTAGTCCGGGCTGCCGAAGACGTTGGCCATGTCGCGGGGCTCGACGTGCGCCACGATCGACATGTCGAAGTCCTTGTTGGTGAAGACCGTCTCCAGCCAGGCCGCGGGGAACTCCAGCTCGTCGATGGTCACCTCCAGCCCGACGTCCTCGAGCATGGACTCCACGACCGTGCCGCAGGACACGGCATACGGCAGCGTCGGTATGCGCAGCCGCAGCTCGGTGCCCTCCGCACCGGCCTCGGCGATGAGCTCCTCGGCGCGGGCCGGGTCGAAGGGGAAGTCACCGGTGCGGTCCTCGTACCAGGGGTCGGTCGGCGGGACCATCGAGCCGATGAGCTCGCCGCGGCCGGCCCAGCAGGTGTCCATAAGCGCCTGGTGGTCGATGGCGTGCCGGACCGCCTCGCGCAGGGCGGGGTCGGCGAGCGGGTTGCCCTCCTGCTGGTTCATCGACAGGACGACCTCGCCGTTGGTGGTGCCCTCGACGATCTGGAAGTCGCCCCCCTCGAACTCGGCCAGCGACTCCGGGGCCTGCACGGTCGAGACGACGTCGATGGCGTCGGTGAGCATGGCGTTGTTGAGCGCGTTGGCGTCCTGGAAGTAGCGCATCTCCACCGTGGCGAAGTAGGGCGCGTCGCCGTGGTAGTCGGGGTTGCGCTCCAGGGTGATCTGGGAACCGCGGTCCCAGGCCTCGAAGGTGTAGGGGCCGGTGCCGACGGCCTCCTCGGCCAGGTCGTCCACCCCCTCGGTGTCGAACATCGCCCCGACCCGGGTGGTGAGGGCGTAGAGGAAGGAGTTGGAGGGCCTCGACAGGGTGACCTCGAGGGTGGTGTCGTCCACCGCCTCGGCCGACTCCACGACGTCCAGCTGGGACTTCAGGCTGATCGTCCAGGCGTCGGAGGAGACCCGCTCCAGGGAGAAGGCCGCGTCCTCGGCGGTGAACTCGCTGCCGTCGGAGAAGGTGACCCCCTCCTCCAGGGTGAAGGTGTAGGTCAGCCGGTCCTCGCTGACCTCCCAGTCGGTCGCGAGGGCGGGCACGATGTCACCGGTCTCGACGTCGACGCTGACCAGCGTCTCGTAGACGTTGTCCAGCAGCAGCTGCGGGATCGCCGCCCCGTCGGTCGTGGTGAAGTCCAGGCTCGCGGGCTCGGCGACCAGCCCCACCCGCACGGTCTCGTCGGAGCCGCCGGAGGCCGACCCCCCGGTCTGCCCGGCGTCCTCGCCGCCCCCCTCCTCGGCGCCACCGGCCTCGTCCCCGCCCTCGGCGGAGCCCGTGGTGCTGGACCCGGCGTTGCACCCCGCCAGGAGGGCGGTGGCGGCCACCGCGGCGACCAGGGAGCGGGTTGTCGTCGAGGTCCTCATGCGCCCCATCATCGGGTATGCGTGCCCGGGCGCGCCACCGCGACTCGTCTAGTCTCGTGCCGTGAGCAACGACGCCAGCCCCCGCCGCCCGGTCGTCCTCGTCGCACCGGACAAGTTCCGGGGGTCGCTGTCCGCGCCGGAGGTCGTGCAGGCCGCCCGGGCCGGGGCGCAGGACGCCGGGTGGGACGTCATCGGCCTGCCCATGGCCGACGGCGGCGAGGGCATGCTCGACGCCTTCGGCGGGGCCAACCGCACCTCCACCGTGACCGGCCCGCTCGGGAGGCGGGTCGAGGCGCACTGGCGGCTCGGGGAGGACGACGGTCTCGCGGTCATCGAGTCGGCGGCGGCGAGCGGGCTGGTCCTCGCGGGGGGCAAGGAGGGCAACGACCCGATGGGCGCCACCAGCGCCGGGACCGGCGAGCTCGTGGCGCAGGCCGTGCTCGCCGGCGCCCGACGGGTCGTCGTGGGGCTGGGCGGCTCGGCCATGAGCGACGGCGGCCGGGGGGCCGTCGAGGCGGTCCTCGCGGGGCTGGACGGCGACCGGCCGGTCGACCGGGGCGTCGAGCTGCTCGCGGCGTGCGACGTGCAGACGCCCTTCGTCGAGGCCGCGCAGGTCTTCGGCCCGCAGAAGGGCGCGGACGCCGGGCAGGTCGTCGAGCTCACCGGTCGTCTCTTCGCGCTGCAGGGGCACTACGTCGAGCGCTTCGGCGTCGACGTGTCGCAGACCCCCGGGGCGGGGGCGGCCGGGGGCCTGGGCGGCGGGGTGCTCGTCCTGGGCGGCGCGCTCGTGCCGGGGCTGCAGCTGGTGGCCGACCAGGTGGGCCTGGAGGAGGCCGTGGGCCGGGCGGACGCGATCGTCACCGGCGAGGGGGCGCTGGACGCCGAGTCGTTCAACGGCAAGGTCGTCGGCGGGGTCGTCGACGCAGCCGAGCCCTACGGCATCCCCGTCGTCGTGGTCGCCGGTGTCCTGCGCGAGGACGCCCCCGCCACCCGGCTGTCCGGGCTGCGGGTCGTCGACCTGTCCGCGACCTACGGCGCCGCGGCGTCCTGGAACGACACGGCCGCCTGCGTCGAGCGGGCGGTCTCCGAGCAGCTGCGCGCCCTGGGCTGACCGGGCGCCGGAGGGGCCCGCCACAAGGACGGCCACGGGGTTACCGGCCGGTATAGACTGGCCCCAAGATCCGTGTACCGCTGGTACCGCATACCTCAGGAGGCCACCGTGGGCCACTACCGCAGCAACATCCGTGACATCGAGTTCACCCTCCTCGACGTGCTGGGGCGCCAGGAGGTCCTCGGCCGCGCCCCCTACGCCGAGGTCGACGTCGAGGTGGCCCGCGAGGCGCTGCGCGCGGTCGCCGACCTCGCCGAGGGACCGCTCGCCGCCTCCTTCACCGAGTCCGACCGCACCCCGCCGGTCCTCGACCCGGCCACCGGCGAGGTGAGCATGCCCGAGAGCTTCGTGGCGTCCTACCAGGCCTGGGTGGAGAACGAGTGGTGGCGGCTGGAGATCGAGGAGGGTCTGGGCGGCACGCCCGCGCCCCCGAGCCTGACGTGGGCGATGTCCGAGCTCGTCCTCGGCGCGAACCCGGCGGTGAAGATGTTCGCGGCCGGCTACACCTTCGCCAACGTGCTGCACCGCCTCGGCACCCCCGAGCAGCAGCAGCTCGCCCGGCTCATGGTCGACCACGCGTGGGGCGCGACGATGATGCTCACCGAGCCCGAGGCCGGCTCGGACGTCGGGGCGGGGCGGACGAAGGCGGTCAAGGCGGGCGACGGCAGCTGGCACCTCACCGGCACCAAGCGCTTCATCACCAGCGGCATCGCGCCGTTCTACGACAACGTCCTCCACTTCGTGCTCGCGCGGCCCGAGGGGGCCGGTCCCGGGACCAAGGGGCTGTCGCTCTTCGTCGTGCCCGACCGGCACGTCACCGACCTGGAGACCGGGGAGCTCGGCGAGCGCAACGGCGTCCAGGTCACGGCGATCGAGCACAAGATGGGGCTCAAGGTCTCGACGACCTGCGAGGTCGCGCTGGGCGAGGACGAGTCGCGCCCCGCCGTCGGCTGGCTGCTCGGCGAGGTGCACGACGGGATCGCGCAGATGTTCCGGGTCATCGAGTACGCCCGCATGCTCGTCGGGACCAAGGCGATCGCGACGCTGTCGGCCGGCTACCAGTCGGCGCTGGGGTATGCCCGCGAGCGGGTGCAGGGCGCCGACCTCACCCAGATGGCCGACAAGACCGCGCCGCGGGTGAGGATCACCGCGCACCCGGACGTGCGGCGCTCGCTGCTGCTGCAGAAGTCCTACGCCGAGGGGCTGCGCGCGCTCATGCTGTGGACCGCGACCTTCCAGGACCAGGTGCACGCCCGGCAGGACCTCGCGCAGGACGACGCGCTGGACGGCGCCGACGAGGTGGCGATGGCGGCGCGGGTCAACGACCTGCTGCTGCCGCTGGTCAAGGGCTGCGGGTCCGAGCGGGCCTTCATGCTGCTCGGGACCGAGTCGTTGCAGACCCTCGGCGGGTCCGGCTTCCTGCAGGACTACCCCATCGAGCAGTACCTGCGCGACAGCAAGATCGACAGCCTCTACGAGGGCACCACCGCGATCCAGGGCATGGACTTCTTCTTCCGCAAGATCCTGCGCGACCGCGGGCAGGCGCTGGGGTACGTCGCCGCCCAGGTCCGGCAGACCGCCTCGGCGCAGGCGGACGACGGGCTCGGCGAGGTCCGCGGCGCGGTGCTGCGGGCGCTCGGCGAGGTCGACGCGATGGTGCAGTTCATGACGGAGCGGGCCGCCGAGTCGCGGGAGGAGCCGAGCGCGGTCTACGCCGTCGGTCTGGGGACCACCCGGTTGCTCCTCGCGGCCGGCGACCTGCTCATCGGGTGGCTGCTGCTGCGCCAGGCGGAGGTCGCCCAGCGGCTGCTGGAGACCGGGGAGACCGGGGAGAGCGGGCTGCGCGCAGCGGACGAGGACGCGCGGGCCTACCTGCAGGGCAAGGTCGTCGCCGCGCGGTTCTTCGCGACCGAGGTGCTCCCGCGCCTGGGCGCCGACCGCCGCACGGTCACCTCCGCCGACGCCGACCACGTCGCCGCCGTCATGGGCCTGCCCGACGCCGCCTTCTGACCCGCCCTCCCGCACCGGACGCGTCGTCCGACCACACCGGACGCGTCGCCCGACCACACCGAACGCGTCGCCCGACCACACCGGACGCGTCGCCCGACCACACCGGACGCGCGCGGGGTGCGCGGACGCCATACCCGCCCCTCCCGGTGCCAGACTGACCCGATGACGTTCCAGGTGCAGCCGGTCACGCCGGACCGCTTCGAGGACTTCGCCGACGTCGTCAACCCGAACCGCCGCGCGACGCACTGCTGGTGCGTGCCGCACCGGCTCCGCAGCACCGAGGTCGACGAGCTCGGGGGTGGGGACCGCGAACGCGCGATGCGCGCCCTGTGCGAGCGGGACCTGCCTCCCGGGGTGGTGGGCTACGCCGACGGCATACCGGTGGCGTGGTGCAACATCGGCCCGCGCGCCGACATCCCGGTGCTCGTGCACTCCCGCAGGATCCGACCGGTCGACGACGTCCCCGTGTGGAGCATCGTGTGCGTCGTCGTGCGCGGTGGGCACCGGAGACGGGGTCACACCTCGCGGCTGCTCGAGGGAGCCGTCTCGTATGCCGCCGCTCACGGCGCGCCGTCGGTGGAGGCCTACCCGGTCGACCCGAGCGGCAGGATGGACACGACGATGGCCTTCGTCGGGACGCGGGCGATGTTCGAGAAGGTCGGCTTCGAGGTGGTGGGCCGGACGGAGGCGACCGCCAGCCGGCTGCCCCGGCTCGTCATGCGACGCGACCTGTAGCCGCGCGGGGGCACGACCGCGCGTCCGGTGCGGCCCGACCACGCGTCCGGTGCGGCCCGAGCACGCGTCCGGTGCGGCGGAGGGGGGAGGAGGGGTCAGGTGTAGCGCTTGAGGCGGAAGACGAAGGTGCGCATCATGAGGTACATGAACACCGCCTCGCAGGCGCCGGCGACGAGACGGGCGGCGAGGTACTGGACGCCGACCCACTCCAACGTGGTCGACAGCGCCAGGATGAAGAGCAGGTAGTTGGCGAGCACCGTGACGACGTAGCGCCCGGTCTGCCGACCGACCGGGCCGTGGCTCTGGAAGTTGAGCCACCGGTTGAGGACGAAGGCCAGCCCGAAGGCGACGACGTAGCCCGTCGTCACGGCTACCGGGTAGGGCCACCGCAGGACGTCGAAGAGGACCGCGAGCAGGGTGAGGTCGATCGCGTACGTCGTCGTGCTGATGGCCGCGAAGCCGACCGCGGTCTCGGGGACGACCCTCGCGACCGGGGCGGGGAGCCCGGAGTGCACCCGGGAACGGGCCCGGGCGAAGGCGTCGGCGGCGTTCAGTACTGGTCGCGGTGACGCACGTCGGCGTCGGTCCGGCGGTCGACGACCTCACGGTGCGTCGTGTTGGTGCGCTGCGTGTTCATCACCAGGCCCAGCAGCAGCGAGAGCACGCCGGCTGCCATGAGGATGTAGCCGACCATCGTGAGGTTGACCCCCTGCACCACCGTGTCGATCGCGAAGGTGAGGACGGCGCCCACGACGAGCAGGAAAATTCCGAGACCGATGCCCATGAGAGATCCTTTCGGTTGGCTGGGGCCAGCCTAGCCGTCCGCCCTCACAGCCGCCGGTCCGAGAGCACCGGGAACCCCTCGCGCACCCGCGCCACCTCCTCCAGGTCGATCTCGACCGACATCGTCTCCTCGCCGGCGCCCGCCTCGGCCAGCACCGTCCCCGACGGGTCGACGACGGCGCTGCGGCCGCCCATCTCGACCCCGGCGTGGGTGCCCGCGGTGTTGCCGGCGACGACGAAGCACTGGTTCTCGACCGCGCGCGCGCGCAGCAGCAGCCGCCAGTGCTCGACCCGCGCCATGGGCCAGGCCGAGGGGATGAGGAAGAGCCCGGCCCCCCGGTCGAGCTGCAGCCGGTAGAGCTCGGGGAAGCGCAGGTCGTAGCAGGTGGACAGGCCGATGTGCACGCCGTCCGCGGGTGCCGGCAGCTCGGTCACGACGATCTCGGTGCCGGCCTCCATGAGCCTCGGCTCGCCACCCCCGAAGCCGAACCGGTGGATCTTGCGGTAGGTCGCGCACACCGAGCCCCGCGTGTCGAGCACGACGGAGGTGTTCCACAGGTGCCGGCCCTCCTCCCCCGGCTCGGCGGTCCGCTCGACGTGGGAGCCGGTATGCACCACCGCCCCGATCTCCTTCGTCGCCTCCGCGACGGGCACCAGGGCCGGGGGCAGGTGGCCCTCCGCCAGCCCGGAGAGGTCCTGGCTGCGCTTTTCCCACTCCTTGGACGCGAAGCCGCCGGCGCTCCACAGCTCCGGCAGCAGCACGAGGTCGTGACCGGCCCCGGCGCGTCGCACCAGCGCGGCCGCCCGCTGCGCCCGCGCCTCGACGCTCTCCCCGCTGCCGTCGGCATACCCCAGCTGGATGATCGCGACCTTCATCGTCGGCTCCTCTGCGCCAGGCTCTGCAGGTGGGCGTTGTAGGCGGCGAGCTCGGCGTCGTCGTCGCGGTCGGCCCGGCGGTCCGAGCGCACGCTCTCCCGCTCGTCGCGGTGCATCCAGTCCACCATGACCATGAGCACGAGCACCACCGTCGGCAGCTCGCCGACCCCCCAGGCGATGGCCCCGCCCACCTGCTGGTCGGCCAGGAGGTCAGGGACCCACGGCACCTCGATCGCCTTGTAGAACGCCGGCGCGAGCAGCCAGCTGCCCTGCATGAGCGCGAGCCCGAAGAAGGCGTGCGCCGCCAGGGTGCCGAGCAGCACGAGGATGCGCAGGGGCGCCGGCCACTTCTCCGGCCCCGGGTCCTGGCCGACGAGCGACCACACGAAGGCGAAGCCGGACAGCGAGAAGTGGACGACCATGAGCACGTGCCCCACGTGGGTCGTCATGGCGAGCTCCAGCAGCCCGGTCCA
The DNA here is from genome assembly GCF_006337125.1 of Serinicoccus chungangensis. Taxonomy (GTDB): domain Bacteria; phylum Actinomycetota; class Actinomycetes; order Actinomycetales; family Dermatophilaceae; genus Ornithinicoccus; species Ornithinicoccus chungangensis. The sequence goes on from NZ_CP040887.1 coordinate 2,920,277, forward strand.
GTAGAAGACGATGAGGCTGCCGAAGAAGACCACCCCGGCGACCAGCGGGTTGGCCACGAACCCGGCCCAGCGGGAGTGGACGACGGCGAGCAGGACCTCGCGGGGGCCGAGGGTCTTGTCGCGGCGCGCCGGCAGCGTGCGGTAGGCCAGGGTGATCGCCTGCGCGGGCACGAGCAGGAGGGGCACGCCCATCATGAGCGCCATGTGCATCATCATGTGCTGCGAGAACATCACCCGGCCGTAGACCGCGGGGGCCCCGCTGGTGACGTAGACGAACAGCGCCCAGCCCAGGACCCACACGAGCAGCCGCCACCAGGGCCAGCGGTCGCCGCGGCGCCAGAGCTTGACGCAGCCGGCGGCGTAGAGCCCGACGGCCACGAACGCCACGAGCAGGAAGAGCCAGTTGACCTGCCACGTGTCGAGCAGCCGGGCCGAGCTGTAGGGCGGCGGCATGGGGTAGCCGGTGAGCGCGAAGACGGCCGTGTCCACGTCGGCGGAGGACTCCACCACGGGCGGCGGCGTGCGCGAGAGGACCGTGCCGAGCGCCACCGCCGCACCCATGACGGCCAGCTCGCCGGCGGCCAGCGCACCGAACAGCCACGGGCGGTCGGCCCCCCGACCGATGACGACCCGGCGCTGGAGCCCCCCGAAGACGCCCAGCACCCCGAGCAGCAGCACCTTGGCCCAGATGAGCACCCAGTAGGCGCTGGACAGGTCCGCGAGGTCGTCGACGGTGAGCAGGGCGAAGAGCAGCCCGGAGAGCGCGATGGCGGCGTAGCACCAGGTCGCGAGCAGCGAGTAGCGGCGCAGGGTGTCGGGCAGCGCGGGGCCGAGCAGGGGCAGCAGCAGGCCCAGCGCCATGAGCCCGCCCACCCAGACGCACATGCCCACGAGGTGCAGCGCCAGGGCGGTGACGGCCGTCTCGTGGCCGTCGCTGCCGCTGGCGTGCCCGCCGTAGGCCAACGGCAGCAGCGCCACGAGCGCCAGCACCGAGGCCCAGGCCAGCGCCCCCCGCGTCCGCGCCGAGGCGGCGAGCGGCACGAGCAGGGCGACCAGGACCGTCTCGATGAGCCGCAGGCGCATGGCCTCCAGCCCCCAGAGGTTGGCCAGCAGGTCGGACAGGTAGCCGGGGGCACCGAGCGGTATGCCGGCCAGGTCACCGAACCCGACGACGAGGATGGCCGCCGACGAGACCGCCCAGAGCAGCGCGGACAGGGCCGCCACCCGGGCGGCCGCCCCCCGTCGGTCGGTCCCGCGACCCTCGCGGACCAGGAAGGCCGCGGCGACGAGCAGCCCGATGGTCAGCGCGGCGGCCAGGTGGTGGACGACCTTCAGCAGGACCATGCCCCAGCGCACGACCGGGCCGGCGTCGCCCAGCAGCAGCGGGGCGACGGCACCGCTCAGCGCGGCGGCGGGGACCGCCACGACGAGCGCGGTGAGCACGGTCGTCACCGGCACGGTCCAGCGCAGGGTCGGGGGGATGCGCGCGTCGTCCACCGCCCGGGCGACCGGTGACGAGGGGGTGCGCAACGACATACCCCCATGCTACGGAGCGTCACCGACACCCGGCACGGCCGACCGGGGGTCGTTAGGGTGGCGGGATGGTCGTTCATCCCTCCCCGCCCGCCGACGTGCCCGGCTACGTCGAGGCGTACCGCCAGGTGCTGCTCTCGATGGTCAACACCTGCGACGGGCTGCGCGAGGCCGAGTGGGACCTGCCGACCGACTGCCCCGGCTGGACGGTCCGCGACCACGTGGCCCACACCGTGCACATCGAGGACTACCTCTCCGGGTCCGAGCACCCCGCGGTCGAGGAGACGATCGAGGTCGGCTCCCCCGAGCACGTCCGCAACGAGGCGGGGGTGTGGATGGAGCAGGGGATCCGCTCGCGCGCCGGGCTCACGCCGGACCAGCTGCTGGCCGAGCTGCGCGGGCTGGTCGAGATCCGCAGCGCGGACCTGTATGCCCACGACCTCGCCCTGGACTCCACCGTCCGCTCCATCCGCGGCAAGGAGACAACCTTCCAGCGGCTCGTCCGGCTGCGTCTGTGCGACGTCTGGACCCACGAGCAGGACATCCGGCAGGCCCTCGGGCGGCCCGGGTCGCTGGACGGCGACGGCGCGGCGACGTGGACCGCCACGGTCCTCGAGGCGCTCCCCGAGGTGGTGCTGCGCCGGGTCCAGCCGGAGCCGGGCACCGTCGTCATCCTGGAGAGCACCGGCCCGGTGACCGGGCGGGCCGGGGTGCGGATCGACGTCGACGAGGACGGCGAGCCGGTCGCGCACGAGCTCTTCACCGGCCACTCCGCGGAGGAGGGCGAGGACGTGCCGGTCACGGATGCCGGCGAGGAGGCCACGACCACCATCTCGATGTCCACCCACGCCCTCGCCCGCCGCACGGCCGGACGGTCCGGCACCGACGACACGGCCTACCACGTGCAGGGCGACGAGGAGCTGGCCCGGGCGGTGCTCGACGCCCTGACGCTCGCGCGCTGAGGCTCAGCGCCGACGGGCCCCGCGGCTGAACCACCACAGGCCGCCGACGAAGAGCGCGAGCACCGCCAGCACCGTCCCCGCCACCCACAGCCCGGGCGCCCACCCGATGGTGATGTCGAGGACGACCCCGACGAGCGCGATGCCGAGCCCGCCCTGCGCCGCGAGCCGGGTGGCGCGGAACTGCGCCAGCGCCTCCGACCGGTCGGCCTCGCTGCCGGTCATGAGCCGCGCGGCCGGCTCCAGGCGCCGGCTCACCGACTGCAGCACGGCATACCCGAGGAAGAAGCCGGCCCCCAGCAGCGCCACCCGGGTGTTGCCGCGGGACAGCCCGACGACGAGCACCACCACCGCGGCGAGGGTGGTCAGCGCGGTGAAGATGCGGTCCTTGAGGCGGGGCCGTGGCATGGGCCGATGGTATGCCGCCCGCCGTCACCTCCTCGCGCGGCCGCCGGGCTCGGAGCCGGTCGTCCTCCCACGGCTCACGTAGGCTGGACGACTGTGACCGACACCTCCCGCGCCCCGTCGCAGCACGTCGCCCGTAGCCGGAAGCTGCTCCCGCTGGACCTCCTGCGCGGCTTCCTCATCGGCATGGCCGAGCTCATCCCCGGCGTCTCCGGCGGCACCGTCGCCCTCGTGACCGGGCTCTACGAGCAGCTCATCGGCAGCGCCTCCCACGTCGTGTCCGCGGCCAAGGCCCTCGTCGTCGGCGACGAGCGCGGGCGGGTCCAGGGGGCCCTCACCGAGCTGCGCCGCACCGACTGGTGGCTCCTCGTCCCCGTGCTCGTGGGCATGGCGCTGGCCGTCCTGACGATGGCCGGGGTGATGAGCCGCTTCGTCACCGAGGCCCCCGAGCACGCCCGCGGGCTCTTCCTCGGGATGGTGGCGACGAGCGTGGTGGTGCCGCTGCGGATGCTGACCGAGCGCCGCCGCCCCGTGTGGGTGGAGGTCCTGCTCGCCGTCGGCGCGGCCGTGCTGGCCTGGACGCTCATCGGCTTCGCCGGCGGCCAGGCGGTCGCCGACCCGCCGCTCCTCGTCGTCTTCGGCGCCGCGGCCGTGGCCATCTGCGCGCTGGTCGTCCCCGGGGTCTCCGGGTCCTTCTTCCTGCTGGCCGTCGGCCTCTACACCACCACCCTCGACGCGGTGGACTCCGGCGACCTGCTCTACATCGGCGTCTTCGCGCTGGGCGCGGCCACCGGCCTGGCGTCCTTCGTGCAGCTGCTCAGCTGGCTGCTGTCCCAGCACCGCCGCGCCACGCTCATCGTCATGGCCGGCCTCATGGTCGGGTCGCTGCGGGCGCTGTGGCCCTGGCAGGAGTCGGCGGGCGGCGAGGACCACGGGCCGGGTGCCCTCGTCGCGCCCTACGCCCCGGTGCTGGGCCCGGTCCTCCTCGCGCTGCTCGGCGCCGCGGTGGTCGCCGTGCTCGTGGTCGTCGAGGCCCGCAGCAGCAGCGACGACGACTGACTCAGGCCCAGGCGAGCGCCCGGGCCGGGTCCTCGAGCAGCGCGGCCAGGTCGGCGAGGAACATCGAGCCCAGCTCGCCGTCGATGAGCCGGTGGTCGAAGCTCACCGCGAGCTGGGTGACCCAGCGCGGCTCGATCCGCTCCTGCTCGCCCTCGCCGACGACCCACGGCATCCGCCGCACGGCGCCGAAGCAGACGATCGCGGACTCCCCCGGGTTGATGATCGGCGTGCCGGTGTCGATGCCGAAGACGCCGACGTTGGTGATGGTGATGGTGCCGCCGGACATGTCGGCCGGCTGGGTGCGCCCCGCCTTGGCGGTCGCGACCAGGTCGGTCATCGCCTCGGCGAGCTGCCGCAGGTCCAGCAGGTCGGCGTCCTTGATGTTGGGGACGACCAGGCCGCGGGGCGTCGCGGCGGCGATGCCGAGGTTGACGTAGTTGCGCTGCACGATCTGCTGGGCGTCCTCGTCCCAGACGGCGTTCATGCCCGGGTTGCGACGGACCGCGACGGTCATCGCCTTGGCGAGGACGAGCAGCGGGTTGATGCGCAGGTCACGGAAGGCGCGGTCCGCCTTGAGCCGGTCGATGAGCTCCATCGTCCGGGTGACGTCGACGGTGACGAACTCGGTGACGTGCGGCGCGGTGAAGGCCGAGCCCACCATCGCCTGCGCCGTCATCTTGCGCACGCCCTTGACGTCGATGCGCTCCTCCCGCGCGCCGGCGCGGTCGAGCACCGGCCGCTGGTATGCCGGTGCGGCAGGACCGCGCGCGACGTCGGGCGCGGCGGACGGCGCACCGCCCGCGGCGGCGGGTGAGGGGGCCGGGGCGCCGCCCGCGGCCTCGGGTGCGGTCGTCGCGCCGTCGAGGAAGGCGTCGATGTCGGAGCGCCGCACGATGCCGGTCGGGCCGGCGGCGTCCACCTCGTTGATGTCCACCCCGCGGTCCTTGGCGTACTTGCGGACCGGCGGCGAGGCCTTGGCCTTGCGCTGCGGGGTCGCCGCGGCCGCCTCGGCCTCGGCGCCGGAGGCCCCCCGGCGACGCTTGCGGCGGGTGGTGGAGCCCTCGATCGCGCCGTAGCCGACGAGCATCGCCTCGCGGGTGCTGCCGGTGCTGCCGCCGCCCTCGGGCGGGCTGGGGACCAGGTCGTCCGACGCCGCGGCCGCCTCGTCGGTGACGTCCGCGACGTCCGTGCCGGCGCCCCCGCCCGCCGCCGGGGCCTCGCCGCTGCCGTCGTCCACGACGACGATCGGGGTCCCGACCTCGACCTCCTCGCCCTCGGCGGCCAGGATCCTGGTGACCGTGCCCGCCCACGGGATGGGCAGCTCCACCAGGGACTTCGCGGTCTCCACCTCGACCACGATGTCGTTGGTCCTCACGGTGTCGCCCTCGGCGACCTTCCACTGGATGATCGTCGCCTCGACGAGGCCTTCGCCGGGGTCGGGGAGCTTGAACTCGGGCACGAGGGCCGCCTCCTGGGCTGGTCTGGGCTGAGCTGGGCTGGTGTCGTCAGTATGCGAGCACGGTCTCGACGGCGTGCAGGACGCGGTCGAGGTCGGGGAGGAAGACCTCCTCGTGCCGGCTCGGCGGGTAGGGGATGTTGTAGCCGCCGACCCGCAGGACCGGGGCCTCGAGGTGGTAGAAGCAGTGCTCCTGCACGTGCGCCGCGAGCTCGGAGGTGATGCTGGCGAAGGTCTGCGCCTCGGACAGCGCGATGCACCGGCCGGTCTTGCGCACCGACTCCTCGATGACGTCGACGTCCAGGGGCGACAGCGACCGCAGGTCGACGACCTCGATGGAGGGGCCGTCCTCGAGCTCGGCGGCCTGGGCCGCGGCGTGCGCGACCTTGACCATCGGGCCGTAGGTGAGCACGGTGACGTCGCTGCCCTCCACCCGGACGACGGCGTCCTCGAGCGCGTGCGGCGCGTCCTCGAGCGAGCTGCCACCGCCGCCCTCGCCCAGGTCGAGCACCCCGCGCTCGTGGTAGCGGCGCTTGGGCTCGTAGAACACCACCGGGTCGTCGCTGGCGATCGCCTGCTGCATCATCCAGTAGGCGTCCTCGGTGCCGGAGCAGGTGACCACCCGCAGCCCGGCCGTGTGCGCGAAGTAGCTCTCGTTGGACTCGCTGTGGTGCTCGACCGCGCCGATGCCGCCGCCGTAGGGGATGCGGATGACCATCGGCACCTTGAGCGCGCCCAGGCTGCGGTTGTGCATCTTGGCGACCTGGCTGACGATCTGGTCGAAGGCGGGGTAGACGAACCCGTCGAACTGGATCTCGACGACCGGGCGGTAGCCGCGCAGCGCCATCCCGACCGCGGCGCCCATGATCCCGGACTCGGCGAGGGGGGTGTCGACGACTCGGTCCTCCCCGAAGTCCTTCTGCAGGCCCTCGGTGATGCGGAAGACCCCGCCCAGCTTGCCGACGTCCTCGCCCATGAGGACGACCTTGGGGTCGCGCTCCATCGCCGCGCGCATACCGGCGTTGAGCGCCTTGGCGATGGTCATGCGGGTCGCCGTGCTCTGCGTGCTCATCGGTGCCCCTCAGTCCTCGAAGTCGGCCTGGTAGTCGGCGAAGGCCCGCGCCTCGCGCTCGACGAGCCGGTGCGGCTCGGCGTAGACGTGCGCGAACATCTCCTCGTGCGGCGGGTCGGGCATCGTCTGGCAGGCCCGGCGGATCCGCGTGGCGAGCTCGTCGGCCTCCTCCTGGGTCCGCTCGACCCAGGCGTCGTCGACGGCGCCGGTCCCCCGGAGGTATGCCGTCATCCGGTCGATCGGGTCCTTCGCCTTCCACGCGTCGACCTCGGCGGAGATGCGGTACTTCGTCGGGTCGTCGGAGGTGGTGTGGGCGCCCATCCGGTAGGTGAACGCCTCGATGAGCGTGGGGCCCTGGCCGCTGCGGGCGCGGTCGAGCGCGTAGCGGCTCACCGCGTAGCTGGCCAGCACGTCGTTGCCGTCGACCCGGATCCCGGGGAAGCCGAAGCCGTCGGCCCGGCGGTAGGGCGGGGTGGTGAACTGCCGGTCGTTGGGCTCGGAGATGGCCCAGTGGTTGTTCTGGACGTAGAACACGACCGGGGCGCCGGTGACCGCGGCGAAGACGAGCGACTCGTTGAAGTCGCCCTGCGCGGTGCCGCCGTCACCGGTGAAGGCCATGACCGCGGTGTCGCGCTCGGGGTCGCCGGTGCCGACCGCGCCGTCCCGGTCGACGCCCATGGCGTAGCCGACCGCGTGCAGCATCTGGTTGCCGATGACGATGGTGTAGAGGTGGAAGTTGTTGTCGTTGGAGTCCCAGCCGCCGTGGTTCACGCCGCGGAACATGCCGAGCAGGTTCTCCGGCGGCACCCCCTTGCACCAGGCCACGCCGTGCTCGCGGTAGCCCGGGAAGGCGTAGTCCTGCGGCCGCATCGCCCGTCCGGCGCCGACCTGGGCGGCCTCCTGGCCGAGCAGGCTGGGCCACAGGCCCAGCTCGCCCTGGCGCTGCAGCGCGAAGCCCTCGGCGTCGACGCGACGGACCAGGATGAGGTCGCGCAGCAGACCGCGCAGGTCGTCCTCGTCGAGGTCCTCGAGGTAGGAGGCGTAGGGCTCGGTCTGCGGCGTCACCTCCAGCCGGGTGCCGTCGGCGGCGAGGAACTGGATCATGTCCGGACCGCCGTCGGTGATGTCCCGCTCGGGCGGCTCGTGGCCGGTGGGGGTGGCGCCCTCCGGCGCGACCTCGTCGTCGCTCACCCAAAAACTCCTTCTGCCGTTGACCTGGCCGGAACGTTACCGCAGACGTCAACCTGACCTCGGGGCACGCCGCAGCACCGGGGGTGGTGCACCCGGCGCACCCCGTCGCCCTGCGCGCTCAGGCCCGCTCGCGCCCGTCGGGGAGCAGCATGCCGACGAAGAGCGAGACGATCGAGATGATGATCGACCCGAGGATCGCGCTCCAGAAGAGGTCGTCGACGGTGAAGCTGAGCCCCAGGACGCCGGAGAGCCAGGACGTCAGGAGCAGCATGAGCGCGTTGACGATGATGAGGAAGAGCCCGAGGGTGAGCACGATGAGCGGCAGCGAGAGCAGCTGGACCAGGGGCCGGACGACCGCGTTGACGAGGCCGAAGACGAGCGCGACACCGAGGATGGTGAGCAGCTGGGACAGTCCCCGGCCGCCGAACTCGATACCCGAGACGATGGCGGAGGCGACCCAGAGGGCGACGCCGTTGGCGACGACGGAGGCGAGGAGCTTCATACCCCCATGATCCCACGCAGCGGCGTCGTTACGCTGACCTCATGACCGACCAGCCGAGCCCCGTCCGTCTGCGGGCCGCCCTGAGCGGCGTGCCCGCCTACGTCCCCGGGAAGCCGCCGGCGCCGGTCGAGGGGGTCACCGCCTACAAGATCTCCTCCAACGAGAACCCGCACCCGCCGCTGCCCTCGGTCCTCGACGCGATCTCGCGGGCCGCGCAGAGCGTCAACCGCTACCCCGACATGGGGGTGGTGTCGCTCACCGAGGCGCTGGCGGCGGACCTCGGCGTGCCCGCGGAGCAGGTCGCCACCGGGACCGGCAGCGTCGCCGTCCTCACCCAGCTCGTCGCGATCACCTGCGACCCCGGCGACGAGGTCGTCTACGCGTGGCGCAGCTTCGAGGCCTACCCGATCGTCGTGGCGCTCTCCGGCGCGGCCTCGGTGCAGGTCCCGCTGGACGAGCACGCCCGGCACGACCTGGACGCGATGGCCGACGCCATCACCGACCGGACCCGGCTCGTCCTCGTGTGCACCCCCAACAACCCCACGGGCCCGGCGGTGCGCGCCGACGAGCTGGAGGCCTTCCTCGACCGCGTGCCCGACGACGTGCTCGTCGTCATCGACGAGGCCTACCTCGAGTTCACCACCGAGGAGTCGGTCCCGGACGCGCTCGCGGTCGCCCGCGACCGCCCCAACGTCGTGGTGCTGCGGACCTTCTCCAAGGCCTACGGGCTGGCCGGGCTGCGGGTGGGGTATGCCGTGGCGCACCCCGAGATCGCGACCGCGCTGCGCAAGGCGGCGACCCCCTTCGGCGTGACCGACCTGGCGCAGCAGGCGGCGATCGCGAGCCTGGCGGCGCGCGACGAGCTGCTCGCGCGGGTGGAGGAGCTCGTCGCCGAGCGCGAGCGGGTGGTCGCCGCGCTGCGCGACCAGGGCTGGGACGTCCCCCAGGCGCAGGGCAACTTCTGCTGGCTGCCGCTCGGCGACGACGCGGTGGCCTTCGCTCAGGCGGCGCAGGCGCGCGGGCTCATGGTGCGGCCCTTCGCCGGCGACGGGGTGCGCTGCTCCATCGGCGAGACCGAGGCCAACGACCGGCTGGTCGACGTGGCGCGGGAGTGGCTCACCACGCGGGCGTGAGCGACCAGGACCCCGGGGGCGAGGTGGCACCCGGCCGGCCGGTGGACGGCCGCGTCAGGTGTGCCGGTTGCCGAGGGTGCGCCGCGTGAGCGTCGCCACGGCATACGTCATCGCCCAGCTCGTGACGGCCACGACGAGCGTCGGCACGAGCACCCCCTGACCCTGCTGCGCGACGGCGAGGCCGAAGAACCACGGCACCGTCATCCCGACCGCCCCGGCCGTGGCCATCATCCAGCCGCGGCCCCGGGGCCCGGCGATGAGCTGGGCCGCGACCGCCATGACGGCGAGGTTGCCGTAGGCCATGAGGACCTGGAAGACCTCGCCGGACCCGCGCTGCACGCTCCAGGACTGTCCGGCCACCCAGGCGAGGATCCCGCCGAGGAGCATGACGGGGACGCCCTTGCGCAGCGAACCGGTGGCCACGGCGCTCGAGCCGTGGGGGGAGAGTGTCATCAGGCCTCCTTCGGTCCCTCCACGATAGTCGGCCCGGGGGTGGAGGGGTCCAGGGCGGCGTTACGATCCAGGGGCCGTGTCCGTCACTCGAGGAAGAGCGTCACCGATGGAGGAGACCATCCCGCCGGCCGAGGACGTCGTGGACGCGCTGCCCGAGGTGCTCGCGCTGGCCTCGTCCTTCCCCGGCGCCACCCGCGAGCAGTGGGAGGAGCAGGTCGTCCGGGTGCTCAACCGGCGACGCCCCGCCGACCGGCAGCTCTCCCTCGAGCAGTGCCTCGACGCGCTGCGCACCCGCACCGTGGACGGCCTGACGATCGAGCCGCTCTATCCTCCGGCCGAGGGCGACCTCGGGGAGCCCGGTGTCGCCCCCTTCCGCCGGGGCACCGGCGTGCGCGCCGACGGCGCCTGGGACGTGCGCGCCCTCCACGACGACCCGGACACCGCGGCCGGCGCGGAGGCGGTGCTCACCGACCTCGAGCGCGGCGTCACCTCGCTGTGGGTGCGGGTCGGGCACGGCGCGGTCGCGCCCGCCGACCTCGGTCGGCTCCTCTCCGGCGTCGAGCTGGGCCTCGCGCCCGTCGCCGTCTCGAGCGAGGACGACCAGGGCACCGCGGCCCGCGCGCTGCTCGCGGTCTCCGTCGAGCGCGGTGAGCCGCTGGCCCCCGGCAGCACCCTGGGTCTCGACCCGGTGGCGCACGCCGCGCTGACCGGCACCCCCGTCGACGTCGCGGGGGTCGGCGAGCTCACCCACCGCGTCCTGACCGACCACCCCGGGGTGCGCGCCGTCACGGTGGACGCCTGCGTCTACCACGACGCGGGCGGCTCCGACGTCGACGAGCTGGCGCTCGCCGTGGCGGCCGGCATCGCCCACCTGCGGGTCCTCGAGGCCGTCGGCATCGGGCCGGAGCAGGCCGCCGACCAGGTGGACTTCCGGGTGTCCGCGGGCGCCGACCAGTTCCTCACCATCGCCCGGCTGCGGGCGCTGCGGGTGCTCTGGGCGCGGGTCCTGCAGGAGTGCGGGGTGCCGGCCGCGCGGCGGGGGGCCCGCCAGCACGCCGTCACCTCGTGGCGGATGCTCACCCGCGACGACCCCTGGGTCAACATGCTGCGCGCGACGACCTCGACCTTCGCCGCGGCGGTCGGGGGTGCCGAGGCGGTCACGGTGCTGCCCTTCGACCACGTCCACGGCTACCCCGACGCCTTCTCCCGGCGGGTCGCCCGCAACACCCAGGTCGTGCTGGCCGAGGAGGCCGGCATCGGGCGGGTCACCGACCCCGCCGGGGGATCGGGCTACGTCGAGTCCCTCACCGACGACCTCGCGGCCCGGGCCTGGGCGCTCGTGCAGCGGGTCGAGGCCGAGGGGGGTCTGGTGCGGGCGCTGGACCGCTCGTCGCTGGTGCAGGACGTGCTCGCCGCCAGCCGCGAGGAGCGGGCCGGTCGGGTCGCCGACCGCACCGCCCCCCTCACCGGGGTGAGCACCTTCCCCTCGACCGACGAGACGCCCCTGGTGCGGGTGCCGCGACCGGCGCCGGTCACGGGCGGGCTGCCCCGGGTGCGCGACGCCGCGGTCTTCGAGGCGCTGCGCGACCGGTCCTCGGCGCACGCGCGGGAGCACGGCGCCCCACCGCAGGTGCTGCTGGTCGGCATCGGCGCCCGGCGCGACTTCGGGCCCCGCGAGACCTTCACCGCCAGCCTGCTCGCGTCCGCCGGGATCCGTGGGGTCCTCGTCGAGGGCACCGACCCGCAGGCGTTCACGACCGCGCTGCGCGAGCTCGGCGGCCCGGTGGCGATCCTCACCTCCTCCGCGGACCGCTACGCCGAGCACGGCCCCGCCGTGGCCCGCGCCCTGCGCGGGGCCGGCGCCCGCCGGGTGCTGCTCGCCGGCTCCGAGCGCGAGCTGGGCGACCCCGACGCGTCCCTCGTCGACGGCACGGTGCGGGCCGGCATGGACGTGGTCGCCTTCCTCGACGACCTGCTCGACACCCTGGAGGTGGCCCGGTGACGATCCCCGACTTCAGCCAGGTGCCGCTGTCCCCCCACCCCGACCGCCCGCCGCGGAGGGTCGCTCCCGACCCGTCCGACCCCGCCACCGACGCGTCCGACGCCGCCCCCGCCGCGGGCGGCACGGCATACCCGGACCTGCCCGAGCCGTGGCACACCCCGGAGCACATCGAGGTCGCCCCGGTCTACGGGCAGGAGGACCTGGCGCCGCTGGACTTCCTGCACACCTGGCCGGGGCTGCCGCCGTTCCTGCGCGGCCCCTACCCGACGATGTACGTCAACCAGCCGTGGACGATCCGGCAGTACGCCGGCTTCTCGACCGCGCAGGCGTCCAACGCGTTCTACCGCCGCAACCTCGCGGCCGGGCAGAAGGGGCTCTCGGTCGCCTTCGACCTGGCCACCCACCGCGGCTACGACTCCGACCACCCGCGGGTCGAGGGCGACGTCGGCATGGCGGGGGTGGCCATCGACTCCATCCTCGACATGCGCCAGCTCTTCGACGGCATCCCGCTGGACCAGATGTCCGTGTCCATGACGATGAACGGCGCCGTCCTGCCGGTCCTGGCCCTCTACGTCGTCGCCGCGGAGGAGCAGGGGGTGGCGCCGGAGCAGCTCTCGGGGACGATCCAGAACGACATCCTCAAGGAGTTCATGGTCCGCAACACCTACATCTACCCGCCGGGGCCCTCGATGCGGATCATCTCCGACATCTTCGCCTTCACCAGCGCGCGGATGCCGCGCTTCAACTCGATCTCCATCTCCGGCTACCACATCCAGGAGGCCGGGGCCACGGCCGACCTGGAGCTCGCCTACACGCTGGCGGACGGCGTGGAGTACCTCCGCGCCGGCCAGGCCGCCGGTCTCGACGTCGACGCCTTCGCGCCGCGGCTGTCCTTCTTCTGGGGCATCGGCATGAACTTCGCGATGGAGGTCGCCAAGCTGCGGGCCGCCCGGCTGCTCTGGGCCCGGCTCGTGCAGCGCTCCGGCGCGCACGACCCGAAGTCGCTGTCGCTGCGCACCCACAGCCAGACCTCCGGCTGGTCGCTGACGGCGCAGGACGTCTACAACAACGTGACCCGCACCTGCATCGAGGCCATGGCCGCGACCCAGGGGCATACCCAGTCCCTGCACACCAACGCCCTGGACGAGGCGATCGCGCTGCCGACCGACTTCAGCGCGCGCATCGCCCGCAACACCCAGCTCTTCCTGCAGCAGGAGTCCGGCACGACCCGGGTCATCGACCCGTGGGGCGGCAGCGCCTACGTCGAGCGGCTCACCCACGACCTCGCGCGCGCCGCGTGGGCGCACATCGAGGAGGTCGAGGAGGCCGGGGGTATGGCGTCGGCCATCGAGGCGGGCATCCCCAAGATGCGGGTCGAGGAGGCGGCGGCGCGCACGCAGGCGCGCATCGACGGCGGCACCCAGCCGCTCGTCGGGGTCAACCGCTACCCCCTGCTGCAGCCGGAGGACGAGCTGGCCGACGTGCTCAAGATCGACAACGCGCAGGTCCGGCGCGACCAGCTGGCCAAGCTGGAGCAGCTGCGCGCCGAGCGGGACGAGGACGCCTGCCGGGCCGCGCTGGCGGCGCTCACCGCGGGCGCACGGGCCGCGACGGAGTCGGGCAGCGAGCCGGACCCGGCCGACCTCTCGCAGAACCTGCTCGCCCTGGCCATCGACGCGGCCCGCGCGCACGCCACCGTCGGGGAGATCTCGGACGCGATGGAGGAGGTCTTCGGGCGCTACACGGCGCAGGTGCGGACCATCAGCGGTGTCTACGCGAAGGAAGCCATGGGATCGACCGGGACGGGATCGCTGCAGCGGACGCTGGCGCTGGTGGAGGAGTTCGAGGCGGCCGAGGGACGGCGGCCGCGCATCCTCGTGGCCAAGATGGGCCAGGACGGGCACGACCGCGGGCAGAAGGTCATCGCCACCGCCTTCGCCGACCTGGGCTTCGACGTCGACGTGGGCCCGCTCTTCCAGACGCCGGCCGAGGCCGCGCGGCAGGCGGTCGAGGGCGACGTGCACGTCGTGGGGGTGTCCTCGTTGGCGGCCGGCCACCTCTACCTCGTGCCGGCCCTGCGCCGGGAGCTCGACGAGCTGGGCCGTCCGGACCTGATGATCGTCGTCGGTGGCGTCATCCCGGAGGGGGACATGGCGCAGCTGCAGGAGCTGGGTGCCGACGCGATCTACCCCCCGGGCACGGTCATCCCCGTCGCCGCCGCCGAGCTCGTGGAGCAGCTGGGTCGGCGCCTGGGCCACGACGCGCAGGGGGGTCGCCCGGGTGCCTAGGCCGGTCGACGTCGACGACCTGGCCCAGGGCGTCACCTCCGGATCGCGCGCGCACCTGGCGCGGGCCATCACCCTCGTCGAGTCGACCCACCCGGACCACCGCGCCGCCGCCCGCGACCTGCTGCGCCGGCTCGCGCCACCGACCGGCGAGACGGCGGAGCCGCAGGACGGTGCCGCCCACGGCACGGCATACCCGCAGGACGGTGCCGACGGGGCGGAGCCGCAGGACGGTGACGCCCACGGCACGGCGTACCCGCAGGAGGATGCCGTCGTGACCCCTGCCTCGCCCTCGGTGCGCCTCGGCATCTCCGGCGTGCCGGGTGCGGGCAAGTCGACCTTCATCAACGCCCTCGGGCTGCGGCTCATCGACGAGGGGCACCGGGTCGCGGTGCTGGCCGTCGACCCCTCCTCGGCCCGGTCCGGCGGGTCGATCCTCGGCGACCGCACCCGCATGGGCGAGCTGTCCGCCTCCCCCGACGCCTTCGTCCGGCCCTCGCCGACCGGTCTGCACCTCGGCGGCGTCGCCCGGGCCACGCGGGAGTCGATGATCGTCGTGGAGGCGGCCGGGTTCGACGTCGTCGTCGTCGAGACCGTCGGCGTCGGGCAGTCGGAGGTGGCGGTGGCGGAGATGGTCGACACCTTCCTGCTGCTGACCCTGGCGCGCGCCGGCGACCAGCTGCAGGGCATCAAGCGCGGCATCCTCGAGATCGCCGACGTCATCGCGGTCAACAAGGCCGACGGCCCGCACGCCGCGGAGGCACGGGGCACGGCGCGTGAGCTGGCGATCGCGATGCGCCTGCTGAGAGGCGGGGAGGGCGAGCGCCGGGTACCCGTGCTCACCTGCAGCGCCCTGACCATGGACGGCCTCGACGAGGTGTGGCGGGCCGTCCTCGACCACCGCGAGCAGGTGGAGCACGGCGTCCCCGGCGGCCTGCAGCGGCGGCGCAGCGACCAGCAGGTGCAGTGGATGTGGGCGCTCCTGCGGGCCGAGGTCTGGGGTCGCTTCCGTGAGTCGCCGGCGGTCCGGGCCGGGGTGGCGCAGGTGGAGCAGGACATCCGGACCGGTCGGCGCCAGGCGGTCGACGGGGCCGACGAGGTGCTCCGTGCCTACTGGGGCGAGCTGGGTGGAGCCGGCGACCGCTGAGGACCGCGCCCAGCGCGTCAGGCGGGTCGTGCGGTTCAGCCCGACACGGTGCCGGCGTCGATCCGTTCACCCAACGAGGTGTCGACCACGACCGGGACGCCGAAGGGGATGACGTCGGCCAGGCGGGAGACGAGGTCGGCGGTGTCCGGGACCTCGTCGGGGGTGCGGACCTCGACGTGCAGCTCCAGGTGCCTCCAGCTGACGTCGGTCACCTCGGAGTCCGGGACCGCGGCGATCCACTCGTCCGCGACCGCCCTCGCGTCCAGGGAGAGGTTGGCCATGTAGACGGTGATGGCGGTGTTGAGCACCAGCGGGATGCTCACCATGGTCACGGAGATCGCCAGCACCGCCGCCGGCCTGCGCATCGTGCCGTACTTGGTCCGCCCTTCCCGCACGGCTGCTTCGCGGCCCTCGACGGCATACCCGCAGAAGCTGAAGACCACCGTGCCGGCGAGGACCAGCGCGACCAGGTTGGACAGGAACAGCAGGAGCGCCCCCAGCGCCAGCGCCGTGTGCCCCTCACCCAGGCAGACGCCTGCCACGGCCAGCGGCGGGACCAGCGAGATGGAGATCGCGACCCCGGGCAGCACCGCCGCGATGTCCCGGCGCGCCAGCGCGACCGCGCCCGCCGTCCCGGTCGCGACAGCGGCGACGAGGTCGAGCAGCCCCGGGGACGTGCGTCCCATGATCTGGTCGTTGTGCTCGATGTCGAAGGACGTGGGCAGGACGAGGGAGGCCACCCACCCGATCGCGACCACCAGGGCCACCCCGGACACGACGAAGAGCAGGGCCTTGGTGCGCCGGCGCTCGATGACACCGAGCGCCAGGCTCATGATCGGTTGCGACAGCGGGGCGATGATCATGGCACCGATCACCGTGGCCACGGAGTCCGCGAGGACACCGGCGGTGGCGATCACCCCGGAGAGGAAGAGCAGGGTCCAGAACGCGGACTGCTTGGAGGCGGTGTCCCCGTGGTCGAGGTGGAGGTCACCTGCGAGCTCGTCGAGCGAGCGGCGCTGCGCCCGGGGATCAGGCGGTCACGCAGTCCATGTGTCATGGCCTATGTTCTGCCGGAGGGGACCGACCCTGCAAGACCTGGTCAGGCGTCTCATGCCTGGCTCACCTCGCAGGCGGCTCCACCACCAGACCTGGCCGTATCTGCTCACCGCCAGCCTGTGCTCGCCGGCACCTCCATCACCCTGCGCGAGGATCTGCAAGCCCGGCGTGGCCGTCGTGGAGTCGACCGCCACGTCGCCGCGCGCGATGCGCCACCTGCGGGGCGGAGCCGTGGTGGCGTCCCGAGCCAGCACCGCGTCGTCCACATCTCCTCGAGGCTCGACCCGTGTCATCCACAGGTCGGCGTGTCTCGGCTCATGTTCGAACACATGTTCTATGATGGGAGGAGATCGGCAGCGGAGGCGCCACAGGGGGTGGCGCCGGCTCGGGAAGGGGGTGCGTCGTGGCGACCGTCAGTCCAGCGGACCAGGCGAGAGCGCACTCGCTCCTGCGGCACGCCCTGAGCATGACCGGGATGAGCCCGGACTCGGTCGCCGCCGTGGCGCAGGCGGCCCTCGCGGTCGGAGCGGTTGACTCGGGGTCCCCGCTCGAGGCGGCCGCCACCCTCCCTGCACCTGTCTCCCCCGTCACCGCCAGGCGGATGGTCGACGGCACGGCGCTCACGGCCTCGGTCACTCCCATCTCGGCCGGGGCGGCCGGCCCCTCAGACGGGTCGACCACTCTCGCCTGGGCGGCCAGCCCCTCAGACGGGTCGACCACTCCCGCCGGGCCCGTCGACCCCCTGGCTGGGTCCACCTCGTCCGCCGCTCGGCCGGCCGGCCCCCGCGCCGGACGCGCGGTCGACGACCACCTCGCCCGCGCCCGTGCCCTGTTGTCGGTCATCGAGGGTCTGACGCAGACGGCGGCACGTCTCGACGCCGCCCTCGTCCTGGCCGCCCGGCACCAGACCGCCGCGATCGGGCGGTCCCTGCTCGCCGAGCGCGACATCAGCTCCCTCGAGGACCTCAGCACCTCCCAGCGCCTCCGCTGGCGGGCCCGGGCCAAGGCGTTGTCGCGGCACGAGATCGAGGCGGCCACGGGCTGGGGGTCCGGCGAGGTCGTGGACCTGGTCGGTCTGGCGACCGCCCCGCTGCCGGCAGCTCAGCCGGTGATCGAGGCGATGTCGACCGGTGCCGCTCCCTGGCGCCTGGCGCGCTCGTTCTGGCGGGACTGCGGCGCCCTCGCCGCCGACGAGGCCGCGCACGTGGCCGAGGTGCTCTTCGGGACCGATGCCGACACCTGCGCCCCGGAGCGCCTGACTCCCGACGGCACGCTCAGCGAGGCCCCGTGGTTCCACCGGGAGTTCCGCGCGGCTCTGCGCCGCGAGGTGACGCGGCTGCAGAGCACCGATCTTGCCGCGGCCAGGGCGGCCCGGGAAGCAGCCCTGGCCAGCCGGAGCCTGGGCGTCACGATCGACGAGAACGGCACGGGCACCGTGACGCTGCTCGGCTCGGCCCTGCAGGCGACGGCGATCGCCGACCGCGTCGACCAGGCGGCGCGCCGCGCGCGGGCCTCCGGGGACGAGCGCACGCTGGCCCGGCTGCGCGCGGACATCGGTCTGGCTCTCTTGATGCACGGCACCGTGCTGCCTCCGGACGCGGCGACACCGCCCGGAGCAGCCGGCACGCAGGAGTCGACGAGCGGCACGGGGTTGCACTGGACCCCAGACCTCGTGCAGATCCTGTCCGGTATGCCGTCGGCCACCCTCCAGGTCGTCGTCCCCTACGCGGCCGTCCACGCGGGACTCACCCCCTCGGCGGCCTCATCCGTCACGCGTGCGCCGTCGGACCGCGCCCCGACCAGCGTCGTCACGCCGCCCGACGGCCTCGCCCCGATCCGCAGCAGCACACCAGCGGGTCACCCCACTCCGACCCACAGCAGCACACCGCCCGATGGCCCCAGCCCGACCCCCAGCATCTCGCCCTCCGGCGACCCCGCCCCAGACGCCTCCGCGCCAGGACCTCCTTCCCCACCCCTGGCAGGTCTCCCTCCGGCAAACGAGCTGTTGACCGTGGGCCAGGTGCTCGGGGCGCACTCCGCCTACCTCTCGGTCGACCAGATCCACGACCTGGCGCTGCTCCCCGGGACCGTCCTGGAACGGCTTCTCGTCGACCCGGCCGACGGTCGGTGCGTGGAGCGCTCGATCGACCGCTACCGCCCCGATGCGGCGATGCGGGCCCAGATCCTCGCCGCGGACGTCACCTGCCGGGCACCCGGCTGCCTGGTGCCCGCGGCATCGTGCCAGCTCGACCACGTCGTCGAGCACGGATCCCCCGAAGGGATCACGGCCGAGACCAACCTCGCGCCACTGCACGTCGGGCACCACCACCCCAAGACCCTCAAGGCCTGGGACAGCTCACTGGACGAGAACCGGGACATGACGTGGACGAGCCTGCTGGGTCGGCTCTACCGAACGCGGTCGCACGACTACCGCCAGTACGCCCACCTCGTCACCGAGGCGTTCGACCGGGTCCACGGCGCGGCGACCGGGGATGAGGCCGACCGGCTGCCGCAGGTCGACCGGGAGATCCTCCTCGCTCTGGCCTTCCGGGCGGCGGGTGAGGGACTGCAGGCGGGCGACGACGCCGTGGAACCCGACGAGACCCGGTTCGGAGGCTGGGGCTTCGTGTCCCTCACCCACACCGACGAGCGAGGTATCCGCCGCTCCGGCCCGAGCGGGACGCTCCTCGCCGAGCGCGCGGCGGCGCAGGCTGCCTCGCAGAACCCCACGGACGCCCAGACCCCTGAGGACCGGGCGACCCACCCCTCTCCAGACCGGGCGGCCGACCCCTCCCACGATCGTGCGGGCGACCCCTCTCCAGACCAGGTGGCTGACCCCTCCCACGATCGTGGGGCCGACCCCTCCGACGATGAGGCGATCGGCACTTCGCCGGATCGGCGCCGTCGGTCGGCGGAGCGCCTGCGCCGCGACGAAGGCCCCCCACCCTTCTGAGCAGACGGCGGTGGACGGCCCACGCGGCGAGGGCCAGGCCCCACCCCGGCTCTCACCACCCTTCAACGCCCGTGGACACCGTCGACCCAGGTCGATGAGCAGGCTGCCCACACCCACGGTGGATTCAGGGCTGGTGGACCGGCGACACCCCTTCGCCCGCATAGGTCACGACCTGACCCGGACGGATCTGCGTGCCCCGCCGCATGACGACCTCACCGTCGACCTCGACCTCGCCGTTCTCGATGACCATGCGCGCCATGGCGCCGTCGGGCACGAGACCGGCCAGCTTGAGCAGCTGACCCAGCCGGATGCTCTGGTCCCGGATCGGCACGGTGGGGACCCCCTCACCCTCCGCCCCCTCGACGAGGTCGGCGTGCTCGGGGTGACGCGCGAGGTAGTCCGGCACGAACGGGCAGGTGGGACGGACGTGCAGGCCCTCGGCGCGCGCATACTGCAGGGCCTCCTCGACCAGGCGACCACCGAGGCCCCGGCCGCGGGCAGCGGGGTCGACCACGGTGTGCAGGAGGTCGATGACGTCGCCGTCGATCAGCTCGTAGGACAGGTAGCCGAGCGAGCGGGCACCGTCCTGGGCTTCCCAACGGCTCCGGTCGGCGAGATGGACGATCTGCGTCATGGGTCCAGGGTATGCCGCTCGACGCGGGGGGAGGACGTGCGCCGGCTCAGAGCCAGCCCACCCGGCCGGCGAGAGCGGCATACCCGACGAAGGCGACGACGTCGAGCAGCGTGTGCGCCACGACCAACGGCATGACCCTGCGGGTGCGCGTGTAGAACCACCCGAGGATGACCCCCATCGCGACGTTGCCGACGAACCCGCCGAAGCCCTGGTAGAGGTGGTAGCTCCCCCGCAGCACCGCCGACGTCAGGATGATGGTCCACGTCGACCAGCCCGCCTGCGCCCACCGGGTGAAGAGGTAGCCGACCGCGATGACCTCCTCCACCACCGAGTTCTGGATCGCGGCGAGGACCAGCACGGGGACGGCCCACCACACGGACGGCAGGTTGGCGGGGGCGACCGTCGTGTTGACCCCGAGCTCGCGGGCCAGGAGATAGAGCCCGAGCCCGGGTATGCCGATCACCGCGGCGAGCATCGTCCCCTGCGCGAGGTCGCGGACGGGTCGGGTGCGGTCGAGACCGAGCAGCCGCCACGGTCGGGCCACGTCACGGCCCAGCAGGTGGAGGGCGAGCACGACCGGCACGAGCGCCAGCGCGATGCCGACGAGCTGGTAGGCGAGGTCGATCCACGGCTGGTCGGGGGCCGCGCTGGTGTTCATGCTGGTGGTCTGCGCCGACAGGCCACCGGGCGCGGTCAGCTTGCGCGTGATGCTGAGGACCGACCACAGGGCGGAGGCGCCGAGACTCACCCCCAGGACGAGCAGCGTCTCGGTCAGCAGGCTGCGCCGTGGCAGGTCGGTCGGTGGAGGGCGAGGGTCCACTCCCCCAGGCTAGGTGCCCGCGCCCTCATACCCGCGCTCGGTCCTGACGGGCACTCCGCGCGGGAGGACCTCAGTCGTCGTCCCCGCCGTCGTCGTCCCAGTCGTCATCGTCGTCGTGCGAGCTCCCATGACCCGAGTTGTCGTCATCGCACTCCTCCCACTCGTCGTCGTCCCAGCACATGACCGGCGAGGGCTGGACCGGGGCGGGCTGGACCAGGGCGGGGGCCGGCTGCACCGGCGCCTGCTGGGACTCCGCCTCCCGGGCGGCCTCCTCGCCCTCCTGCTGCGCCCTGGCCTCCTCGTCGGCCTTCCGCTCGGCCGCGGCCTTCTCCTCGGCGGCCTTCTTGTCGGCGGCCTTCTTGTCCTTCGCCTCCTGCTCCGCCGCGGCCCGCGCCTCGGCGAAGCCCTCGGACAACCGGCCCGTCCCCTCCTGGACCGCACCCAGCAGCTGCCCACCGGTCACGCCCTGGACACCGGGGGAGCTCGGCGGCAGAGCCTCCCCCGGTTCGAGGGCTCCCGCGACGACGATGCCCTCGGTCTCCTGCGCGTCCGCCGCAGCATCGATCCACAGCCACCCACCGGTGAGACCGATGAGCACCAGGGCGAGTACGGAGGCCACCATCTTCATGCCCACCAGTGTGCCCGCCCCGGAGGAGATGCGGGTGAGAAGTTCATGAGAAGGCTCTCACCCGGGCGCCGGGTCACGCGGACCAGCGCGGATCGGCATCCCACTGCTGATCGGCCCACGCGAGCACGACCTCCCGCCAGCGGGGTCGGAGGCAGTAGACGGCGGCCAACCGCGCCACGGTCGCCCTGCGCGCCAGCTCGAGCCGGCGTCCGGGCACGCCGGACTCCCGCGCGACCTCCTCCACCGCCTCCTCCACCCGCTCGGCAGCGGTCACCGACCACATCCCCTGGGCGCGACGCAGTCCCGCGTGGACGGCGAGGTTGGCGAGGTCGAGGGCGGGTTCGGCACGGCATACCGTGTCCAGGTCGACGACCCCCACCCGCTCGCCGTCCCACAGCAGCTGGCCGTCGTGCAGGTCCCGGTGGGCCACCGTCAGGTCGAGGCGCGGCGACCGGTCCAGCTCCTGCGCGGTCCGGGCCAAGCGCTCGGGCCAGGGGGTCCCGGCGAGCAGGTCGAGCGCCCCCACCCGCTCCGCCCACGTCCGCAGCACCTGCGCCTCGTGCGCGGGGGTGTGCGCCGTCAGCCCGACCGTCGGCAGCTGCTGCCACCGCTCCCACCCGGCGGTCCACGCGGCCCAGACGTCCGGCCAGCTCCCGTCGGACGCGAGCCGCTGCACGGGTATGCCGTGCAGCGTCGTCGTGAGGACCGCCCCGTCGGTGCTGTCGAGGACGTCGGCGGCCGCGAAGCCGGCTGCGCGCGCCACGGCAGCACCGCGCACCGACGCCTCGACCAGCCCCTCGGCCCGTCCCGGTCGCACGACCTTGAGGTAGCCGTCCGCCCGGTGGACGACCGCCCGCCTGCCCGCACGGTGCACCAGCAGGCTGCCGGTGCGGGCCTCCGCGGCGAGCGCAGGCAGCCGCGGGTCCTCCCCGTGCGGGAGGAGGGTCACCTCGCCCCCGGTACCGAGGGTGCCGGCGCGCAGCCGGCCGCGCTCGTCGAGACCCTCGACGGCCACCCGGGCCCGACCGTCGCGGACCCCTGCCGGCCAGGCCCGCCCGATGGTGACGGTGACCCGTGCCCCACCGGGGCCGTCGACCTCGGTGTGCGACTGGATCTCACGAGGCACCCGCCACGCCGGGCGAGAGGTGGTCGGGCCGGCCGACCCGCCGGGGTCAGGCGACGTGCCGTTGCCCGGTGACGAGCCGTTGTCCGGTGACGTGCCGGGGGGACCGGCCGGGTCCGGGTGGCGGGCCAGGGCACCGCCGGGGTCGCTCCGACCGATCCACCGGCCTCCCGGGAGCAGCGTCCCCGTGACGTGGTCGAGTGCCAGCTGCCCCACGTCCCGGGTCTGCTCCCGCCAGCCCGGTGCCTGCGAGCGCCAGGGCTCCGTCACCCGCGCGAGCAGGGCGGCGGACACCCAGGCGCCGGAGAGCGGGGCCCACCCGTAGCCGTCGACGAACGCCTCCCACGCGGGCGCGCCGTCACCCTGGACGGGGTCGGCCGCGCCCCCGCTCTCGTGGCGCCTCCGCACCTCGTGCAGGATCTGCGCGGCACGCACGGAGGCGAGGTCCAGCTCGACGGGCCCCAGGCACGCCCGGTCCAGGTCGGTCAGCCGCACCACCCCGTCGTCGCCGAGCAGGAACTGGTCCAGCGACAGGTCACCGTGGAGCAGCACCCGAACAGACCCCTCGGCACCCACCCGGTGGCCGGTCGTCGTCGGGTCTCCATCCGGGCCCCGCTCCGGCAGCCCGGCGAGGGCGAGCCGTGCCGGGTGCGCCACCTCCGGGGCGACGGCGTGCAGCAGCGTCAGCGAGCGGCGGGCGGCCGCCAGCAGGTCCTCCCAGCCACGCTCCGGCAGCTCCAGCGACTCCAGCAGCTCCGGCGGCACCGGCGCGCCGGCGGACGGTGCCGTCGAGCCCGTCGTCGTCGCGGTCGGACCCGGCAGCGACGCCCGGTGCAGCCTCGCGGCCAGCGCCCCGGCCGCCCGCGCGGACGCGACGTCCGCCTGCGCGAGGTCGGTCCCCTCGACCCATGGCCACACGCTCACCCGCCTCGACACCCGCACACGGCCCTCGACGGCGCCTGGGTCGACCTGACCCTCGGCGGGGTCGACCTGCCCCTCGACGACACCCGGGTCCACCTGACCCGCGGCGGAGTCGACCTGCCCCTCGACGACACCCGGGTCCACCTGACCTGCTGGGCCGCCCTGATGCCGGTCGAGCGGCGCCACGACGGGCAGCTCCTGCGCGGCGAGTGCTCGGGCGACCGCGGACATCCGCCGGGCGTGCGGCTGCGCGGTGACGCGCACGACCTGGCTGCCGCTGCGCACGACGAGCCTGCGCAGCGGGTTGTACCGCAGCAGGACCAGGTCGGGTGCCGCGAGGTCGAGTCCGCTGCGGCGCAGCGGGCTGCCCAGCTCCGGGTCGGTGGCGATGCCGCCCCAGACGAGCTCGGCGTCCCACTGCGGCAGCGGCAGCGAGCCGATGAGGGCGCCGTGCCCGTAGCGCTCGGCCCGGGCCCGCGCCTTGGCCGCCTTGGGCCGAGCCGGCCCGATGAGGGCCTGCACCCAGCCGACGACCCGGCCGTCAGGACCCAGGAGAGCCGCGGTATGGCTCACTCCTGGCTTGGGACGGACCCGCGTCGCCCGCACGGATGTGCGCAGCAGCCCGCTGAGCCGCTCCGGGTCGAGCAGCAGCTCCAGCACGGGGTCCGGGGTGCGCCGGTCGTCCTCCCTGGTCCTCGCGTCCACCGTCGTCCCTGCGTCCTCTCTGGTCCCCGCGTCCTCCGTGATCCTTGCGGCCACCCCCGCCGCACCCCGGGGGAGGTCCTCGCCACGTCCCGCCGCACCGTGCGGGACCATCCCGCCAGGTCCCGCGGCACCGTGCGGGACCTCCTCGCCACGTCCCGCCGCACCGTGCGGGACCATCTCGTCACACCCCACCGACCCGCGCGCGACGGCTCCGCCCCGCGCTCCCGTTTCGGGCCCGTCGCCGTGCAGGCTGCGCTCATCCATGGCTCTCCTCCAGCACCCCGTCGAGCGGCGCGTCCTCGGGCCTCCCGGTCCAGGTCACGCGCCCCTGCTCCAGCACGACGACCCGGTCGGCGCCGCGGGCGACGTCGAGGTCGTGGGTGATCATCACGCTCGTGCGGCCGCGGCTCAGCTCCCTGATGGCCTCACCCACGAGCGTCACGTTGTCCGGGTCCAGCCCGGTGGTCGGCTCGTCGAGGAGCAGCACCGGGGCGTCGCGCAGGAAGGCGCGGGCCAGGGAGATCCGCTGGCGCTGCCCGCCGGAGAGGCTGCTCCCCCGCTCGCTGACCTGCGTCTGCAGCCCGTCCGGGAACTCGTCGGTGAACTCCGTCACCCGGGCGAGCCGGGCCGCGCGCAGCACCTGGTGGTCGCTGGCCTCGGGCCGCCCCTGGCGGATGTTGTCCTCGATCGTCCCGGTGAAGAGCACCGCGTCCTGCTGCACCAGCGCGACCTGGCCGCGGAGGTCCCGCAGGTCCAGCTCGCGCAGGTCCACGCCGTCCAGGTGCACGCTGCCCGAGCCCGGGTCGAGCAGGCGCAGCAGCAGCGCGGCCACGGTCGACTTGCCCGAGCCGGACGGGCCGACGATCGCGACCCGCTCGCCCGGCTCGATGCTCAGGTCCACCCCCCGCAGCACGGGCAGACCGGGCACGAACTCGAGGTGCACGTCCCGCAGCTCCACCGCGCCCCGGACGACCCCCAGCCGCACCGGGTCCGTCGGGGAGACGATGTCCGGCCGCTCGTCGAGGAGGTCGGCCACCCGCTCCCCAGAGGCGCTGGCGCGGGCGATGCGACCGGTGTACTTCGCCAGGTCGCGCAGCGGCTTCATCGACGTCTTGAGGTAGGTCAGGAAGATGACCATGTCCCCGGGGGTCATCGCGCCCTGCAGCACCCGCGCCCCACCCAGCACCAGCACGGCCGCGGTCGCGACGCCGACCAGCACGTCGGTGCGTCGCTCGAGGGCCGCGGCGAGCCGCCGCGCGACGACGCCGTCCTTGAGCGAGCGGTTGTTGGATCCCTGGAAGGTGCTCGAACGGTCGCGCTCCATCCCGTATGCCTGGACGTGCGTCATCCCGGTCAGCGTCTCCTGGGCGACGTTGGCCAGCTCGCCCTCGCTGCGCCGGGTCTTGCGCGAGGCGTGGGTGATCTTGCCCGTCGACATCCGGGAGAAGAGGACGAAGACGAGGATCGCGACGAGCACGATGAGCGCCAGCACCGGGTCCAGCCACGTCATCACCCCGAGCATCGCCACGAGGGTGAAGACGTTGACGACGAGCGGCATGCCGGCGGTGACCGCGACCTCCTGCAGCCGGCCCACGTCCGCCACCAGCCGCTGCACGACGTCACCGGAGCGCGCCCGGCCGTGGTAGCTGCGCGACAGGCCCTGGACGTGGTCGAAGACCGCCGCCCGCAGCCGCGTCGCGACCCGGCTCCCGCCCAGCGCGAACGCCACCGTCGCGCCGTAGTTGCACACCGCGCGCATCCCGATGATGGCGATGGTGCCGAGCCCGCAGGCGACGAGGAGCTGCACCGAGGCCTGGGGCCCCGGCTCGGCGAGGTTCGCGCCCAGGCTGCGGGTGAGGGCGTCGATGACGAGCTTGGTCGGCCAGGGCTCCAGCACCCGGAAGACGACCTCGAGCAGCAGCAGCACCCCGCCGCCGGCCAGCAGCGCGCGCTGCCCCTCCAGGTGCGGGACCACGAGCCCCAGGGTCCGCCGCAGCGGTGAGGCGGGCACGCTCGTCCCTGGGTCCGCAGCCATCAGCGCCCCCCGGCCGCCGGGGCCGCGGACGAGGCGGCCCCGGTCGGGACAGTCCCGGTCGAGACGGGCTCGGTCGAGACAGCCGCGGAGGTATGCCCGGACGCCGGGCGCGTGGTCGACGTCACCGGCGCGAGCGTGGCGTCGAGGACGTGCTCCCACGAGTGCTCGCGCTCCATGAGCCGGCGCGCGGCGGCTCCCATCCGGCGGGCGGCGGCCGGGTCGGCGACGAGCGCGTCGACGGCGGCCGCCAGCGCGGCCGGGTCCGACGGAGGCACGAGCAGACCGGTGACGCCGTCCTGCACCACGGCCGGGATCTGGCCGATCCGGGAGGCGACCACGGGGAGGGCGGCGGCGCCGTACTCGTAGACCTTGAGCGGGGAGAAGTAGTGGTCGTCGCTGGCCGGGTAGGGCGCGACGGCGACGAGGGCGCCCTCGAGCGCGGCCGGCACGTCCTCGGGCGCGAGCGCACCGGTGAGCTCGACGGACAGCCCGTGCCGGGCGGCGGCCTGCTCGACCGCCTCCCGCTGCGGCCCGTCGCCGACGATCCGCAGCCGCCAGGCCTCTCCGGCGAGCGCTGCCGCCTCCAGGAGGTCCTCGACGCCGTGCCAGGGCTTGAGCGTCCCGACGAAGACGACGACCGGGTCGGTCTCCAGGTCGGGGGTGACGGCGCGGATCCGGCGGGTGTTGACCCCGTTGGGGACGACGACGACGCGGGCACCGCTCGTGGTCCCGGCCAGGTCGGCGACGCGCGCACCGCCCGTGGCCCCGTCTCCGTCGGCGACGTCCGCACCGGTCCGCTCCCGCACCCACGCGGCGACCCGTTCGCTCACGCAGGCGACGACGTCGGCGGCACCGACCTGGGCTCGCAGGGCGTCGACGCTGCTGGCCTCGTCGACGAGGACGCGGTGCCGCTGCTGCTCGTCGATGAGCGGGGCGTTGACCTCGAGGATCGTCCGGACCCGGGCACCGAGACCCCGCCTCGCGAGGTGCAGCACGCCGGAGAAGAGCGAGTAGCGCTCGTAGACGACGTCCGGGGCGGCGGCCACCACCCGAGCGCCGATCTCCGCCGCGGCCTGCCGCTGGGCCACCTCTCGCCGGGCGGCGGCACCGGGGTCGGCGGCACCGGTGCTCGACCCGGTGCGGCCGACCGGCACGTGGTGGACGACGAGGTCGGCGAGGTCGGCCGGGACGTGGTCGGCGTCGCCGAGGCGGACGGCATACACCTCCACCTCGGCGCCCCGCCGGCGCCAGGCGCGCACGATCTCCTGGATGTGGACGCTGGCCCCCTTGGTGCCGAAGACGGGGATGCCGGGGTCGGCGCAGACGTAGGCGACGCGGGTCATCGGGTGGCTCCTGCCGTCACGGCGGCGAGGCGTGCCGCCTGGGTGGTGGTGTCGTAGTCGCGCTCGACGAGCGCGCGGGCGGCCCGGGCGACCTCGACCCGCGGCCAGGAGGGGTCGGCGACCCGGCGCAACGCGTCGGCGACCCGACCGGCGAGGCCGGCGGGGTCGCTGGGCAGCAGGATCCCGGTGGCGGGGTCCGCGTCGTCACCCGGGCGGACGGCCTCGGGGATGCCGGTGACGTCGGTCGCCACGCACGGCACCCCGCTGGCCATCGCCTCGAGCAGCACGGTGGGCAGCCCGTCGGCGTTGCCGTCGGCGCCGACCACGCACGGCGCGACCAGGACGTCGGCCCGGTCCAGCTCGGCGACGAGCTCGCTCTGGCTGCGCGACCCCAGCAGGGTGACGGCGTCGTCGACCCCGGTGCGGCGGACCTGGGCCGCGAGCTCGTCGGCCCGCTCGCCCTCGCCGACGACCCGGACCTCGAGCGGCATCCCCTGCGAGCGCAGCGCGGCGACGGCGTCGACCAGGTGGTCGAAGCCCTTCTTCTCGACGATGCGCCCCACGGCCAGCACCCGGAGCGTGTCGCCGACCGGCCGCGGGTCGCGGTAGTCGAAGCGGCCCAGCTCCAGGCCGTTGCGCACGAGGGCGACCTTGTCGGCCAGCCCGGGGTCGACCTTCTCGACGAGGAAGCGCCGGTTGTAGTCGCTGATGGCGATGACGGCGGACGCGCGGGCGAGCACCTCGCGCAGCACCACCCGGTCGACGTCCTCGTGGAAGAGGTCCTTGGCGTGCGTGGTGACGGTGAAGGGTATGCCGGTGAGCGCGCTCGCGATCGCGGTGCACCAGGACGCCATGCTGGCGAAGTGCACGTGCACCCGCGTGATGCCGTCGCGCCGCAGCCGCAGCGCGAGGTCGACGCCCTGCGCCACGTCGGAGGGGTCGAGACGGACCAGCAGCGGCATGAGCGCGCCGAGCCGGGCGCCGAAGTCGGGCAGCTCGGTCTGGGCCTGGGCGAAGACCTCCCACTCGGCGGACAGCTTGTGCGCCCGCGGCAGGTGGGTCACCGGCGCCTGCACCTGCGCGAGCTGGGGGTGGAAGCGCGAGTCGGTGGTCGGCCGCAGGGCGTAGATGGCCAGGTCGTCGCCGGCGGCCTCGCGGGCCAGGATCTCGGTGACGACGAAGGTCTCGGAGAAGCGCGGGTAGACCTTGAGGACGTAGGCGGTGCGGTCAGACGGCAACGGGGAGTCCTTCCTCGCGGGCGGGAGCACGGTGGACCGAGAGGGCCGGGTCGGCGGTGAGCACCGGGTCGGGAGCCAGCCCCGGCGCGGCGGTGAGGCCCGGTGCGGCGGTGGGCGTCGGGGCGGCCGGGAAGGCCGGTGAGGAGCGGACCAGCCTGGCCGCGGAGGTGGCCACGGTCCGCAGGCCGCCCAGGTCGAGGTCGCCACGGTCGACGCGACGCCCCACGGCGTGGCCCCACCAGCGGCTGATGGCGGTGTCGGTCAGGTCGCGCTCGCGCAGCAGGTCGGCGGCGCCGACCCGGGCGAGCGCCTCGGCCCGGATGAGCTGCTCGGTGCGCGGGCGCTCCCGCGGCACGAGGAGGGCGGGGACGTCGGTGGCCAGCGTCTCGGCGACGGTGTTGTAGCCGGCCATGGACACCGAGGCCGCCGCCCGGCGGATGAGCCCGGCCGCGTCGTCCACGCTGCGGACCACCCGCGTGCCGCGGGCGGCCTCGCGCTCGACGCTGCGGTGGTCGGCGTCGCTCATCTGCGGGCCGGTGACGAGCAGGTGCCGGTGGCCGGCCGGGACGCGGGCGCGGGCCGCCGCGAGGCACAGCCGGGTGCCGTCGCTGCCCCCGCCGGCGGTGGTGACGAGGTAGGGCCGGTCCGGCTCGACGTCGGTCGGCTCCTCGGCCCGCCCGTGGGCGAGGAACCCCTGGTAGCGCACGAGCGGGCCGAGCTCGGGGGGCAGCTCGCCGGAGCGGCGCAGGTCGTGCACGCCGGGGTCGCCGTAGACCCAGATCTCGTCGTAGATCTGCGCCACCAGGTCAGCGGGGGTCTGGCGCCACTCCGACTCCACCGCCGCGGGGGCGTCGAGGACGTCGCGCAGCCCCAGCACGAACCGGGTCTGCGGCAGCTCCCGGCGCATGGCCTGCAGTCCGGCGAGCAGCTCGCCGCCGACGCCGAGGGCGTGCCGGTCGACGACGACGAGGTCGGGGCGGAAGGCGAGCCCGGTGGCGCGCACGATCTCCCCGCGCACCGACAGCACGGTGTCCATCCCCAGGTCGAGGTGGCGGGGCCCGTAGCCGCGCCGGCCGGCCGCCTTGCCGATCGCCGGGAGGGTGACGACGTCGAAGCCGGCCGGGAGGCTGCGGGCCGCGGCCCCGCCGACACCGTTGAGGAGCAGCCCGGTGACCGGGCACCCGGTGAGCACCGGCAGGCGCTGCGAGAGCGTGTGCGCGAGCGCCCGGTTGCGCCGGAAGTGGCCCAGCCCCTGGGAGTCGTGGGAGTAGAACAGCACGCGCAGGGGCGCGCCGCTGCCGGGGACGTGGCTGGTGCGGTGGTCCATGTCGTCCTCTCCCGCCCGACCGGGTGCCGGTGCGTGGAGACGAGTGAACACGGGCGGGATGAGGGGTGGATGACACGTCCATGAGACGGCTCTCATGCACGGTGACCAGCCCTGACGCCGCGACCCGCGGCGTCGGTGGGACGTCAGCGCTCGAAGCGGTAGCCGACCCCCCGGACCGTGCTGATGCGCTCGGCGCCGACCTTGGCGCGCAGGTAGCGGATGTAGACGTCGACGACGTTGGAGCTGCCGGTGACCTCGAAGCCCCACACCCGGTCCAGCAGCTGGTCCCGGCTCAGCACCTGGCCCGCGTGGTCCATGAGCTCGCGGGCCAGGGTGAACTCCCGCGCGGACAGCTCGACCGGCTCGCCGTCGACGTGCACCGTGCGGGCCGGGATGTCCAGGCGCACCCCACCCACCTCGAGGACGTCCTCCGTGCGACCGCCGGCCAGCGCCTCGGCGTGCTGGCGCAGCCGGAGCTTGACCCGGGCGCGCAGCTCCTCGACCCGGAAGGGCTTGGCGAGGTAGTCCTCGGCCCCGCTCTCCAGACCGTGCACCGTGTCCTCGACCGAGTCGCGGGCCGTGCACATGATGACCGGCACCGGCTCGTCCATGGTCCGCAGCATGCGCAGGACGGTGAACCCGTCCATCTTCGGCAGCCCCACGTCGAGCACCACGAGGTCGACCTGCCCGCCGCTGGCCGCCTCGAGGGCGGCGATCCCGTCGGTGACGACGGTGGTGCGGTGGCCGTCGGCCCGCAGCCCCCGGTCGACGACCCGCGCGATCCCCTCCTCGTCCTCCGCGATCAGGATGTGCGCCATGAGGGGCAGGCTACCCGGCGGTGCGGACCGGCTCCTCCCGCGCGGCCGGGGGCCGACCCCGGGCCGGGTCGTCGGCGCCACCGGCCGGGATCCACACGGTGAAGCGCGACCCCAGCCCCTCGACCGACTCCACCCCGACCGCACCGCCGTGCGCGTCGGCGATGGCCTGGACGATCGCCAGCCCCAGGCCGCTCCCGTCGACGTGGGTGGCGGACTCGGCCCGGCCGAAGCGCTCGAAGACCCGCTCCTGCTCGCTCTCGGGGATGCCGGTGCCGTGGTCGGAGACGCTCAGCACCAGGTAGCGGGAGGAAGGTCGGGCACCCAGCTCCTGGGCCCGCCACACCTGGGGGTCCTCGTCCTGCGCCCAGTCCGTCGCCAGCTCGACCGCTGACCCCTCGTCGCTGAACTTCACCGCGTTGGCCGCCAGCTGGACCACGGCCTGGATGACCCGCTGCCGGTCGAGGACGACCGCGCCCTCGGCGTGCGCGGCGAGCTGCCACTGCCGCGGGCCGAGGGCGGTGATCCGCTCCATGCACTCGACGGCCAGCTCGGTGACGTCCGTGGTGCCGGGCCGGAGGAAGTCCTGCCGCTGCGCGCGGGCCAGCATGAGCAGGTCGTCGACCAGCCGCTGCATGCGGTCGACCTCGTCGAGCATGAGGGTGCGCGTCGCGGCGACGTCCTCGGGGTCCTGCGGGCGGAGCAGCTCGGCGTTGCCGCGCAGGATGGTCAGCGGGGTCCGCAGCTCGTGGGCCGCGTCGTCGAGGAACTGCCGCTGCAGCCGGACCCCGTCCTCGATGCGGTCCAGCATGGCGTTGAAACGGTGGGCCAGGTCGACGATGTCGGTCTCGCCCGACACCTCGACCCGTCGCGACAGGTCCTCGGTGCTGATCTGGGCGGTGGCGTCCTGCAGCTCGCGCAGCGGGCGCAGCAGCCGGCCGAGGACGACGTCGGCCAGCGCGCCGACGACCAGCAGCGAGACCAGGCCGACGCCGGCGTAGGTCCAGACGCGGCGCCACACTTGCCCGGCCAAGGTGCCCGAGTCGATGGCGACGACGAAGGTGCCCGTCCGCTCCTCCTCCGGCAGCCGGACGTCGGCCACGATCACCGTGAGCGTGGTGCCCTGCGTGTCGACGGTGTCGATGACCGCCCGGCCCGGCTCGAGCGGAGTGCTGTCGATGAGCGCGAGCACGTCGGGGTGGTCGACCGCGAAGTCGCGCTCGCCGACGCTCTGGTACTCCGGCTGGCCGTCGATGAGGGCCAGGAACGCCTCGTCGGGGCTGGCGATCGAGGTCCCGAGGAAGGAGAAGAAGAGGGCGTCGGCGTCGGTGAACGGCTCGTCGTCCAGCTGCGGACCCGACCGGGCGAGCGCGGTGACCTCCTGGATCTCCTGCTCGAGCTCGGCCCGGACGCGTTCGTCGAGGGAGCGGAACTGCACGGCGAAGGCGATCATCCCGGTGAGGGCGATGACCAGCGCCGTCATACTCACCATCATCACGAGCAACCGGCGGCGGACCGTCCAGCCGCGGCGGGCGGTGTCGCTCACGGCCAGCCGCCGTCACAACGGTGCGGGGCGTGGGCCGGGCTCACGGGCCCGCCCCGTCGGCGAGGAGCGCGAAGGACACCAGCCAGTGCGTGGCCATGAAGTCGCCGTCGGTGATCTGCACCAGCACCGCGCCCTCCTGCTCACCGGCGGCCCGCCTCAGCCGGTCGGCGGCGGGCTCCGGCACCCAGGGTGCCAGAGACCGCAGCGCCCACGCCCGCGACAGCGCGAGCCCGAGCAGGTGGGCGCCCTGGCCGTCGGTCGGGTCGAGCACCTGCGGCACCTCGAGCAGGTGGGCGTGCGCCCCCTCGCCCAGCCCGGGCAGGACGCGGCCCAGCCAGGCGGCACCGTCGGCCCGCCCGAGCACCTCGGTCATGAGCAGCGCCTCGGTGAGCGCCGGGGAGAGGAAGTCCGAGCCGCCCGGCTCGGTCCCGGTCGGGGCCGGCCCGTCCTCGCCGAACCAGCGGACGGCCGCCTCCCCGCACGCCCGCACGACGTCCTCCCGCCCCAGGCGCCGGTAGGCGTCGCGCAGCAGCAGGAGCGCGAAGGCGTCGTTCTGGTGCTTGCCGTGGCGCACGGGGTAGCCCTGCCGCGGCAGGTGCGCCAGCACCCGCTCGGCGAGCAGGTCCGCGAGCGGGGCCAGGGCCCTCGCCCAGCCCTCCGCCTCAGGGACGCTCGCCACCGCCGCGTCTGCCGCGGCGGCCAGCTGCGCCGCCCACGCCCAGCCGTAGGGGCGCTCGTAGCCGGGTCGGGCCCGCAGGTAGTCGACCTCGGTCGCCAGGTGCTCCTCGATGAGCCGCTCGGACAGCAGCGACCGGGCGGCGACGCGCTCGGTCTCGCCGAGCGCGTCGGCATACCTCGTGAGGAGGGTGACCAGCGACCACTGCATGTGCACGCACGAGTGCCAGTCGAGCGCGCCGTGGAAGGCGGGGTGCAGGCGCGACGGCGTGACGTCGGTGTCGCCCGGCCCGAGGACGACGTGGCCCGGCGCCCAGGGGTATGCCGTGCCGATCACCTCGCGCGCGATGCGGCTCCAGGCGCGGGCGTGCGGGTGCGCGGCGGGGCGGTGGTCGCGGCGTGGTGCGTCGGGGGTCACGGGTCCATTACTACACTCGCGCCTCATGACGGCTGACGCGCGGCACTACTTCACGGCGCTGGGCGAGGGCAGGTACCAGCCGACCGAGCACGTGCAGGGCGCGTGGTCGCCGGAGGAGCAGCACGTCGCCCCGGTCATCGGGCTGCTGCTGCACACGCTGGAGCACCAGCACCCGCGCGAGGACCTGCAGTGGGCGCGGCTGAGCGTCGACATCCTCGGCTTCATCCGGCGCGAGGAGATGCGGGTCACCACCCGGGTGCTGCGCCCGGGGCGGACCATCGAGCTGCTCGAGGCCAGCGTGGAGATCGGCGGCCGGGACGCCGTGCGGCTCACCGCCTGGCGGCTCATGACCAGCGACACCACCGCGGTGGCCGGTCAGGAGCACGCGCAGATGCCCGCACCCTCGGAGCTGGATCCCTGGCACGGCATGGACCACTGGGACGGCGGCTTCATCGCCAGCCTGGACTTCCGCTCGGTGCCCGGGTCGCGGGCCGGGCGGGGACGGACCTGGGTCCGCACCGACGTGCTGCTCGTCGGCGGCCGCGAGGACGAGCAGGCCTCGGCGCTGGCGTCGTGGGTGGGGCTGCTGGACACCGCCAACGGCACGGCCGGGCGGGAGGCTCCGCACGACTGGCTCTTCCCCAACGTCGACCTCACCCTGCACCTGCACCGGGTCCCGGAGGGCCCCTGGGTGGGGCTGGACACCCGGGTCTCGTGGGGCCCGACGGGCATCGGGCAGACCGCCTCGGTGGTGCACGACGAGCAGGGTCCGGTGGGCACCCTGGTGCAGGCACTCACCCTGCGGCCCGGGCACTGAGCGGCCGTCAGCGGTCGGTGACCGGGCCCCCGGAGGACTGCGAGGTGGCCGGGCCGACCGGCTGCGCGCAGTAGGAGAAGGGCTTGCCGTCGGCCGCGTGGTAGCTGGCGTAGGACCCGTCGACCTCGAGGACGAGCTGGTGACCGGGGACGAGCGCCTGGGTGTACATCATCCCCGGCTTCGGGCAGCCGATCGAGCCGTCGCTCCAGGTGACGTCGGCGTAGCCGGCGACGGTCACCGCCTCGGGCTCGACCCCGGTCCGCTGCGCCTCGGCCTCGATCGCCTCCTGCACGTCGGGGCGCTGGACGACCGCGTCGGGCACGGGGCCGAGGGGCAGCGAGACGTCACCGCCGCCCGGGGCGATCTGGGTCTGGGTCGGCCTGTCGCCGACCCCGGGCTCGCCGGTGCTCATGCTGGGGTCCTCGCTCTCGTCGGCGCCGCTGCCGGTGTCCTCGTCACCGGCACCTCCGCCACCCGCGTCATCGCTCTGCGTGGGGGTGGCCGCCTGCTCTCCCTCGGTGCCGCCGGCGTCCCCGCAGGCGGAGAGCAGGGCGGCGAGGCTGAGGGTGGTGACGGCGAGGATGGGTCGGCGGTTGCGGGTCATCGGGTGACACCTCCAGGTAGCGTCCCCGCCAGTCTAGGTCCGGAGGGCTGCCGCCACGCGCCGATGAGGGTATGGAGGGTGGGGCGCCGGTCCCTGAACCGGCGCCCCACCATCCGTCTCCCCACCGTCCCGCGTGCTGCGGCCCCCACGACGGGGTTGCGTCGGCTGTCCCGAACCGACACTCCCTAGACGTCCCTCAGAGCGGGATCGTTGCATCCTGATACTGTGATCCGCGTCACACCTGCGTCATCGGGCCCGCGAGGGCGCACGGGAGGGCGGCCGGCTGCTCAGCCGAAGGCCGCGACGAGGCCCCGCTCGAGGTCCTCCCGCAGGTCCTCGAGGTCCTCGAGCCCGACCGAGAGCCGGATGGTGCCGCCGGTGATGCCGGCCGCCAGCCGCGCCGGCTCGGGCAGCCGCTTGTGCGTCGTGGTCGCCGGGTGGGTGGTGAGCGACTTGGCGTCGCCGAGGTTGTTGGAGATGTCGACGACCTGCAGGGCGTTCATGAAGGCGAAGGCCTCCTGCTGACCGCCGTCCAGGGTGAAGGTGACGACCGTGCCGCCGCCGGTCATCTGCCGCCGGGCCAGGTCGGCCTGCGGGTGCGACTCCAGCCAGGGGTGGAAGACCCGGGCCACCCGCGGGTCGCCCTCCAGGTGGCGGGCCAGCTCGAGGGCGCTGGCTGCCTGCCGCTCGACGCGCAGCGTGAGCGTCTCGAGCCCCTTGATCGTCACCCAGGCGTTGAAGGGCGACATCGCCGGCCCGGTGTGCCGCAGCAGCGTCTGGATCGGCCCGCCGACGAGCTCGGTGGGGCCCAGGATCATCCCGCCCATGACGCGGCCCTGGCCGTCGATGTGCTTGGTGGTGGAGTAGACGACGATGTCGGCCCCGTGGTCCAGGGGCCGGGAGAAGACCGGGGTCCCGAAGACGTTGTCCACCACGACGACCGCGCCGGCGGCGTGCGCCAGCTCGCTCACCGCCGCGATGTCGACGATCTCCTGGGTGGGGTTGCTCGGCGTCTCGAAGAAGACGGCCGCCGCCGGGGTCTCGAGCGCCCGCGCCCAGTCGTCCAGGTCGGTCCCGTCGACGAAGGTGCTCTCCACACCCCAGCGGCGCAGCACCTCGTCGATGATGACGAAGCACGAGCCGAAGAGCGACCGGCTCGCGACGACGCGGTCGCCCGCGGCGCAGATCCCGCCGAGCGCGGTGAAGACGGCGGACATCCCCGAGGCCGTCGCCTGGGCCGCCTCCGCCCCGTGCAGCAGCCGCATCCGCTCCTCCAGCATCGCGACGGTGGGGTTGCCGTAGCGGCTGTAGACGAAGCGCTCGATCTCGTCGTTGAAGGCGGCCTGGGCCTCCTCGGCGCTGCCGTAGACGTAGCCGGAGGTCGGGTAGAGCGCCTCGGAGGTCTCGTCGAAGGAGCTGCGCAGGAGCCCGCCCCGCACCGCGAGCGTGTCCGGCCGCCAGTTGTCAGGGGTGTCCATGGGGCACCAATCTAGATCGCGACGGCCGGGTTCCCCGCATCGACACCACCCCGGACGGTATGCAGTTTCTTCCGGCACCACGCCACCTCGTCCGGGCTCCACGCAGGTCGTGCGGACGACAGGGGTCTGAGCGACAGATCACTCGGACAGGTGCGCGACGCCACGCGGATCCACCGTGAGCCTCACGTCGTCGCCGACCTCCGGGCCGCGGTCCGTGGCGAGTGCCGGCATCCGCCCCACACCCTCGACCTCGACCTCGAGGTGCAGGGCGTCGGAGACGGTGACCACCCGTCGCACCAGCCCGCGCAGCTCGCCGTCGGCGTCGACGCGCAGCGCCGAGCGGCGCAGGGCCACCACGGACGGGGCCCGGCCACCCCCGGGGGCACCTGCGCCGCCCGGCGGGGGCGGGGGGACCCACCCGCGGGGCCCGGTGGGGTCGGGCTCGAGGATCGTCTCGTAGCCGACGAAGGAGGCGACCTCCCGGGAGACCGGGTGGCGCCAGACCTGCACCGCCTCGCCCTCCTGGGCGATCCGCCCGTCCAGCATGACGGCCATCCGGTCCGCCACGGTGAAGGCCTCGTCGTGGTCGTGGGTGACGAGCAGCGCCGTGGTGCCGGTCGTGGTGAGGATCTCGCGCAGGTCGCCGGCGAGCCGGTCGCGCAGCGCCCGGTCCAGGGAGCTGAGCGGCTCGTCGAGCAGCAGCAGGGCCGGGCCGGCGGCGAGCGAGCGGGCGAGCGCGACCCGCTGCTGCTCCCCGCCGGAGAGGGTGGCCGGGCGGCGGTCGGCATACCCCTCGAGCCCGACGAGCTCGAGCAGCTCGGCGACCCGCCCCGCCCGGTCCCGAGGGCTGCGCCCGCGCAGCCGCAGCGGGTAGCCGATGTTGTCGGCGACGCTGGCCTGGGCGAAGAGCTGGCCGTCCTGGAACATGAGGGCGAAGCCCCGCTCGTGCGTCGGCACCCCGCGCAGGTCCCGGCCCTGCCAGCGGATGGACCCGGCGGAGACCGGCTCCAGCCCGGCGACCGCCCGCAGCAGGGTGGACTTGCCGCAGCCGGAGGGCCCGAGCACGGCCAGCACACCGCCCTCCTCGACCCGCAGGTCGACCCGGTCGACCGCGGTGGCGCCGGGGAAGGTGACCGTGACGTCGTCGAGCTCGAGCATCAGAAGGCTCCCACCGAGCCGACCCGCAGCCGCTCGACGAGACCCATGACGACGACGGTCACGAGCGCGAGCAGCACGCTCGCGGCGAGCGCCATCCCCAGGTGGTCGGCGCCGGGCCGGGAGATGAGCTGGTAGATGACGACCGGCACGGTCGGCCGGTCCGGACGGGCGAGGAAGCTGGTCGCGCCGAACTCCCCCAGCGAGACGGCGAAGGCGAACCCGGTCGCCGCGAGCACCGGCCGGGCGAGCACCGGCGCCTCGGCGGTCCACGCCGCGCGCCACGGCCCGGCCCCGAGGGTGGCCGCGGCCTCCCGCTGCCGCGGGTCGACCGAGCGCAGCACCGGGGCGAGGGTCCGCACCACGAGGGGGAGCGCGACCATCGCCTGGGCGATCGGCACGAGGATCGGCGAGGTGCGCAGGTCCAGCGGCGGCCGGTCGAGGGTGATGAGGAAGCCGAAGCCGACGGTGACCGCGGAGATGCCGAGCGGGAGCATGAAGGCGCCGTCGAGCACCGAGACCGTGCGCGCCCAGCCCCGCGAGCGTGGGCGCCGGGAGACGACGACGGCGACGACGAGGCCGAGCAGCATGGCGAGCACGGTGGCGTCGACGGCGGTGCGCAGCGAGTTGGCCATGGCCTCGGTGACGCTCACCCGCAGGGCCGCGGTGGCGTCCGGGTCGGTGAGGGCGCGGTAGTTCCCGAGCCCCCACCCCGGCCCGACCTGCAGCGAGCGCACGACGAGGGTGCCGACGGGCAGCAGCACGAAGGCGACGGCGAACGCGGTCGCCGCGAGGACCGGGAGGTCGTGGCGCCGGGGCCGGCGGGTCGCGGCGAGGGCACCGACGCGGCGCAGGGCCTGCTCGCGCCGGGAGCGGGTGCGGGCGGCGAGGGCGAGCATGGCGACGACGGCCACGAGCTGCAGCAGCGAGAGCACGGCGGCGCCCTGCAGGTCGAGGAACTGCACGGTGAGCAGGTAGATCTCGGTCTCGACGGTGCCGTAGCGCAGCCCGCCGAGGGTGAGCACCACCCCGAAGGCGGTGGAGCAGAAGAGGAAGACGAGGGTGGCCGCGGAGACGATGCCCGGCGCGAGCGCGGGGAGGGTGACCGTGCGCCATACCTGCCAGGGGCCGGCGCCGAGGGTGGCGGCGGACTCCTCGGCGCGCCGGTCCAGCCCTTCCCACAGGCCACCGACGGTGCGCACGACGACGGCGAGGTTGAAGAACACGAAGGCGAGCAGGATCGGCACCCAGGTGCCGTCGAGCCCGAGCCCGCCGAGCGGGCCGCCGGGGGCCAGCAGCGAGCGGAACATGACGCCCACCACCACCGTCGGCAGGACGAAGGGCATGACGACGACCGCGCGCAGCAGCCCGCGACCCGGGAAGCGCAGGCGGTAGAGCACGAAGGCGACCGGCAGGCCCAGGAGCAGGGTGACGACCGTGCCGGCCAGCGAGCTGACCAGGGTGAAGGTGAGCACCCGCAGGGTGCGCGCGCGGCCGAGCACCTCGGGGACACCGCTGAGGTCGAGCCGTCCCTCGGGCCACAGCCCCCGAGCGATCATCCCGCTCACCGGGAGGACGAAGAAGACGGCGAGGAAGGCGAGCGGGACCAGCGCGGCCAGCCCGAGCGCCACCCCGGGGGCGCGTCTCATCCGGTGGCGATGTCCGCCCACTCGCGCAGCCACGTCTCCCGCTCGGCCTCGATCTGGCGCGGGCTGACGACGATCGGGTCCTCGGCGACCTGCGCCCACTGGGACCAGAGGTCGGGCAGCGCGACCGTGTCGTCGACGGGGAAGACGTACATGCTGTCCGGGATGGCGGCCTGCACGTCCGGGCTCAGCAGCCAGTCGACCACGGCCTGGGCGCCCTCGGGATTGTCGGTGCCGGCGAGGACGCCGGCGTACTCGACCTGTCGGAAGCAGGTGTCGAGCAGCGCGCGGGTCGTGGGCTCGAAGCCGCCGTCGGGGATGGTGAAGGGCGGGCTGGAGGCGTAGGACAGGACGATCGGGCGGTCGCCGTCGCCGCCGCCGGCGGTGAAGTCGACGGTGTAGGCGTCGGTCCAGCCGCTGGTGACCTTGGCGCCGTTGGCCATGAGGTCCTCCCAGTAGCCCTGCCACTCCCCCGGCCCGAACTCGCCGATGGTGGCGAGCAGGAAGGCCAGGCCCGGGCTGGACGTGCTGGCACCGGGGGTGACGAAGAGGTCCTCGTAGGCGGGGTCGGTGAGGTCCGCCAGCGACTGGGGCGGCTCGATCCCCTGGTTGGCGAACCACACGCTGTCGATGTTGACGCACACGTCGCCGTAGTCGACGGGGGTGAGGTAGGCCTCGGCCCCCTCGGCGAGGTCGTGCTCCTCCACCGACTCGGGGAGGCCCTCGGGGCGGTATGCCTCGAGCGCCTCGGCGCCGACCACCCGGGTGGCGAAGGTGGTGTCGATGCCGAAGACGACGTCGGCGGTGGGGTTGCCGGCGGTCAGCACGATCTGGTTGGCCATCTGGCCGGCGTCCCCGGAGAGCTGGACCTCCAGGTCGTAGCCGGTGTCGGCCTCGAAGGCGGCGACCAGCTCGCCGGGGAGGGTGAAGGAGTCGTGCGCCGCGAGCACCACCGTGCCAGTGTCGGCGGGGGTGGGGGCCGGCGCCGTGGCCGTCGCGGCGTCGTCGTCGGCGCCCGGCTCCTGCGACTCCGAGGGCGCCGGGGCGGCCTGGTCCCCGGTCGGCTCGTCGTCGTCGCCACCGGTCAGGGTGCACGAGGTGAGGACGAGGCCGGTGGCGAGGGCCAGGGTCAGGATGGTGGTGGTCCGTCGAGGACGGGTATGGATCATGGTGCAGCGTCTCCTCATCGACTTCCTTCGCCGGTGCTAGCCGGTGCAGGTTCGAGGGTCTGCGGCGGGTGCCGCACTCTCAGCGCTCGGGCGCTCCCCTGTCGTGGTCGTTCTCGACACTATCACCGTCGCCGATGAGTGGTTCCTCCCCCTGCAGATGGGCCTCCCCCGGCCGCCCGTGCTCGTTCTCCGGGGGAGGGAGCACCACGTCCATGCCCCGCAGCGTGCTCTTCGTCGACGCCCAGACGATGGCCAGACCGGCGATCCCGAGCAGGACCCAGAGCACGACGACGATCCACCCGGGGAATTCCGGCACCATGAGGGATGGGGCGTCCTTTCTGGATCTGGGCGTTCCACGCCGTCGGGGTCGTGCGTCGCTGCCGGAGCGACGAGCGCCCAGACCATAGCAAACAGGGCCCCTCGATCCGGGGATGCCGGAAGCGCTCTCACCCCTAGGGGTGGGGGGATGGCCACGAAGTCGTGCGGGAGCGCGCTGTGGCACTATCGGAGCATGGGAAATCTCGTGGCCAAGGCACTGACCGTCGCTGCCGTCCTCGCTGCCAGCAGCATCGCGCGCAAGGCGACCGACGGCACCTGGAAGTTCGTGACCGGCAGCGACTCCCCGGCGAACCCGGAGGACCCGGACATCGACTTCAAGGAGGCCGTGGCCTTCGCCGTCCTGTCCGGCGCCCTGGTCGGTCTGGCCCGCATGCTGGCCAACCGCGAGTCCAGCCGGGTGATCGCCCGGGCGAGCCGCAAGAGCTCGGAGCAGGTCGCCGACGACCTGAACTGACCAGCAAATGGTCAAGAGAAGGTAAAGAAATCGTCAGGCATTCCTGACAGAAGGTTCTTTTCCTCGCCTATCAGGTCAGCATGGCCATGAGATCGCCCTGACCAGGGGTCTTGCCATTCTGGGGGCGACCAGCCATTCTGGGTGCTGGTCCATTTCCCCACCTGTCGAAGAATTCCCCGAGGATGGTCGTGAGCCCACGTCCCCGCCGCGTCCCGGATGCGCTCAAACGCGTGCTCTGGGCGCTCGGCGACGGCATGGTGTGGGCGGTGGCGATCCTCGGCATGACGTGGATCAGGTTCCAGTACGACACCGGCCGCGCGTTCGTCGCGGACACCTGGGTCGTCGCCGGGGGCGCAGCGGCCATCCACCTGACGTTCGGCATCCTGCTCGGCCCCTACCTCATCAAGCACATCAGGGGGTCCTTCGAGGAGGTCACCGCGGTCTGTCGGGCCGCCCTGCTCACCGCGCTGGTCCTCAGCGTGTGGGCCATCTGGGTCCAGCCCTACATCGTGCCCCGCTCGGTCCCCAGCGTGGGCGCCGCGGTCGCGATCTCCCTCATGCTGGCCGCGCGCTTCGTGGTGCGCTCCTACCGGGCCCGGGCCGCGGTCCGCCGCGAGGTGGACCACAGCGCCATCATCTACGGCGCCGGCGTGCTGGGGCGGCGGCTCGTGGCCAACATGCTGCAGGACGACACCTCACCCTTCCGGCCGGTGGCCCTGCTCGACGACGACCGCAGCAAGCGCAAGCTGCGGATCGACGGCATACGGGTGCGCGGCGACCGG
Organism: Serinicoccus chungangensis; assembly: GCF_006337125.1. GTDB lineage: Bacteria > Actinomycetota > Actinomycetes > Actinomycetales > Dermatophilaceae > Ornithinicoccus > Ornithinicoccus chungangensis. The sequence goes on from NZ_CP040887.1 coordinate 2,962,155, forward strand.
ACGGCCATGGGACGCGTGGCGAGGCGCTACGAGGCCACCCACCTCATCGTGGCGATCCCGAGGGCCGACTCGGCGCTGATGAGAGAGGTCAACGACCTCGCGGGCGAGGCCGGGCTCACGGTCAAGGTGCTGCCCAACCTCGACCGGCTGCTGGACGCCGACCCGCACGCGGACGACCTGCGCGACATCGACCTCGAGGACCTGCTGGGTCGTCGTCGCACCGAGCTCGACCAGGGCGCCATCACCGACCACCTGACCGGCAAGGTCGTGCTGGTCACCGGTGCGGGCGGCTCGATCGGCTCCGAGCTCTGCCGGCAGATCGCACGCTTCCACCCGCGCCGGCTGGTGCTGCTCGACCGTGACGAGTCGGCGCTGCACGCCGTGCAGCTCTCCCTCACCGGCCGCGGGCTGCTGCAGAGCGAGGACGTCGTGCTGTGCGACATCGGCGACGCCGGCATGGTGGACCGCGTCTTCCACCAGCACCGGCCCGACGTCGTCTTCCACGCCGCCGCCCTCAAGCACCTGCCGCTCCTCCAGCGCTTCCCGATGGAGGCGTGGCGGGTCAACGTCTCGGGCACCCTCAACGTTCTCCGCTCGGCGGCGGCCTACGGGGTCGGGACCTTCGTCAACATCAGCACCGACAAGGCGGCCAACCCGACCTCCATCCTCGGCTACACCAAGCGCGTCACGGAGCGGCTGACCTCTCACTTCGCCTTCAGCCAGCCCGGGCGCTACGTCTCGGTGCGGTTCGGCAACGTCCTGGGCTCGCGCGGCTCGGTCATCCCCGTCTTCACCGAGCAGATCGAGCGCGGTGGGCCGGTCACCGTCACCCATCCCGACGTCGAGCGCTTCTTCATGCTCATCCCCGAGGCCTGCCAGCTCGTCATGCAGGCCGCCTCCCTGGGCTCGGACGGCGACGTCCTGGTCCTGGACATGGGGGTACCCGTCCGCATCGATGACATGGCCCGCACGCTCATCACCATGTCGGGCCGCCCGGACGTGACGATCGAGTATGTCGGGCTCCGGCCGGGCGAGAAGCTCACCGAGGACCTCTTCGGCCTCGACGAGGAGCACCAGACGCGGCACCACCTCCTCTGGTCCGTCCGGGTCCCCGGGCTCGACCCCGACGAGGTGCCCTCGGGCCGTCTGACCAGCACCCCGGAGCTCATCGCCTGGCTGCGCGACCGTTCCGACCCCGCCGAGAGCGTGCTGCGCCCGGCATGAGCGACCTCGCCCCCGCGGCGCTGGCCGTGGGCGCGGGCCTGCTGACCGCGGCGACCGCACCCGCCATCGCCCCGCTGCTGCGCTCCTGGGGCCTGGTCGACGTCCCCAACCACCGCTCGTCCCACGGCACCCCGACCCTGCGGGGCGCAGGTCTGGCGCTGCTCCTGGGCATCCTGCTCACCGCCCTCGGCGCCGAGCTGTACGGAGAGGCCGACCTGCCGTGGGTCGCGCTGGCGGCGTGCGCCGTGACGGCCCTGCTGGGCCTCGCAGTGGACCTGCGTGAGCCCAGCCCGCTCGTGCGCCTGGTGCTGCTCGCCCTCGTCGGCGCCGGGCTCGGCTCGCTGCTGGGGGGGCCCGGCACGGCCCTCCTCGGTGCCGTCGCGATGCCGGTGCTGGTCAACGTCGTCAACTTCATGGACGGCATCAACGGCATCACCGCCCTGACCGCCATGGCCTGGGGGCTCGTCGCCGTGCTGGGTGGTGACACGGGAGGGGCCGTGGCTCTGGGGGCGCTCGCCCTGGGGGCGGCGGCCGGGTTCCTGCCGTGGAACCTCCCGCGGGCCCGGATGTTCCTCGGGGACTGCGGCAGCTACCTCGTCGGGGCGCTCGTCACCGCAGGCCTCCTCCTGGAGCAGTCCGGGGGCGGTCAGGTGCTGCTGCTGCTCCTCCCGCTGCTCCCCTCGGTCGCGGACACCGGCCTCACCCTGGTGCGGCGCGCGGCACGAGGGGAACGGCTCACCGAGGCGCACCGCGAGCACCTCTACCAACGCCTCTCGCGGCGCCCCGGGTGGACCCACGCGCGCGTGGCGCTCCTCTGGGCGGGCCTCGGACTCGCCGGGTCCGGGATCTGGTGGCTGCTGCGGCACAATGGTGCCTCGTGAGCGGCGCTTCCAGGGTCAGGTCCACGGGTCTCGGCTTCGTGGTCATCCTGACGAACGTGCTCATCGTGGCGCTGGTGGCCATCGGCTTCTCGCAGCGCGGGTTCTCCGGTTGGTGGGACACGCTCCGCGGCGACTGGGAACCCCCGACGGTGAGCGACCCCTACGCCGACGACGCAGCCGAGGCGACCTCGCCACCGACCGAGGACGAGCCCGAGACCGAGCCGACACCCACGCCCTCCCCGTCCCCGACGACCGAGGAACCGGAGCCGCCCTCGCTGGAGGAGCGCTTCGAGGAGGGAGAGGACCTGTCCGTCCTCGTCCTCGGAGACCGGACCGGCACCCACGAGAACGACTGGGTCGCCGCGTGGGCCCGCCAGCTCACCGGCTCACGCGACGTGCAGCTCACCAGCACGCTGGCGGAGGATCCCACCCGCTACGGCGACCCGGTCGACTTCGGCGGCGAGGGCCCGGCCGTGGACATCGACAACGCCAGCCTGGTGCAGGGGACCCCGGAGTATGCCGCCGCGCGCCTCGACCTCTTCGTCCAGGGCGACCCCGACCTGGTGCTGGTGAGCTTCGGCCGGGCCAACACACCCGAGGACCTCCCCGGTCAGCTGAGCGACCTGCACGACGAGCTCACCCAAGAGCTGCCGGAGGCAGAGGTGCGCTACGTCGTCCAGCCCCCTCGCCGCGACGGTCAACCCGTCGTGGCGGACACCGTCCGTGAGTGGGCCGCCGATCAGGACGACATCGAGCTGGTCGACGTGGCCCAGGTCTTCGAGGACGAGGGCATCGTCGACGCCACGGTGTCCGGTCGCGACCCGCTCAGCGTCAACATCTTCGGCGGGCAGCGGTGGGCGCAGATCGTGCAGGAGGCGGTCTTCGGCGGCGACCAGCAGGCCGAGGAGGATGCCCCGCAGGATGGTGGCAACGCCGGGGCCGGCCCGCCCGCCGAGGACGGCGCGGCCGAGGAGGAGGCGGCCGGTGCTGCCGGCCCCCAGGAACCGAGCGCGCAGCCCTCGCCACCCGCGCCGTCGCTGGTCGGACCGACGGCCGAACCGTCGCCGTGGCAGCCGCCGACGTCTCCGTGGTCCCCACCACCGGCACCGGCGCCTGACCCGGTGCCCACCACCCCGGCGCCCACGGGTCCGACGGGTCCGCCGTCGACACCCGCGCCGACCGACCCCACGCCGGGCAGCCCACCGAGCACCGACCCCGAGCCGTCCCCCACGCAGCCAGATCCCGCTGCTCCCGAGCCGTCGGAACCGGAGCCGACGGGGCCGGACACCGCTGCCCCGCTGTCCTGGTGGACGGCCACCTGATCACCTCATGAGGATCCTGCTGCTCAGCCACTACTACGCCCCCGAGACGGGACCGCCGCAGCTGCGGTGGTCCGCCCTGGTCAGGGACCTGGTGGCGGCGGGGCACGAGGTCCACGTGGTGGCACCGGCACCGCACTACCCGACGGGGCGCCTGCTGAGCGGCGAGGACCCGGCACAGGTGGGCCACGCCCATCCTGGCCAGCACGGCGAGACCGTGCACCGGGTCCGCTTCCGGCCCTCGACGGGCAGCGCGCGCTCGTTGCTGCTCGACCAAATCGTGTCGGCCGCGGACACGGTGCGCACGGCCTGGCGACGTCGTCGCGAGCTGCGCCCCGAGGTCGTGGTCGCCACGGTCCCGGGTCTGCCGACGGCTCTCGCCGGACGTGCCGTCGCCACTCTGCTCCGAGCCCCCCTGGTGCTGGAGATGCGCGACGCCTGGCCGGACATCCTCGGGGGCGCCGCCTCTGGTGACTGCGGACCTGGCCGGGCCGCGGTACGCGCCGTCCTGGTGCGGGCGGTGTGGGCCGGCGTCACCTGGCTGCAGCGGTCCGCCGACCTCGTGGTCACGACCACCGACAGCTTCGCCGCCACGCTGCGGCGACGGCGTGTGGCGCGGGTCGTGACCGTCCGCAACGCCCACCACGGCCTGGCGGACCCACCCCCGTCGACCCTCACACCGCGCCCCGGCGGCCCGCTGCGCGTCGTCTACGTCGGCACGGTGGGCCGGGCCCAGGGACTCGAGACAGCCGTGAGGGCCGCGCAGCTCGCCCGCCAGGGCGGGGTGGACGTCAGACTGCGCGTGGTGGGCACCGGGGCCAGGCTGGCCCCCGTGCGCAGCCTCGCGCGCGAGCTGCAGGCACCCGTGGAGTTCGTCGGACCGGTGACGCGCGACCAGGTCACGCAGCACTACGACTGGTGCGACACCTTCCTCGTGTGCCTGCGCGACTGGCCGGGGCTCGCCAGCACGGTGCCGTCCAAGCTCTACGAAGCCCTGGCCCTCGGGCTGCACGTGTCCGCGTCCGCCACCGGCGAGACGGCCGCGATCATCCGCGAGACCGGGGCGGGCTTCGCGACCGCGCCCGGCGATGCGCAGGCCCTCGCCCGTGCCTGGGGGGCGCTCGCCGAGACGGGACCGCAGCAGGACATTGCGCGGATGAGCAGCTGGGTGGACGGGCACGCGAGCGAGTCCGGTGCGGCCGAGGTCTTGCTGGCTGCCCTGGCCGACCTGGCCGACTCAGGCCACGAGAGGGTCGGGGTATGACGCCCGCCCGCCCCTGGCGGCGCGCCCGGCACCTGGGGGCAGCGGGGGTCACCGTGCTCGCGATGGCCGTCGACGACCCGGCGTGGCTCACCGTGCAGGCAGGTCGTCGAGCTCCGCGGCGGCTGCGGGAACTGGTCGGCCGCCTGGCCACGCGGACCGACAGGGCGTCTGCCGCAGCCGTGTGGGGGGAGCTCATGCTCGACCGGCCCGAGCAGGCCCGTGAGCGACTGTCCCGACAGCACCGGGCCGGAGCCTTCTCCCGGGCCCTCGCCGTGCATGCAGGGACCCGGCCCGAGGGTCCGCGCGCCGACGGAGCGCGAGCCCGCTGGGCCTGGCTGGTGGGTGACCTCGAGGAGGTCGAGACACTCCTCGCCGACGGCCAGGTGCCGCGCCGCCTGCGGGAGAAGCTGGCCGGGGACGTCGAGGCCCTGAGGCCTGGTCGTCGGCCCACCCCCGCCGTACCCCCACGCGACTGGCGACCTGAGCCCTCTCGACCCCGGGTGGTGCACGCGCTGACCAACTCCCTCCCCTGGACACGCTCGGGCTACACCCTGCGCACCCACGCGGTCCTGCGCGCACAGCAGCAGGCCGGGATCGAGGTCGCCGCGCTGACGCGACCGGCATACCCCGTCTCCATCGGCCGGGTGCTCACCGCGGACGTCGACGTGGTGGAGGGCGTGCCCTACCACCGCTGCGTCCCGACCGTCCTGGCCCGCGGGGAGGCCGGCCGGATCGACCGGTGGGCGGCCGACCTCGCCCGCCTCGCCCGCGCCCACCGCGCCACCCACCTGCACTCGACCACGCACTACCCGAACGCGCTGGCGGCACAGGCCGCGGCCCGCGCGCTCGACCTCCCCTGGGTGCACGAGGTGCGCGGGCAGCTGGAGCGCACCTGGGCCTCGGCACGCCGGCGCGCCGGTGACCCTTCGCCCTATGCGAGCAGCCGGTACGTCGCCTGGCGTGCCCGGGAGGCCGAGCTGGCTGCCCGGGCGGACCACGTGGTCACCCTCAGCGAGACGATGCGGGCGGACCTCGTCGGACGAGGCGTCGACCCACGGCGGGTGAGCGTCGTCCCCAACGGCATCGACGCCTCGCTCCTGCGGCGCGACATCACCCCCGAGCGGGCCCGGGCCGCGTTGGGACTCCCCGACGCGGGGCTCTGGTTGGGCGCCGTGTCGTCGGTCGTGCACTACGAGGGACTGACCGACCTGGTCGAGGCGGTCGCGCTGCTCCGTGCGCAGGGCGCGGACGTGCGTGGCGTGGTCGTCGGTGACGGCGTGGCGTGGCCCGGGCTCAGGCGTCGGGTCGCCGACCTCGGGCTCGACGAGACCTTCCTCCTCCCGGGGCGCCTGGACCGCCACGACGCCCTCCAGTGGCTCGACGCCCTCGACGTCGTGGTCGTGCCCCGGGAGGACCACGAGGTCACCCGCCTGGTGCCCCCGCTCAAGCTGGTCGAGGCCATGGGGGTCGGCCGCCCGGTCGTCGCCTCCGACCTCCCACCCCTGGCCGAGATCGTCGCCCCCGGTGAGACCGGCCTGCTCACGCCGCCGCAGGACCCGGCGGCCCTGGCTGCTGCCGTCGGCTCGCTGCTCGACGACGCCGACCGCCGTGACGACCTGGCCGCTCGGGCCCGCACCTTCGCGGCCGGACGGACCTGGGACGGGCTGGCCGTGACATACCGGCGGGCCTATGAGATGTCGGGCGCGGACCGCGCACCGTGGACAATGGGCCTATGACCCCCGAGACGACCGCGCGCCGCTCCGGCGCGCCGCCGTGGCGGGTGATGGGCGAGCGCCCGACGCTCCCGAGCTACGTACGTCGGCTGTGGCGGCGACGGCACTTCATCGGCGCCGAGGCCAGGGCCAAGGCCTTCTCGGGCAACCGCGACATGCTCTTGGGCAACCTGTGGCTCATCGGCGTGCCCATCCTGCAGGGACTCGCGTATTACCTCATCTTCGGGCTCATCCTCAACACCTCGCGGGGCATCGAGAACTTCACCGGGTTCCTGCTCATCGGCGTGTTCCTCTTCCGGTTCACTACCACGAGCATGCAGCAGGGCATCGCCGTCATGTCGCAGAGCCGGGGCATGACCGGTGCCTTCTCGTTTCCGCGTGCAGCCGTGCCACTCTCGGTGCTGCTGCGCGAGGCGCTCTCGATGCTGCCCGTGCTCGCCACGCTGGTGCTCCTGCTCCTCACCGTCCCACCCGGCACCCAGGTCACCTGGACGTGGGCGCTCTTCCCCCTGGTCTTCGGGCTGCAGGTGCTCTTCAACGCGGGCATCGTGATGTACACCGCCCGGCTCGGGTCCGCGCTTCCGGACCTCCGGCACGTCGTGGCCTTCCTTGCACGGCTGTGGTTCTACATGTCTGGGGTCTTCTTCTCCCTCGACCGCTTCGTCTCCGAGGGTGTCTGGCTCTCCGTGCTGCAGGCCAACCCCCTCTACATGGTGCTCGACATGTCCCGCGACCTCTTGCTCTACGGCACCGTCCCGGACGCACAGAGCTGGATGTTCCTGTCCCTGTGGGCCGTCATCACGCCGCTCTTCGGCTTCTGGTACTTCTGGCAGGGGGAGGAGACCTATGGACAGCACTGACGGAGAACCGACCGTGGTCGTCGACCACGTCAGCCGCACCTTCGACGTGGCTGTGAGCCGGCCGGCCGGGCGCGGTGTACGGGGCAAGGTGGCCAGGGTCGTCCGGGGCGGCACGACGGTGACCGTGCATGCCCTGCGCTCAGTGTCCTTCGTGGCCCACGCCGGTGAGACGATCGGCATCGTGGGGACGAACGGGTCCGGCAAGAGCACCTTGCTGCGGATGATCGCAGGTCTGGACTCCCCTAGCCACGGGCGCGTGCTGGCCCGGTCGCAGCCGATGCTGCTGGGGGTCTCCGCTGCCCTCCAACCGGAGCTGTCGGGTGCCGAGAACGCCCGCCTGGGACTGCTCGCCCTCGGGTTCACCCCTGGACAGGTCGTGACCACCCTGCCCCGGGTCTTCGAGATCGCAGGTATCGGAGACGCCGTCTACCGCCCGATGAACACCTACTCCTCCGGGATGGGTGCACGGCTCAGGTTTGCCATCGCGGCGGCAGCTGAGCCGGAGATCCTGCTGCTGGACGAGGTCCTGTCCACGGGTGACGCCGCCTCGGCGCAGCGGGCCGAGGCGCGGATGAGCGAGATCCGGGCACGCGCCGGCACGGTCTTCCTGGTGTCGCACGCGGCGCAGACCATCGAGGAGATGTGCACGCGAGCCCTGTGGATCCACGAGGGCACGCTCATCCAGGACGGGGAGGCGAGCGCCACCGCCCGCGCCTACCGTTGGTGGGCGTGGAACGTCGCCAAGGGCGAGCACGAGACCGCAGCCGACCTGCTGCGGGACACGACCGAGGCCCGCCGGGGCGTGGACGAGTCCGCGTCCGAGGCGGCCGCAGTGATCACCACCATGGGAAGGCTGACCCACGCATGACTCCGCACCGCCGAGTGATGACCGTCTACGGCACCCGACCGGAGGCCATCAAGGTGGCTCCCGTGATCCGTGCTGTCGAGGCCAGCGACCTGCTGGAGTCGATCACGGTCGTCACCGGGCAGCACCGCGAGATGCTGGACCAGGTCAACGAGATCTTCGGGATCACACCGGACTTCGACCTCGACGTCTTCGCGCACGGTCAGGCTCTGAACGTGCTGATGGCCAAGGTCTTCGAGCGCCTCGACCCGGTGCTCTCGGAGGTAGCCCCCGACGCGCTGCTGGTCCAGGGCGACACCTCCACCGTCGCGGCCGCGTCCATCGCGGCCTTCTACCGCCAGATCCCGGTGGTGCACCTCGAGGCCGGTCTGCGCAGCGGCGACATCCATTCTCCCTTCCCCGAGGAGGCGAACCGCAAGATCACCTCACAGGTCACCACCCTGCATCTGGCGCCGACGCCGACCTCGAAGGCCAACCTGGTGCGTGAGTCCATCGACCCCGCCACCATCGCCGTCACGGGCAACACCGTCATCGACGCCCTGCTCCACACGGTCGAGGAGCAGATCCCCTTCTCCGACCCGGTTCTCGATGAGATCCACGGCGGTGAGGGGCGGCTGTTGCTGGTGACCACTCACCGGCGGGAGAACTGGGGCGGCGCCATGGAGGGGGTCGGTCGCGCCCTGCGTCGCCTGGCCGAGCGCTACCCGGACCTCACCATCCTGCTACCCGCGCACCGGAACCCCATCGTCAGGGAGGCTGTGCTGCCCCAGGTGGAGGGGTGTGGCAACGTCCGGGTCACCGAGCCCATGGCCTACGGCGAGTTCACCCGCATGATGGACCGTGCGACGGTCGTGCTGACCGACTCGGGCGGGGTGCAGGAAGAGGCACCGTCGCTGGGCAAGCCGGTCCTCGTCATGCGGGAGAACACCGAGCGGCCAGAGGCCGTCGACGCCGGCACGGTCCGCCTCATCGGCACCGACGAGGAACGCATCGTCCGCGAGGTCACCACCCTCCTCGACGACGACGCGGCCTACGCGGGTATGGCCAACGCGGTCAACCCTTACGGTGATGGACGCGCGGCCGAGCGCAGCGTCGCAGCCCTTCACGAGCTGCTCGGCGTGGGGCGGCGACGCCCCGACTTCGCTGGATAGGTCCGTGATCCGCACCTTCATCTACGGCAGTTGTGTGTCGCGAGACACCTTCGAGTTCCTGCGGCAGCACGGCTTCGAACTGTCCGCGTATGTGGCGCGTCAGTCGCTGCTCAGCGCCTACAGCCGGGTGGATGAGGAGAGGCTCCCCCGCTTTGAGACCAGTTCGTCCTTTCAACGCCGCATGATCGAGGGCGACTGGACGAGCTCACTCCCCAGAGCCCTGGCCCGGCTCAGAGGACGAGTCGACCTCGTGCTGTGGGACCTCTGCGACGAGCGCCTCGGCGTGCGCCGATTGGCCAGCGGCCACTACGTGACTCGCTCGGTCGATACGATTGCCACCGGCCTCGACGCACAGTTGCACGAGCAGGGCGCTGAGCTCGTGACCTTCGGCAGCCCGCAGCACCGGCGGCACTTCACCGCTCGGCTCCGCCGCTTCCGGCAGCGCCTGGACGAGCTCGAGCTTCTGGACCGCACCTTGGTCCTGGCCCCGGCCTGGGCGAGTCGATGTGGCGACGGCACACCCACACCGTCCTCATTCGGCCTCTCGGCCAAGGACGCCAACCCCCTCTTCGCCGACTACCACCAAGAGGTGGAAGAGATCGTCGGGACGCCGATTATCCGCGTGGGCGAGGACCTGGTCGAGGCAGCAGCTCACCACCGCTGGGGCAAGGCACCTTTTCACTACTCCGACGACGTGTACATCCGTCTGGCCGATGAGATCAGCCGCCACGCGACAGCCGCCGACGCCTGACCTGCCACCGCCCTGCGTCTAGGCTTGCCGGGTGCCGAACCCCAACAGTCAGGATCCCCACCGTGCACCGTGACGAAGGACGGGACCCCGCACTGCTCGAGCAACAGCTCTCTGCGGACTTCGTCAGCGATCCTGCAGCGAGCTACCGGAAGTACCGCGGCATGGCGGCGCGCGTGAAGCAGGTGCGTCGCGAGCTCGACGCTCTGCGCCGCGAGCAGACCAAGCGATCCGGCGAGACGGGCCGCCTGCAACGTCAGCACCGCAGCCTTGAGGAGCGCAACGCTCGGCTCCAGGAGCACAACGACCGCCTGCGTGACCGCATCGCCGTGCTGGGCGACCGCGAGGAGCGCTTCCAGTCGCGTATCGAGCGGCTGGAGCAGCAGAATGCCGCACTCAAGGACCGTGCCGAGCGCTGGAAGGGTCGGGCGACCGTGCTGCAGGAGCGGATGAGCCGGCTGCCAGAGCAGGGCGAGGACGGCTCCCCGAGCCTGGCCGACCTGACCAGGGCCAAGGAGCGCCTGGCTGAGGCCAAGCAGAGAGTGGCCGACATGGAGGAGGAGCTGGCTCAGCTCAGAGGAGGGCGCACTTCTCTGGCCGGCGCCCTCGTCACCGGTTCGGTCCAGACGGGCACGGCCGCTGCACCTGAGACCGAGGCAGGGCAGGTTCGTCACGAGGCAGGTGACCCTGACCCTGCTGCGGAGGTTTCGGACGACGATCTCCGGAAGCAGGAGCCCGAGGGGGACGAGACGACCGCTGACGCCGGGACAGCTGCTGTCGCGGCGGCCTCGTCCGTCGACCTCGGTCCCCCGCAGACGGCTGAGCAGGCGCCCCCCTCCGCGAAGCGGCCGTTGGCGGAGCTGCACACCTTCGACGAGCTCTACCACCAGATGGCTCAGGAACCCACTCTGGAGGTGCTGCACGGCGCGCTGCTGCGCGCGTGGTACCACGATGGGGAGGTGGCCCGAGCGCTGCACCTGCTGGCGGAGCACCCCGACCTTGCGGAGCAGCTCAACCGCCCTGGCCGTCTGGTGGCCGAACGCATTCGGGGCTTCGACCGGCTGGCGTCTCGCGCTGCCCGGTGGATCCCCCCGCGGTCCTCCGGCCCGGCCTACGTGCCCGAGCGTGACCGAGTCCTCTACTGCGTCCATTCCACGCCGGTCTACCAGTCCAACGGCTACTCGACCCGGACTCGTGGTGTCGCCCAGGCGATCCGAGCGGCTGGTTCCGAGGTCAGGGTCGTGGGTCGGGCGGGCTATCCCTGGGACGTCCGCGGACTGAAGCATCCTCGCCCCAGGCGGACGGTCAGTACGCTGGACGACGTCGACTACGTGCACCTCCCTGGTCCGAACGAGCACGACGACCCCCTGGACCACATCGTCCTGGAGATGGCAGATGCCTTTGTCAGGGAGGCACGCCTCTACCGTCCGTCCGTCATCCAGGCGGCGTCGAACTACCGCACCGGCCTTGCAGCGCTGATCGCGGGTCGGCGGCTGGGTATCCCAGTGGTGTACGAGGTCCGTGGTCTGTGGGAACTCACAGAGCTGTCGGCCAAACCCACGTGGGGGGGCTCGGAGCGGTTCCACGGGAGCCGGGAGCTGGAAACCCTGGTAGCGCGGGAGAGCGACCACGTCCTCGCCATCACCAGCCAGGTCGCCCAAGAGATGGCCGACCGCGGCGTGCCCACGGGTCACGTGTCGCTGGCCCCCAATGGCGTCGACCCGTCACAGTTCGCTCCGATCTACCGCGACGACCGGGTCTTGGCTGAGGCAGGGGTCCCGCACGACGGAACTCCAGTCATCGGCTTTGCCGGCAGCATGGTCGACTACGAGGGTCTGGACACGCTGCTGCAGGCGTCGCGTCTTCTGGACGAACGCGGAGTCCGTCACACCATCATGCTGGTGGGATCTGGTCCTGCGCAGCCGGGGCTGCGGGCGTATGTCGACGAGCACGGCATGGACCATGTGCTCTTCCTCGGGCGTGTGCCCCAGGAGCGGGTCCCTCGGCTCATGAGCGGCATCGACATCGTGGCCTGTCCACGACACTCGACCCCCGTGACGGAGCTCGTCTCCCCGTTGAAGCCGCTGGAGGCCATGGGGGCTGGGACCGCGGTGGTGCTGTCGGACGTCGCCCCTCACCGCGACCTGGCTGAGGATGGGCGATGCGCTCTCTTCCGGTCTGGGGACGCCGAGGATCTGGCGACCGCCCTGCAGCCGCTGTTGACCGACCCCGACGCAAGGGCCGTCTTGGCCCGACGGGCCCGAGCCTGGGTGACGGAGCAGCGCTCCTGGACGGTCCTCGGGGAGGAGATGGTCCGCGCCCACCGACGGTCGGCCCAGGAGTCCGCTCGACTCGGAGGGGGGCACGACCGGACGCTCAGCGAGCTGCGGGTCGGAATCGTCGCCGACGAGTTCACCAAGACCACCCTCGGAGCGGCCGTGCATCTCGAACCGCTCGGTCGTCGTACGTGGAGACAGCAGCTGGCGGTTTCCGACCTCGACCTGGTCGTCCTGGAGTCGGCGTGGGCCGGCGGGGACGAGTGGCACAGAGGTGTGGGCTACTACTCGGAGGAGGAGAACGCCGACTACCGCGCCCTGGTATCCGAGTGCCGTCGACGAGGCATTCCGACCGTCTTCTGGAACAAGGAGGATCCGGTCCATTTCAATCGCTTCGCCCGTTCCGCGATCCAGTGCGACCACATCTTCACGACCGACGGCGCCACCATCCCGGCCTATCTACAGCGTGCTGTCGGGACCGGGCGCAGCGTGACCGTCTCGACCATGCCCTTCTATGCTGCGCCATCTCTGCACAACCCGCTGCCGGGGCGCCGCGGCTATGCAATGACGACCTGCTACGCAGGCACCTACTACGGCAGCCGATACCCGGAGCGGAGCGAGGCGCTGGCCACCCTGCTCCGCACGGCCAAGCCCTTCGGTCTGACGATCTACGACCGACAGATGGCCGTGCCCGACTCGCCTTACCACTTCCCCGCCGAGTTCAGCGACAACATCGAGGGGGCTCTGCCCTACGAGCACGTGCTGGACTCCTACAAGGCACACGTGGCCAACCTCAACGTCAACTCCGTCACCGAGTCTCCTTCGATGTTCTCCCGGCGGGTGGTCGAGATCGCCGCGTCCGGCGGCGTCGTCCTCAGCGGTCCGGGTCGCGGCGTCACGGAGACGTTCGGCAGCGCGATCGCATGCGCGTCGGACGAGCAGACCTGGCGCGCGTGGTTGCGTTCGTGGACCACGGACCCGCAAGCGCGCCTCGCGGAGGCCTGGCTGCAGATGCGGGCGGTGCTGCGCGCACACACGACCGAGCACGCTCTCACGATCATGGCTCGCACGGCGGGCATCCCCGTGCGAGCGTCAGGGCTACCGTCCTACGTCGCAGAGGTCCCCCATCCCGACCGCGCCACCTTGCGCTCGGTGGTCGACCAGTCGGTCGCCCCGACGGAGCTGCTGCTCGGCGAGGAGGTCCCCCAGGAGTGGCTCGCCGATCTTGCCCCCGGCGTCGCCGTCGCCCGTGTCGGTGCCGATGAGGGGGAGGGAAGTCCGCGAATCACGTTCGACCAACCACGCGACCGGACGTTCGCCGAGGACCTGCTCCACAGCACCCTGTGGGGTGACTGGTCCTGGGTCACAGCCCGGCCGCTGCGACCTGGCGAGAGCGGCGTCCCGTTCGCCCTGCCGACCGAGGAGGAGGGTGGCTCCGCGCACCTGAGCACCTCGGGTTCAGGGACGGGTCTCGTCTTGGTTCGCCCCGACCTCGCCGTCGACACCGAGCCCGGCACGGCCGAGCAACCACAGGAGGCGACGGAGGGGCTCCCGGACCTCAGCGGAGTGCGGCTACTCGTCGCCGGGCACGATCTGAAGTTCGCTCGAGCACTCATGGAGGCGGCAGAGCAGTCTGGCGCCATCCTGGAAGTCGACCCCTGGGATTCGCACACCAGCCACGATGAGCAGCTGTCCCGCGAACTCCTCGATCGGGCCGACGTCGTCTTCTGCGAATGGGGGCTGGGTAACGCGGTGTGGTACTCCCAGCACGTTGCTCCCCACCAGCGGCTCATCGTGCGGGTACATGCACAGGAGCTGCGCCGGCCCTACTTGAGTCGGGTGCGCACCGAGGCGGTTGACCGCTTCATCTTTGTCGGCGAGCTGATCCGCCGCTCGGCCGTCCTGAGTCACCGCGTCCCGGCGGCCAAGAGCGTCGTCATCCCCAACGGCGTGGACGTGACGGCGATGAGACAGCCCAAGGTCGAGGGAGACGTGTCACACAACCTCGGCCTCGTCGGCATCGTGCCGCGGGCGAAGCGCCTCGACCTAGCCCTGGACCTCCTTGAACGTCTGCGGCGAGAAGACCCTGACTACCGGCTCTTCATCAAGGGCAAGACGCCTGAGGACTTCCCCTGGATGAAGCATCGCCCCGACGAGATGGCCTTCTACGAACGGCAGTTCGGGCGGATCGACGAACTGAACCGGGCTGCGCCCGGCACCGTCGTCCTGGACCCGCACGGCGACGACATGCCCGAGTGGTTCCGCAAGATCGGTGTGGCGCTCTCGGTGAGCGACCACGAGTCGTTCCACTTCACGCCCGCCGACGGCGCCGTGTCCGGTGCGCTTCCCGCGGTGCTCGCCTGGCCAGGTGCGGACCTGATCTACCCGAAGACCTGGCTGGCGCACGACCTCGACGAACTCACCGAGCACATACGTACCCGTCAGCCACAGGGCGAGGCCGAAGAGATAACCCGACGCTACGCCTCATCCATCGTGACGAGCACGCTTGTGCACCAGTTGGTGCCCCGTGGGGCAAGTACTGCAACTTCTGCAGGTGCTAGCCCGTGAACTCCGCCGTCAGCGCTTCGATCCGCTCAGGTCGCCCGGCAATGAACCAGGCATCTCCGCGGATGACGTCCTGGCCCTTCTCGAGATAGCCCTCGACGTATCCATCCATGGGCCCGGAATCGGAGAAATAGGCAAGGAGGACCTGGCTGTCGCAGACCCAGACGTCGTGCGTCTCGGCAGTGGTCTCCTCTACCTCCTCACATTCCAGTCCACCCTCCGTGGCCGCCTCGAAGAGGGCCTCAACTCCGCTCATCTGTTTACCGCTCTGCACCTTCAGCTCGCCGGTCTCCGAAGCGCTCTGCGGCACTCCGGTCTCGGTCGGCGTACTCACCGGCCCCTCCGGATCCGATCCACATGCAGCGACGAACAGGCAGAACGTGCCCGCCACGATCGACCGTGGGACGCGTTTCACAACAATCTCCTTGGGTGTCAACGATCTTCCGATTTCCTAGGTGTGCCCGCGCCGGCGGCACCACCGTACTTCAGCGCAGAGAGAACGCAGGCACCCACGGCGGGGATACCTCGAGAGGTCAGCGACCAGAGACCTGTCTCACCCAGTCACGGCTCGGCACACGGGCCCCCCAACGGTCCGCCAACGCCGTCCAGTCCCCTTCGACCTCTGCCACGTCGGACAGGAGGGAGCGCAGGACCGGACCGGGAGGCGGAACGTGGCCACGCCCCCAGTCCCCGAGCAGCACACGGGCCCGATCGTCCCATCCGACCGCGTCGAGCCACGGCACCATCTGGTTGATGACGTGACCGTCCGTACGGTTCTGCAGATAGATGACGAAGTTGTCGAAGCCCGGAGCATAGACCCGCTGCAGGTCGGCTCGTGGATGCTCCTCGAGCGCCGAGCGGCACTCCTCGACCGACGAGGAACCAAAGGCAGCGCGCGCAAAAGCGGCCCAATGAACTTCGGCATAATCGACGATTCGTGTCTGTGGGTTGACAGGAACAGCGAGGGACCCGGGAAACTCGTGGGCAACGTTGAGGGACGCGAAACCGCCGCCGGACATCCCGAAGAAGACCAGGTGCTCCGCGCCGATCCACATCTGAACACGGGTGAGGACTGCGACAAGGACGTCGGTCAAAGGCAACGTCCTGGTCCCGAGGTACCACGCCAGCCCTAGATCAGCCGACGCCAACAGGCCAGGATCAGAGATGAATACCCGGTTGACACCCGAGTTCTCCGACACCGACCGACCGGTGAAGAGAGGGGGGCGCAACCCAGAACCGCCGAGTGCTGCATGAAAGCTGATCAGGGTAGTGGACGCGCCATTATCCTCGATCATGAGGTCGAGCGGGTAACCGCCCTCCCACACCGTGAGAAACCGCGAGACCGGGCCCTCCGTCGGCACCTGTTGCGACCCCGACACGTCTACGAAGACTCCCCACGCGTCCGTTTCGCGGCGACTCATCACGGGCGATGGTTCCCCGTAGACCGAGAACGGCCGCGCGTACGCACGGTCGAGCTCGGACCTGTGGCCTTCAGAGTCCAGCTCTTCGACGCGGGCCACGATGTGCTGCGCGAGGAAGGTATAGGCATCAGCGACGTAATGGAAGGGGCTCGGTCCCCACTGGTGGTCCGCAGGTGTCCGCGCGAGATCTTCCGGGAGGTCGATGCACGTGATCCCCGCGCTCTCGAAGACGGCGAAGTAACGAGCGTACTTCTCATCAGCCTCTGCGGGAGACATCATCCAGGTAGGCACAGCCAGCGGTTCGCCATCGTCGTATCGCGACGCCCACGGAGTCCGTAGGACAACGGTCCGTCGGGCGAGGCCGAGGTCCTTCAGTAGTTCCAGGAACTGCTGGGCCCCGGCACTCCACAGGATGAAATGCTCCTCCGAGCCAAAGGCGAGGTGCGGAAGCTGTGCAGTTGCCTCGCGTCCCCCAGCCTGCCAAAACTCGTTCAGCTTGGTGACGAAAGCACCACCGACATCGATGACACCGCCCCGCTCGTCCACCAGATCCACCAGGAGGAGGTCGACGTCGCCGGAGATCTCCCGCAGCTGCCGAGCCAGGCTGCCCTCGAGGTCACCATGCACCATGTTCCGTTGGAATGCCGACGCGATGGGGGTCAGCTCGCGCTTCAGGTGGCCGGCCTCTGTGAACGCACTGGCCAATGACTGTCGGGCAACGTATTTCCGAAGCTTGAAATTGGCCGGTAGGTACTCAAAGGTGTCGCGACTGACGCAACTGCCATAGATGAACGTGCCAACCTGCGCGAGCTCGGTGTCCGGGTTCACGAGGGCACCGCGATCTCGATAGATTTCACGTCCGACGGACGATCCCCGAGCCAGTCACCACTCAGCATGTACTGAGCAGAGAAGAGCGCCCACGCGAGGGGGGCTCGGTATCGCCGACCGCGAAGCATGGCCGCCACTGCCTCACGATCGACCACGTCGAAGATCATGCTCTGCGGACTCGACATGAGGTACTCCAAGAAGAACTCGCTGAGCCCCGGGGTAAAGGCCGACCGCCAGTTGAAGGACGCCCTGGGCTGGTCATGAGCGGTGTACGGGGCCCGATTCTCCCAGGTCGCCGGTTTGTAGCTCGGGAGAGGCCCTTCTGTCTCGAAGGCCCACCGGTCACGGAAGAACGGCAGGTCGACGACCTGAGGCGCCAGATTCGTCATCACCGCATGGGCCATCTGTTCCCCGAGGAGCGCTGATGAGGGGAGCGAACGTAGCGCCCTCACCATCTGATTGTTGATGAGGAGGGTGGTGTGCGAATTGACGACCGACTCACCGTGACGCATGGTGGCCAGCCAGCGTCCCGTCCGGTGGGAGACGTATCCATCGAACAGGGCACGTGCTGGATCTTCGATCGCGCCCGACCATACGCTGCGGACATCCGCCTCCACCGCCTCGACCGCCAACGGCGTCAGGACGTCTTCGTTGTTGAACCAGGTCTTGCGCAGAATCGCGACCGCACGATCTGTTCTCGGCACCTCATCGTTCAGATATCTGGCGAAGCCCCCACGAACGATCTCACCGCCCTGACCACCGAGGTTCGCCCTGTCGGTGATGGGCACATGCAGGGTCGACGGCATCGGAAGGGCCGTAAAGGCATTGCCCATTCCCCCTGTGGAGCGCAGCGTCGCCCAGGCTTGTTCCTCGGGGCGCCCCACGACGACTGCACCACCTGAGGCTCCCCGCTGCACCGGAGGGTTCACCAACCGGTGCGACACCCCCAGTGCTGCGGTGACTTCTCTCCCGACGACCCCTTCACCGCTCTCGGGGAGCCCGTTGGTGTAGGTGCTGAAGTCGACACCTGCGGCGTGCAGGGCCGCCACGACGAGTCTGCTGTCCTTACCGCCGGTAATGGCGGCGACCACGTCACCGGCCCCCCGGGTCAGGACGCGCGCATAGTCCACGAGACCTTCCGCGATCTGCTCGGCCACCCCGGAGAGGTCGTCCTCGCTCCGTATGTCGGGTTCGTCCTGAATGATCCTGAAGTCTGACCTCGGGTCCGAACAGAACTGCGCCGCTGCGGGCACCACAGCAACACCCGCAAATGGCAGCGATTCGGCGAAGGGCAGCCCGTGCATGAGAAATCCCGCGATTCCCAACCGACTGTAGACAGGGTGCTGTCCGTGGCGGATCAGGCTCAAGACGGCCGCCGAATTGCTCAGGATGACGACATCTTCGGTCTCGGTCCAGTACAGGCCCTCGGACCGGTGCTGGTTCGTGATACCCACGAGAGTGGAAGCCGACGCACCCACGAGTCCGAAACTGCCCATCCCGGACCACGCGGTCTCCGGCGGCAGGGACTCTGCGGAGGTGGCGCCGAGAGCGCCGAGCAGATGGGACCCGACTATTCCCGACCACGCCCACGCGCGGTTCTTGTTGCCCATCCACCCTAGGCGTTCGGGCGAGGTCGTCGGCTCGTTGGATCGGAACAACATGGCCACGCGCCCGCCACCCGGAACCCACCGAAGATCTTGGGTTGTGTTCACAGCAGGCCACGGCTGAACGCGGTCAAGCGCCACGTTGGCGTTGCCGACCCGCTGCCGCAGCACCGAACGGTCAGCAAGAGGCACGGTGTTCTTCGTGCGTATGGCCACGAACAGGCGCACAGGTTGCCTCCAAGGATGATGCGAGACGGCAGACCTCGCAGCCTACTTCACAGCACAATCGGCGCCATTCTGGTTCGCTTTCCAGTCAGCGAGCTCGCCACCACCCTCGCCGAAGGTGGCTACGTAGATGTCTTCGCCGCGACAGATTCGGAAGACATCGGATGCGTCCTGGTCAGTGACCGGCGCGATCGAGAGGGGCTCCTCAGACCGACGGAAGGTCATCGCCACCGTCAGTTCTCCCCTGCACCCGGCCGCCCTCGCTTCCACGGTCCTCGTGGGCACGATCGTGCGCCACCGTGAGGAGAACCAGCCCTGTATCGGACGAGATGTCCCTTTCGTCACCCTGACTTCACCCTGACCCGACACCCACGCCAGGCGCAGTGCATTACCATCCCCCCGAACGAAGACTGAATCCTGTTCGGTGCGGTGTCCGGCTCGTGGGTCGAGGTGCCACCACTGGCTCACAGCGACCTCGGCGCCCGCATCGAACCGGTCCCTGATCACGATCAGACCTCGATCCAGGCACACGATCACCTCGCGGGTGAGGATGACCCCGTCGTAGCCGACGTCCTCGAACCGGAAGAACTCGTTCGTCTTCCCCAGCCGGGACTCCACCAGGCCCACCGCCGCCGTTCGGTCGTACTCGTGGCCCGCGACGGACAAGGAGTTGTGCGCCTCCCGACTCAACAGGTGCGCCCGATAGGGGTCGGTAGCGTCGTAGGCGTACTTCCCCGAGTCGACCAGGAGCTGGCCCCCGTCCGCGTACAGCGTGAGCGCCATTCCGTCAGCGTGGCCATGTATGCGGTCCTGGGGGCCGTAGCGCAATGAGTAGAACGCCGTGTCAGCGAACGGAGTGTCCTCATCTCCCCAGCTCGACCTTCCGAAGACGTAGCCAGATTCATAGATGCGCACCCGCTCACCGGGTGCTACGCCGACAGCGCCGGAACTGCTGACGTAGTCGACGGCCGGGTGCCCTAGCGCTCTTGGGCTGAACTCTTCAGTGTCGCCGATGAGCTCGTACCGCCCATCCGGCCGGGTGGCGTGCGCCATCCCCACCGGTGCGAGCAGGATGCGATCGAACTCCGTCGGCGCCTCACCGGCAATGACCTCGATCCGCCGCCGCAGTAGACGCCACCACGTGTAGTTGATCTGGTGGTACTGCAGCGCCCCCTCCTCGTTGATCCCTTCGTCGTCATAGCTCATGCGCAACATGTCGACCGATCGCTCGACCGCGAGATCCACCCACGCGGGCCGCTGAAGCACCGCACCCAGCACCAGGAGGCCTTGATGCTGTTGCAGGGCGTGGTTGCCGGACCGGATGTGGGTCGGATCCGCCAGCCACTCACCATGCTCAACCAGTGAGTCGAGCACCTCGGGGAGGTGATCAGGACGAAGATCCTGCAGGACAGGCAGGGCGAAGCAGAGCGTCAGAGCTCGCGCGGCCTCGACCATGTCCGCCCACGAGTATCGCGCTCGCCCACGACCAGGTGGGTTGGATCGGATCCAGGAACCTGCGATGTCGAGCCACGTGTCGATCAACCCATCTTCGCCGGCAGCCGCCTGCCGGCGCAGGGGATCCAACCACCGCAGCATGTGGTACTGCGCGACCCAGTTCGGCTCGCGGAAGGGGTCCTCGCGCCACGTGAGGTTCGCCGGCATCCGCCAAACGGCATGGGGCGCGAGCTCGAGTCTGCGTTGAGCCAACGCACGTGCCTTGGCGGCGTCTGCTGCAGTCGGGTCGAACGGTGCGCCGAATGCCAGATTCGTCGCCATGTCGCGCGAGAACTCCATGTCAGCGGGTTACCGTCCGTGCGCAGGGTCAGCAGTGCGAGATCCGCCCAGCTCCTCGTAGACCTCGCTTACGAGTGGTGCCAGCGCGCGCCAGTCCCGGTGCTGCCGCACCCATCCCAGTCCTTCGTCCGCCAACTGTTCGCGCAGACCCGGGTCATCGACCAGGGATCGCAGGGCGTGCGTCAGCGAGTCGGCGTCCCCCTTGCGATGGACCAGGCCGGTGCGACCGTCATCGACGATCTCCGTCAGCGCTGCGACGTCGGACACGACGACCGACTTGCCCATGGCCATCGCCTCGAAAGGTTTGAGCGGTGACACCATCTCGCAGACGGGAAGCGGCATACGTGGGAAGGGGGCGATGTCGATGACGGAGTAGTAGTCCTCCACCTGCTCGTGCGGCACCCGGCCGGTGAAGATCACCGTGTCTGCGAGACCCTCGCGCTCCACCCGCTCCTGATACTCGCTCAGCTCTGCACCGTCCCCCACGAGGAGGAAGCCGACGTCCCGCCGTTCTGAGCGCAGTGTCGCGGCCGCGTCGATCAGGAGGTCGATGCCCTCGTAGTTGAGGATCGAACCGACGTAGCCGATGACGGTCCGACCAGCGAGGCCCAGCTCGGCCGCCAGGGCCTCGTTGCGGCTGCGTGGCACGAACCGGGTGGTGTCGACACCATTCGGGACCAGAACGATCTTGTCCTCGTCGACACCCCGACGGACCAGTTCGTCGCGCAGTGCTCCGGTGATCGCGAGCACGCGGGTCGCCTGCCTCGCGGCATCGGTCTCCATCCGGGACATGAAGCGGAACATGTCACTGTCGGCGAGCTCAGGGTTGCGGGAGGCGCGGGTGACCTCCCACAGGCCACGGACCTCGTAGACGCTGGGCAGACCGAGTGCGTGGGCGGCCTCGACCACGCTCAACCCGTTCCAGTGGTTGGATGCGGCGTGCAGCACGAATGGCCGCTGCTGCTCGGCGAGCTCCGTCAGAGAGGCCGCATACCGCGAGACGTAGCGCTGCAGCGGGTTCTTCGGCTCCAGGATCTGACTGTCGCTGAGCCTCAGGTAGTCGACGCCGTCCACGTGGACGGCGCTCTCCTTCGTGTCCTGGAACCCTGGCATGTCCTGGGGATAGCCGAGCCGCGTCACACCGGTGACGTCCCAGCCGTGCGCACGCAGCGACGAGAGCAGACCTTGGGTTCGCGTGGCGTAACCCGCGGAGTGGTGCGGAAGCGAGTTGTGGACGCAGTAGAGGGCGCGGCCCCTGTCGGTCGGGTATGCCGTCTCCGTCCGCGGGACCCGGAATGGGTAGCCCTCACGAATCAGCTCCAGACGGGAGAGCATCGGCCCTTCAGTCAGGCGCAGCAGCTTGGTCCTGGCCCAGGCATCGTCAGGTCGCGCCCGCCGGTAGTGCTGCAGGTAGTCCACCGCCACCTCCGGCGACCGCTCCCGCAGCTCGCGGCGCAACGTCGCCCGTAGCGCTCGCGCCGGGATCTCCTTCGGTCCGGACGCCTCGAGCTCGGCCAGCGCCTCCCGGTGCTCGCCGCGACCCAGGTGCACCAGGAGACGAGCCCTCCGGTCGAGCGAGTCGTCGCCCGAGGCCGTCCAGTGCTCGGCGTCGTTGACGGCGTACGTCGCGGCCAGGACGGCAACAGGGTCTTCGCTGGCGGCCAGCGCGTTCAGAGAGGTCGCCACGGCGTGGCCGACGTCGTCCTGGGTGAGGGCCGGTAGCAGGAACGCAAGGGCGTCCGCGTCCACCGCGCCGCGGGCCGGGAGCCGGCGAGCCAACGCGGTCAGCACGGCCACCCTCCCCTCAGTGACACCGGTCGTGGTGTGATCGAGATCGAGGAAGAACTCCAGGGCGTCCAGGTTGGTCGGGTCGAGCTCGAGGGAGTCCCGGAGGGCATGGTGGGCGGCCATCCGGTGACCCAGCTGGAGCATTCGCGTGCCATACGCGAAGCACAGCCACGTGTCGGGTCCGTGCTGCAGCCGTGCCTGACGCAGGGTCTCGAGTGACTCCGCCTTGTTCCCAGCGTTCCAATGCTCGGTCGCCCGCTCACGCGCGCGGGCTCTGGAGGCGGCGGGACCGGAGCTGACGGGCTCCGCAGGTGCTTCAGCCCCGGCGGAGGACACGAGCCGAGCCGACAGCTGGCGGCGTACCCGAGCCCGGGCCGTCCAGTAGCCAACCTTGGCCCGGCGCAGGCTCCGGTCCCAGACGCTCGCTACGGACGGCCCGAGGGTCAACGCCAGACCCCCCTGGTGTCGATGACCTTGGTGCCGTCCAGCCGGGAGCGGTCCATGGCCTTGAACTCGCGGTGGTCGACGAGCAGGAGGATGACGTCTGCTTGCATGACTGCCTCGTCGAGGGATGAGAGAGCGACATTCTCGATGGCGTTGATCGAAGAAGGCAGTTCGGTCACGTTGGGCTCTACTGCCAGGACTCTTCCGCCGGGAAGCTCCGCCGCGATGCGCTTGGTGATGTCCAGCGCGGGGGACTCACGCATGTCGTCGATGTCTGGCTTGAAGGCCAAACCCAGCGCGGCGACGACCGGCTCGTCGACGCCCTCCACCGCGGCCAGGACCTTGCCCAGCACGTACCCCGGCTTGGAGTCGTTCACCTCCCGGGCCGTGCGGATCAGTCTCGCCTGCTCGGGCACGGCCGAGACGATGAACCAGGGGTCGACGGCGATGCAGTGACCACCTACTCCCGGGCCAGGCTGCAGGATGTTGACACGAGGGTGCTTGTTGGCCAGTCCAATGAGCTCGAAGACATCGATGCCCAGACGCTCGGCGATGATCGACAACTCGTTTGCGAAAGCGATGTTCACGTCTCGGAAGGCGTTCTCGGTGAGCTTGGCCATCTCGGCGGTGGTGGCATCCGTGACGAAGATGTCCGCGGTGCAGAAGATGGCATAGATCTCTCGGGCACGCTCGGCCGCTCGAAGGGTCAGACCGCCCACGATCCGGTCGTTCGCCACCAGCTCGATCATCACCCGTCCCGGGAGAACGCGCTCCGGGCAGTGAGCGATGTCGACGGTCTTGTCGTCCTGCTCGGCGGAGAGGTTCAGTTCCGGTCGGGCCTCCAGCACGCGACGGCCGACATGCTCGGTCGCTCCTGGAGGGCTGGTGGACTCCAGGATGATCAGTTCTCCACCCTCGAGATGGGGAATGATGGCGTCGGTCGCCGCATCGATGTAACTCAGGTCGGCCTGATACCCCTCGGTGAAGGGCGTGGGGACGGCGATGATGTAGACATCTGCCTTGGGCGTATCTTTCCGTGCGCTCAGCAGCCCCCGCGACACCGCCCCCGCGACGTGTATGCCGAGATCCGGTTCGACGAAGGGCACCTCCCCGCGGTTGACGGCATCGACGTGCCGATCGTTGACGTCCACACCGACGACCTTGACGCCATTGCTGGCCAGGATCGCCGCCGTGGGCAGTCCGATATAGCCCAGCCCGACGACTGCAACGCTCTGCTGCATATCCCTGTCTCTCACGTGTCCCACATTCTTTGACGTTCTTTCGCGCTGCACCCTACTCGCCCGCCGCCGCCCTCAGACGAAGACATGCTCGGTTCCCGCACCGAAGGCGACGACCCGGGCGTTGGCCAGAAGTTCTGCGGTGCTCACCTGCCACGTATGACCGGTGTCCCGGCGGACCTGCACGAAGTTGTACCGGTCAGATGCGTAGATCCGGCCCCCCTCGAGCAGCACCCGCCGAAGGAAGTCGGTGTCCTCTCCCCGGGTCAGGTCGGCGAACGGCAACCGGGTGGCAAGGTCTCGGTGCAGCATGAGCGTCGGTCCCATGACGAGGTCGGTCAGCATCCGCTCGTAGTAAGGAAACCTGACGACGAGCGCGCCGGTGTCCGAGATGAGCATGTGGTGGGCTCGCTTGCCGACCACATCGGCACCCGAGTAGTCGAGGGCCCGGAGCTGGTCGGCGAGGTAGTGGGGGCCGTAGAGGTCGTCGTCGTCCATCTTCGCCACGACATCGCCGTCAGCGGCCTGTATCCCGTGATTCAGGCACGCACCAAGGCTGAGGGACGGCTCCGCCTGCCTGACCTCCACGCTGGGGAGGCCCAGCTCGTCAGCCTTGTCCTGCAGCCATGGTGGCGCGTCGAACCCGTGGGTGACCAGGACGAGCTGGGCCTGCACCTCCCGCTGAGTAGCGACCGATCGCAGGATGTGCTCGACCTGGTAAGGGCGGTTGGTGGCCGTGACCACCGAGACGGACGGGTCGGTCACTCGGTGCACAGTCAGGTCGACGTGGCCGAGAAGATCGTCGACGCGATGCCGATACGTGTGCTCGGACAGGACGCGCCGGGCGGCGCGGTGAGCCAGCCGCTCCCGCCATTCGTCGTTGCCGACGAGGGCCCGCAGGGTCCAGCGAGCCTGCTCGGGGTCGCTGACGGTCACCATCTCGTCAGGGGCGAAGACGTTGTCGAGGGCGGGCGTGGGCGTCGACACCACCGGCGTCGCGCAGGCGCTGATCTCGAAAACACGACGGGGACACATCGTGCTGCTGTCCGGCACGGAACTGACATTCAGAAAGACCTTGTAGTCACGGTACGCGGACAGCACCTGGTCGTAGCGCAGGCTACCGACGACGTACTCGTCGAAGGGTGCGGGGAACTGGTAGCGGTCATCTCCGCCGTGGAACCGCGAGAAGATGTCCAGCCCCGTCTCGAGGCGCGGGCTCACCGAGCAGGCCGCCCCCAGGAGCAGGTCCATCTGGGCTCGTCGCTCCGGGTACTTGTGAGCGAAGTACATACCGGCGAACGCGATGTCGCGCAAGGGTCGGCCATGCCGCCGGACGGGGTTGTGGATCCAGGACGCCGCCGCGAACGGCATGGGGTGCACCCGGTCGTGACCCAAGATGTCCCTGTACGTGGTGACCATGTCGCCGTCCGTGGTGAGGACCACGTCGAAGAGGCGCGCGGTGTCGATGAAGTCATCGAAGTGGACCGGGTCCTCCTTGTTCCAGAAGACCGTCGGTATGCCCTGACCCGCGCACCATTCCACCAGCGCGCGCAGCTCGGGGACGGGCGCCCTGGATCCGGTCAACGCGTACTGCCAGGAACCGTGATTGGCGTTCCAGGCCGACTCGACCACGAGCAGGTCCACCGGTTCAGCCTGCACCTGCGCACGCCAACCCTGCTGCGTCAACTCGACCTGACGCCATTCCGACGCGAACGCTCGGAGACTGAAGTCGTCCATGATGACCCCGACCCGCAAAGCCCGGCGGGGGGACCGTTGCGGGGTCGTCCAGGTGGGGATGAGACGTGGATCGTATGCGGAGTCCGTCGCAGATGGGCTGTCGCTACGGGGAAGGTGACGGCGCGCGCGGTGACGGCGAAGAGCGGCGACCCCTCCATGGCGCAAGTGCCAGAGACCTCGGCGCCACGACTCGACTCGAGCCCTCATGAATGTGTCCCACCCGCCAGCACAGGCCGACCGTAGCAGGACCGACCGCAGAATCGCCGACGGTATAGTCGCGGCAAACCTGCCCTCGACGAAAGAGCGGTCCGTGGCAATTTCCCCGCCGCCCCCGGATGGTGAGACTGCAGAAAGCGGTCTCGACGAGCGCCTGGACAACGTGCTGACCGCGAGCAGGTCATCCCGGTGGCACGCCTCGGCCACACGGTGGCAGGCTGCCCGCGAGGTCGCAGCGATCAACTACCTGCAGGCCACCCTGGGCACGGAACGGTTCCTGCCACCGATCGGCGGTTGGGCCATCGACTACACCGTCGCGGCAGCGATCCTGGACATCATCCGCCGCCACGGCCGACCGGCATACGTGCTGGAGCTCGGCAGCGGATCCGGGACGCCGTGGTTCGCGGCGATGGCCGCACAGGCGGGCGGACACCTGGTCTCGGTCGAGCACGACACGGACCACGTGGACCGCACCCAGTCGCTTCTCGATCACTACGATTTCCAGGGCGTGTGCACCTTGGTCCACGCCCCGCTGATCCCGGGAGCGGATGGAGCATCGTGGTACGACCCGGATCCGATCCTGTCAGCCGTCGGGCACCACAAGGTGGACGTCCTCGTCGTCGACGGCCCTCCGGCCAGGTCCGGTCCGAACGCACGCCGGCCGGCACTCCAGCACCTGGCTCCGCTACTGGCGCCAGATGCCCTGGTCGTTCTCGACGACGTCGTCCGCCAGGAGGAGCAGCAGGTGCTCACCGACTGGCAACACGCTTTCGGCGAGCGCCTGCAGATGCTGCCGATCGTCGACCGGGCATCGATCTTCCGGCTGCTGCCGACCGACAAGGAGTCCTCACGATGACGCCCGCGGTGCGTTACACCATCCTTCTCCAGCAGCCCGTGCTGTCCTGGCAGGTCGCCGTGCGGCTGAGCCGTCCGATCGAGAGGCCGCGCGCCTACCTGATGACCGTGCACGGCTACGACCCGGGAGATGAGCTCGTGCCCACCGCCGGGAGGGGATGGTCGCGGTCCGAGCAGCTGGACGCCGACTTCTGCTATATACCCATAGGGGTTGCCGGAGAACTGCTCCCGTTACCTCCCCTTCAGCACGAGAACGGGGTGACGAAGCTCGAGCTCGTGGTCCGCCAGTTCGTGGACCCTCCAGCACCCCCCTCCGAGGCCGTCTCCACCCTGTGCTTCCTCGACCTGGACCAGGCCGATGTCCGCGCTCCCCGCGTCGTTACGACCCACACCCCGGAGGCAGTCGATGTCTGAGCCAGTCGCATCGGTCGTCATCGGCTTCAAGGACTGGGGGCTTGACCGTCTCGAGCGATGCATCACCTCGATCTACGCCAGTTTCGCCGAGGTGAGCTCGGAGGTGGTGGTCTCGGACTACGGCAGCGTCGACGCAGAGGCGGTGCGGGCGGCAGCGGAACGCGCCGGGGCTGTCTGCGTGCGCACCGAGACCGACGGCACGTGGTCCCGCTCCCGTGCGTTGAATGCCGGATTCGCGGCCACGCGCGGACACCAGGTCTACGCCACCGACGCGGACATGATCTTCAGCCCTGGCGCGTTGAGAGCCGTGTCTCACCGGCTCACCGCGGTGCCGGACGAGGCCATCATCCTCCAGTGCCGAGACCTTCCGCCGGGCGCTGGCACGGAGCCGGTCCGAGAGGTCGACTGGGAGGCCTGCGCACGCGTGGCGATGCTTCGTCCCCGATGGGGTATGGGTGGCCTGGTCGCCACCCATCGAGACGTCCTCGGACGGTTGCGTGGCTACGACGAGCGGATGCACACCTACGGCGGTGAGGACATCGACTACGCCAAGCGGCTGCGCCGACACGGGCTCCCCATCAACTGGTTCGACCGCCCCGGCGTCCGCATGTACCACGTCTGGCATCCCTCCTCCAGTCTTGCCGCGTCCCTCGACGACGCCGCGACGGCTGCCATCGCCCACAACCGTCGGATCCACACCGAGGACGGCACGACCGCCCGCAACCGGCACACGACCGAGCGTCTCGGCACCGTTCTGCCACCACTGCTCAGCGTGATCGCGCTTGCCGACACACCAGCGGAGGACGCCGCCCCTGAGCTCAGCAACCTCCTCGGCCAGAGCCTCACGGATCTCGAGCTCCTGCTCGTGGACGCCGGGCACGGTCATTCCGTCGCCGAAGCTCTGGGCGATGATCGCGTCCGGGTCGTGGAGGCCCCTACGGGTCCGTGGTGGCGAGCGCTGACGGAGGCCAGAGGGACCCACGTGGCGCTGCACGCCCCGGGGACCTGGCACCCGCCCAACCGGTTCGAGCAGCTGCTGGACCACACCGGTCGGAGACACGTCATGCCTGCCGACTCATCGGTCACCGTGGTGCGCTCCGACCTGGACCAACTGGTTGCGCTGCCGAACGGTCCAGGGTCGACGCAGCGACGGCCGTGGGCCTCGGTCCTGCTGCCTGTCGACACCACCCGGGCGGTGCTCTCGACCATGGACGAGCGCCTGAGCGACCCTCACGACCTCCTGCTCGCCCTGATCCGTAATGGCATGGTCGTCCAGCGCACTGACGGTACCCGGGTCGAAATCCTTCCGGACGCCACGACGAGCGAAATGTTGCTCAACGATCTCGACGAGGCGTCGGCTCGTCTCACCCGGTTGTTGCGCGCGGGCCATCTCGACGGAGGCTGGCTCGTCGAACCTGTTCCCGCGACAGCTGCGGAGCACGCGATGGCTGCCGCTGAACAGCTCATGCGTGATCGCGTCGACCTGGTGGTGTGGAGCTCCGAGACCGACCTGATCGGGATGGTCGAGCGTGTGTCGGACGATGACACGGTGCTGCGGCAGTCCTGGGTCACCGACGGGAACGATGAACGGGTCTTCGCCGTGCTACAGATCGCCGGTCTGCCGGGCGCATCTGCGCGGCGCCTGCGGCAGCGCGCCCACGGTTCGGTCGTGGCGGGCCGTACCCGCATCGATCGGCTCATGGATGACGGAGACATGCTGGAGTCAGCCCCGATGCCTGCGGTGGTCGATGAGCTGACACGGCTCTATGCCGACGATCCCGAGACCGCCGCCTGGGTCGTGGTGCGTGCTCGAGACGCGGCAGACGCGGCGGAGGCGACCTCCCGTCTCGGTCGGCTCCCCGGAGTCAGCACAGCCCTGCATCGGACGCTTCGCGAGGAAGACACCGTCCCCGTGCACCTGGCCGTGGGACTGACGAGTACACCCACGGAGGGCGTGACCGCTCTGCTCGCCGCGCGCGAGACGGTGAAGGACGAGTCCTCGGTGGAGCTGTGGCTCGGTGCTGAGAGTCGCGGTATGACCCTGTCTGACCTTCTAGGAGCGGCCCGATGAGATTCGCCGTAACCCCGGACCGCCTCCGAACCCTGATCACCAGCGTGCCTGGTGAGTTCGACGGGTTCCCGCCCGTCCCCACGCTCGAGATCGGCGTGGACCTGCCCGCCACATCCTCGGCGGACCGGCTCGCCGTGGGCCTGGCCCTTGTCCACGCCCCCTGGGTGGC
Source organism: Serinicoccus chungangensis (assembly GCF_006337125.1). Classification (GTDB taxonomy): domain Bacteria; phylum Actinomycetota; class Actinomycetes; order Actinomycetales; family Dermatophilaceae; genus Ornithinicoccus; species Ornithinicoccus chungangensis. Next base: position 2,991,845 of record NZ_CP040887.1, read on the forward strand.
CGGCCCGGTGGAGACGCCGCACCCCGTCTCCGCCCTGACCGCGCAACGGATCACCGAGTTCTTCGGTGATCGTTACGTGACGCTGTCGACCGTGGGAGACCGCCCCCTGCCCATACCCCGCGGCTCGAAGCAGGTGCGCATCGTCGACCTCGTCACACATCCCGCCCCCACACCGGACGAGTCGGCCATCGCCCTGGCGCCTTTGACGGTTGCCGAGGGCTGTGTAGCCTACGGCCGGACGTTGTCCGTCGCCTCCAACGTGCACCTGTTCGGCACCACGCCCGTCTCCCGTGGTGCGAGGCTGCACACGCTCGGGATGGGCGTCCTGCTGGCCGAGCTCGTCGACGCCGGCACGCTTCTCGACCCGTCCGGACACCAGGCCGATCCGCGCCTGCACCTCCTTCTGGAATCGGTCGGCCTCGGTCTCGCTGCCGCATGATGGGGCACCGCCACCTGGTCGTGGCCTACAACTTCCCTCCATTCGCCGATGCCTCGGCGGTCACCCAGGCCAAACGGGTCGCCGCCGAGGGCCGTCAGGTAGACGTGGTCAGCCAGGATCTGACCGGTCTACGACGCCGCGACGACACCCTTCTTGGGCTCGTCTCGCCCTTTCTCGATCACCACGACACCATCTCCGGACGTCCGCAGTTCCTTGCCTGGCCGAGCCTCCGGCAGTTCACCACCCGGGGTATGCGGCGACTTTCTGCGCGGGGACCCCTGACCCGCTACGCCACGGTCCGCTCGCGGTCGATGTGGCCGCACTCACACGTGCTTGCGGCCATGGTGAAGGTGATGCACCCTCACGTGGAGTGGCTGGCAGAGTTCTCCGACCCACTTCTGCACCGGGTCGACGGTTCGCACCGCCCCAGTCCCGCCCTTCCCGACGACGACGCCGTTCTGCGTCGGCTGCTGAGGTCGCTTCCGGCCCCCTATCGAGACTTCTTGCACTCAGGTGGTGAGATGCTGCATCTGATCCAGGCGCTCCCGTTCGGCCTCGCCGACCGGTTGGTCTTTACCAACGAGCAACAACGCACCGTCATGCTGGAGGACCTCGGGAACGACAGGATGGCCACGGCTGCTGAAGCCCGCAGCGAGATCTCACCGCACCCCACCCCCCCTGCACATTGGGTGGCGGAACCCCCGTCCCGACCTCACACCGATCAGCGCCTGTGTTGCATCGGCTACTTCGGCACCCTGTATGCCAACCGTGGGCTGGGCGCGGTCACCGAAGCCATTCGTTTGCTTCCCCCAGAGTTGCGCAGTCGCCTACGGATCGACGTGCACACGGAACAGCGCGCCCGCAGCTACGCCCAGGTCCAGCGCTGCGGTGTGGACGATGTCATCCGCATCCGGTCCGCGCTGCCGTACACCCAGTTTCTGCAGGAGGCGGGGAGCTACGACCACCTCTTGGTCACCGATACCCAGACCGGAGGATTCTCGGTCGCCAACCCGTTCCTCCCCTCGAAGGTCAGCGACTACGAAGGGACGCGCGCGAACGTCCTTTCCCTGGTCGTCCCCGGAAGCGAGCTCGACCGTCGTGGCTACCGCCCCAGCGCTCAGGTGGACGACGTCGTCTCCATCCGGGACGCGCTCGCCGAGGCCGTCGGCACGTCGGCGGACGTCAGTAGGAGTGCCGCTTGGACATGACCTGAGCGAGGCGTTCGGCGTCAAAGTTCTCGCCCAGCCACGCGAACAGCGGCTCGAGTGCCTCAGGGCGGCCGGCGTAGTCGTCGTAGTGGACGTGGTGGGCAGCAGGCCCGAGGTTCTCCAGCAGCCGGGTGAACCCCGCTTCCATCCGGTCGAGCTTAGGTAGAGCCTGGGGATCGTCGGCCCACCACCCGCTGGCAGCGACATCCTCTTTGCGTCGAGTATTGATGAGGAACCGGGCTCCTGGGAAGACATCACGCAGCCAGTCGACGAACTCGTCGACGTCAGCCTGGTACCACCGGATCTCCTTGAAACCGGTGACCCTGGTGTCCGCTTCCGGCCGCAAGAGCGTGGACGTCACGAGTTGGCGGAGCTCCGCGAGCGCCGTTTCCACCGGGTACCCGTCGATCCCGTAGAACGGGTCGGAGGGCGTCATCCCTCCGACCGGGGTCCCCCGGCGCTCCTGCTGGGCTCGGAAGTTCCGCCGCTCCCTGACGAGCGTGCGGTGGAACTGGTGCAGGGAGGTCAGGACCTGACGGTTCTCGCCACGGATGAGAAATCCCGGGATAGAGTTCAGAATCGCCTGCAGGGTGGTGGAACCGGAACGCCCATAGGTCACCACGAACAGATAGGAGAGGTCGCCGGGCTGGTGGTCGGTCATCATTTGCCTCCGTGGGTGGGTCGCGCGTTCACCCATGCCACACACCGCGAAGGATGCTGACCCGGTCTCACCGGCGTGTCCGGATCGTTGTCACCAGGCGCAGGCGGGGCCCGCGCCCACGCAGGACGAGAACGGTTGACGGCCACTTCTTGCCGGGTTCAGGGAAGGCCCAACCTCGCGGCTCCGGCCCGTCGATGCCCTGCTCTGTTGACACGGTCAGTGGAAGATCGCAGGTCCACAGCAGGTCGGCGAGGTGCAGACCTCCGGACATGAGGATGCGAAATCCACCGTCCGTCGCTTCGGCCCTCATGCCCGGGGTCAGGTGCCAGCGCACCTCGTAGTCCTGCTCGGAAGGGCCGTGCAGGACTACGTCGTCCTCCACGACGTAATCCACGGGCCCGTCGTAACCGCCCTCTCCGGGATGGTCGTTCCCGGGCTCGCGGACCGACACCGTCCTGGTCCACGTCGACTGCGCGCTTCGCTGATTGACGCCACGCACCCTCACCACATCGTGCTCACCGGTGGGCGGCAGCTCTTGGAAGTCCACCCCTCCTGTCTGTCCGGCCACGCGGGGTTGAGAGCGCCCAGCCACGATGACAGAGTTGTGGGCGTACTGCGAATAGGCGTACTGGACGTAGGGATCCTTCAGGTCATAGCCGTAGTGACCCGCCTCGGATATCACCGGGACGCGGCGACTGGTGATGAGCAGGGCAATGTCATCCGCCGCGTGGTGGTAGTGCGACCGATAGCCAGCCTTGACGAGGCAGTGGTCCGCGTACAGGTCGTGCCACGAGCTGCGGTAGACCAGGTACCCGGCATCGGGGAAGACCGCATGCCTATCCACCGGGGCAGTTCCCTTGCGCCCCTGCGTGACGGACCAGAGGAATCCCGGCCCGGTGTAGCTGCGCGTCAGGGCCGCTTCCCCCCAACGCACGGGCTTGGTGTCCCCCAGAGGAGGCAGCGTCCCGTCCGGCCGGAGCACATGGGTCGCGAATCGCTCGGTCCCGCGCAGGACTTGGCGGAGCTCCCCGGCGCGTGGCGCTTGGAGCGCCTCCAGCACCGGGACGCCGACCGCGAGCAGCAAGGCGACGATGAAGTGGTATCCCGGACTGTTCTCCACGTGCACCCCGTCCGCGGTGAACGCCGTGAAGAGGTTGTTCTCCAGTCGCCGTGCGACGGTGTCTGTCAGTTGCTCCTGAGTGGCTGCGTCGAGTTCATGACGGACGTCCGCCAGGTACTTCGCGATAGCGAGATCCTGGAAGAGCCCGTGGTTGTTGTCCCCTGCGTAGAACTCCTCAGTAGCGAGCAGCCTTGCGGTTCGCTCCAGGAAGTCGCTAAGCGCGTGATGGTGCTCCGCGCTCATCCGGTCCCCGGCCTTCTCCATCAGGTGGGAGAGCTGGATCAGCCGACGCGCCGTCGCGTCGTCGTGATACGCCATCACCGGCACTCCCGCTGACACGGAGGCCGCGTGGCCCGGGCCCGGGTAGCGGTCTCCGAAGCGGCGGTCCCACTCGATCGCCATCTCACAGGCATCCGAGAGCAATGACACGTCCTCGCCGACCTCGGCGTACCAGTCGGAGAGGAAGAGGAAGCCGTGCACGTAGCGCTGGGCGCTACGCTCCAGCGTCGAGTCGTCCCAGCAGTCTCCGCCCTCGAACGGGATGGACCCGTGGGCCACGCTGGTCAGGTATCGGCGTTCACGCCAGTCGGAGAGCCGTCGCCGGGCGTCCGCGCCCTGCTTGACGATGACCACGAAATCCAGTTCCCGGATACCGCTGAGAGTTGCCGGAGTCGAGGTGGACACGCGCCGAACCTACCTCAACCCCGGGGCACCGCCCGAGGACAGCCCATCCGTGGACAGGTCGACCCAGAGCACTTCCACACGGTGGCGACGCTCGGACCTGTCAGACCGCGTCACCCCGCGGAGGGGTGACCGGAACCACCCTTCCCCGCAGGAGCACGACCATGCTCGCCCAGCACCAGGTGCTGCATCTCCTCGTCCGTGATCTGCCGGCTGGAACGCAGCCGGACGGTGTAGAAGACGATGCCGAGCGCCACCCACACGCCCAGCGCGATCCACGAGGGAGTGCTCAGCTGGGCCGGCGAGCCCGGTAGGAGCAGCAGGCCGAGGAAGAGCGCACCCGTGAGGGCACCGAGGCCGCTGAGCACCTTGCGACCGCTGGAGCGGAGGTCCGGCTCACCCTGGTCGCTCCCGGACCACTGCCACAGTTTGTATGCCGCCAGGCAGGTATAGGTGTAGGCGATGGTGACGCCGACGGAGGTCATATCGACCACCCACAGCAGTGCCTCCCGACCGAAGAGCGGGGCGATGAGGCACAGGCCGGCGGCAAACCACACGGCTCTGCCGGGCGCGCCCGCGTCGTTGATCTTGGCGAAGAACGACGGCAGCACCCGTGCCCGACCCATGGCGAAGAGCAGCCGGCTGGCCGAAACGTAGAAGCCGTTGAGGCCGGTGGAGACGCCCATCACGACGGCGACGGCGAGCAGCACCAGCCCGATAGGGCCGAAGAGCCGCTCCAGCCCGTCTGCGGTGCCCCACGCCGGCGCGTCAGCGACCATCTGCGGCCACGGCTGGGCCACCGCGGTGGCGATGAGCATGGCGACGTAGATCCCGGCGGCGGCAACGATGGCCAGGACGATGAGCCCGAACGCCTTGGTCGGCGAGAAGTCGAACTCCTCGGCCGCCTGCGGGACGTTGTCGAAACCGACGTAGGCCCAGGGTGCGATCGCGACGATCACGAGAACCGCCGAGACCGGCGACACGCCGTTGGGGAAGTCGGGCTCGAGGTTGGACAGCGGGGTGTCCGGGTGTAGCCACGTCGAGAGCAAGATGCAGGCGACCGCTGCCAACATCACCAGACAGAAGGCATACTGCACGCGACCTGACAGCGTGCCCCCGCGCGCATTGAGGAAGGCGAAGATGAGCAGTGCCGCAGACGCGACAACCACTTCACCCAGGTAGACCTGCCATCCTGCGACTTTCCACAGCGGCACCCACTCCACGACGGCCGGAAGTAGCCGGCGGAAGAGCAGTGCCAACGCGGAGGCGTTGAGCGCGATGATGGAGACGTATCCGAGGACCAGCGCCCACCCTGCGATGAAGGCGTGGGTGCGGCCGAAGAAGGTGTAAGCGTAGGCATACTCGCCGCCGCTCACCGGGAAGTGCCGGATCAGCAGCCCATAGCTGACAGCGATGACGCACATGAGTGCGCCACCGATGATGAGGCCCAGGCTTGCCCCAAGGGGACCTGCCTGTCCCAGGAGGTCCTGTGGCAGGACGAAGGCACCCCAACCGATCGCCGAGCCCAGGGCCACCGCCCACACCCACTGCGGCCTGAGGGTCTTTCGCAACTCTTGTCTTCCCGCAGGCGCCTCCGGCGATCCAGTCACGACACCGCAGTCTAGTCGCGCGACCGCTGGCGAGCCCCTCTAAGGTGAGGGTGATGCGTCCCGACTGATGTGGCGCCCCGGCCGTTCCGCGGTCTTTGTCGACTTCTCAGCCGGTCCTGTCATCGCCGACCGGCGAGGACGTCCGGCATGAACGCACGCCCGTCATTCACCCCGGGCCAGCACCTGCCCAATTCCACCGCCGTGATACCGGCCGGTGGCACGGGAACCCGTCTCTGGCCGCTCTCCAGGGCTCAGCACCTCGTCACTCCCGGCACCACGCCAACCCGCCCCGCCACCGGGTTCGGATACATCGAGGTGGGGCCTCCCCTGGGGCTGACCGGGGCACCGGAGGCGAGACACGTGGAGGTCTTCAGGGAGAAGCCGGCGGCGGATCTGGCCGCGGCCTACCTTCGTGGTGGTCGTCACCTGTGGAACGCCGGCATCTTCGTCGTGGGCGCCGTGGTCCTGCTGGATCTGCTGGCCGCGAGCGACTCCGAGATGGCCAGCCTGCTTCGAGCGATCGCACAGTGCCCGGAGTCGTTGGAGGCGCAATGGCGGGGCATGCCCAGCATCGCCATCGATCACGCGGTGGCCGAGCCCGCCGGCAGGAATCGCCGGGTGGCCGTCGTCCCGGCCGAGTGCGCATGGCATGACGTGGGTGACTTCGCCTCTCTAGCGGGACGAGCAAGCCCTCACGGGTCTCACCCATGGGTGCGAGTTCTCGGAGATGAGGACGTCGTGATGGCGCCCGACTCGACAGGGTTGATCGCGCCGCACGGCGACCGCATGGTCGTGTCACTCGGTCTGCAGGAGGTCATCGCCATCGACACCCCCGACGCGCTACTCCTGACCAGTCCTGACCGAGCACAGCAGGTCGGGGCCATCGTCAACCTCTTGCGCGACATGGCCGGGGAGGACCTCATCTAGGCGGAGCCTTGCCGCCGGTGGTCTCCCCCGCTCAAGCGCCGAACGCTTGACGCCGCGCGCCGAGGAGGCCCTTGATGACGTCGACTGTCTCGACATGGTCCGTAACCTGGCGAGTCTGCACTCCCAAGGCCCGGACCGGGTAGTCGTTGCCGCCGGGCTCGAGCCTGTCGCCGACGAAGAGGATGTCCGTCGGCTGGATGTCGAGAGACCTCGCGAACTGCTGGATGCCGTACGCCTTGTCCACGCCCTGGGAGGTGATGTCGAGGGAGGTCGAGCCACCGGACCTGACATCGAGATCGGGCAACATCTCGCCCAGCCGCAGGGCCAGAGCCGCACGCTTCGAGCCGTCCGGGTCCCAGGCCTTCTTCTGGACGACGTCCGCACGCTGTCCGAGTGCCGAGTAGGTGACCTGCGATCCCCGGTCCTCGATCCTGTCCCCGGTGACCCGTTCGTCGGGCTCCCACAGCCCCAGGCCGCGAGCGGCACGCTCCACCGCCTCGAAGACGCGACGTCGCTGAGCACTTGTCATGTCGCGGCTGTAGACCAGCCCCCAGTCGGAGTCATCATGGTTCCACCTGTAGTACCGCGTGCCACAGGTCGGCATCAGGTGGAGCTCTGACAGGTGGTGTCGTGCGGACAGCTGGACGAGCAACTGGTCACGGAACTGCTCGAAGCGACCACCGGAGATGACGCAGACGGGGAGCTCGTCGAGCAGCTGTCCCAGCAGTTCTACCGTCCGCTCAGGAACCCGCGACTTCGACGGAGCACGCGTGTCATCCAGGTCGAAGGCGATGGCACGAACGTCCCTGAACGACACCTCGCCCCTTCCACAACTTGACCGATGGCCCGACGCCTCGCAGTGCAGGACCGCACAGCGGCAGCACACCAACGCAGCCAGCTCGGCACTTCCCAGCAGGGGACGTCTGCGACGGAGGTCCCGGTCAGGGGGTGCGGGGGGTCGTGGGGAGGATCGTGCTGCACATCCCCCCTTGCGGGGTGACGGGGAGGATAGCGCGCGGGTCGTTGCGTCGACGACCAGGCGCCCATCATTCACAGCAGTCCGAACGCGTCCACAGTCACGGTGATACCGTCCGCCATCATGGAGTTGGTCCGACGCCTTGGACATCGGATGGCCGAGGCTGCCCAGCGTTGTCGACTCCGTGTTCTACGGTCCTGGGGGCTGAGGGGTCTGTCACCCTTTCTGCCCAACAATGGGCCACGACCAAGCCCTTCATATCCCTTACAGGGCCAATTCCCCACCGCCTCGAGGGTCGGCCGCGTACAGGTTCAGCACCTCTCCGAACTGTCCGCCCAGATCGCCGACTTGCGAACGGCGAACGCCAACTTGTCCGAGCAGCTGACGTCGAAGGAAGCGGTGCTTCAGGAAGAGCGTGCGCGGGCTGCGCGTAGGGTCGGAGGTCTCTCCGACGCGCGCAGCAGCCTCGAACAACTGAATCTGGATCTGCGTGGCCACCTGGATGTCTCCAAGCAACGACTCGCGGCCATGAGGGCTCGGGCCGAGCGTGCCGAGCAACGCGCCGAACGCGCGGAACAGCGCGCACAGGCGCAGCGCGAGCAGAGGCTGAAACAGATCGAGCAGGCGCAGGTCGTCAAGAAGCAGTTCGCCGCGTTCAAGGAGTTGACAGCCGAGCGACGGGAGAAATTGCTTGGCAGTCTCACCAGCACCCGCGAACGCTTGGCCGCGACGACCGAGCTCTGGACCGTCGCTCGCCGCTACTACGCACTTTTTCGACAAGGCCTCCTTTACGATGAGATCGCTAAGAGTGATGTCGATCTGGCGGCCGATACCTACCTGTGCCTCCTGCCGAGTACTGTGCCTGCCGCCCTGGTCCTGAGCCGGAAGTTCGGTGGACGCGTCATCTGTGACTGCGTCGAGAATGTCGAGGTGCACCGACATTCTCTAGCCCCCAACCTGAGTCCGGCGGCGTTGGAGATGGTCAACACCACCGCGTACGGCGCCCTGGCCCAGTGTGACGGACTGATGACTGTCAGCTCCTCTGTAGCCACAACCTTGGAGCGATTCGGCCCCCCTGTGCGATTGCAGCCGAACTACCGTCGCCTGGAGTCTCCGGCACCCTCAGGCACGTTGCGAGATCGCTGCGGCGTCGGCGAAGACGCCACGATTCTCATCACGACAGGAAACGTGGTGGAGGGTTTCGAGACGCTGGTGGACGCGTTGGCGCTCCTGCCGGACTCCTTCCACTTAGTGGCTCTCGTGCGACTGAGTCCCGCCGCCTACGAGGAGCGAGTGCGCGAGCACATCTCGCGGCGCGGAATGACGGCCCGAGTCCACCTCCTCGGCTTTGCCCCCTACGACGAACTACCGGGGCTCCTGATGGACGCGGATCTCGGGATCATCATGCTCGACCCTGGGAACGCGAACCACTCGGTGGCTCTCCCCAACCGCGTCTTCGACTTCGTCACTTCCGTACTGCCCTTCGTCGCTCCCCCCTTGCCGGAGTTCGAAGCCTTCGTCACGGAGCACAGGTGCGGTTCCATCACCCACGACCTGACCCCCGAAGGGTGGGCCAAGGAGATCGCCTCCGCACTCACCCACACGTCGGCCAGGCGCTCGGCTGCTCACGTCGCTCGACAGTCGCTCACCTGGGAGAGTCAAGAGGAGGCTCTCGTCCATTTCCTCGGTGAGCCCGGGAGCGTCACCATGCTCGGGTTTCGGGATCTGACTCGTTACCAGCGTTTCCTGCGCATCGCCCAGACCCTCGGGACTCGCGGCACGCAGGTGAAGGCGGTGTTCTTCTCCGAGAACCCGGCCGAGGTCAATATTCCTAACACCGAGTTCTTCTACTTCTCGGATCGCTACGGGCGCGGTTCCGGGCTGCAACGTCTTCACAGCCATGACTGAGGTGCCTGAAAAGGCCGGAAGCTCGCCATGACGAAACCAGCTCACGCGTACAGCGCCACGGGGGTCTTTGTGGGCATGAGCGCACGCGGATGCACATCCGCACCGTCAGTTCTCCGCCGGCTTAGCGATTTCTTCAACCTTCCCGCGACTGGGATGCGCCACCTCCGCGGCGAAGACACCGTCTCGTTCTTTCTCCCAGGAGAACCCGACCCTCTCGACCGACCCTGGTGTCACGTCGACAACGCGACCCTCAGCGCGAGCGCTCACCCGCTCTTGACGCACGACGTGCTGTGTGACCAGACCGGCAAGTCGCTCAGGGAGTTCGTCGTCAACCTGCGCAACGACTCTCACGCGCTGGAGCGGATCGCCGGCCCCCTGAGCTATCTGCACCATAATGTCCTACGAGAGACGATCGTGGCTGCGAATGACTCGCTCGGAATCGGCAAGTTGTACTACGCCACGAGCGGAGAGTCGACGATCGTGTCGAACAACCCCTTGGCTGTGGCTCTGGCACGGCAGTGTGCAGCTGTCCAAGATGACGAATTCTGGGACGCCTACTACGTCACGGGAGGCGGTCTCGGGGACACGTCCTTCATCCGCGGAGTCACTCTCGCGCCACCCGGCAGCGTCCTCATCGTGTCCCAGCAGGGACTGGCGATCCGCGAGCACCATTCTGTCAAGCGTCTGCTCCAGCAGGCCCGACGCGATCCCCCAGCTCCCCGTACCGCCCTGAGCGCGGCGCGGGCGTTTGTCGAAGAGTTGAGACCGCACCTCGACAGCGCCACCCTGTGGCTGAGCGGTGGCCTCGATTCTCGGCTCGTGACGGCGCTCGCGCTGGACACCGGCCTTCCTGTGAACGCACACACCTACGTGCCCCCAGAACTCGAGGGACAGATCGCACGCGAGTTGCACGAGCGTGCAGAGCACCGCTACTCGTGGGGACAGCACACCGTCAACCCGGGCACAGTCCGACAGGATGCACGACAGCCGCAGTCGATTGAACTCCGTCCGGATCCGATCCTGGTCCGAGCCGAGGCATGGTTCACCTATCTCGGAGGCGACCATTGGTCGTCCCTGGTCAAGTCGAACCCCCCCTCAAACGCCATGCCCCTGGCTTCCACCTTCACCCTGTCTGGGAGTCATGGAGATGTCACCAGGGGTCACTACTACGGACACTCCGATGTCGAGATCGGGGCCCCTGAGGCAGCACTACGACGATTTCTGCAATCCTTCACGCAGTACCGCGCCGTACTTCCCAAAGATCTGCGAGAGCGCGGATCGCAACTTGTCAGAAACGCCTTGCTGGAGGGCATGGTGGAGGGCTTCGAAGGTTTCTACGCTCTCGACTACATGTATTTGATGAACAGGGTGCGTCGACAGTTCCCGCCGGTTCACCCCGCCGTCATCCTCCCCCTTCTTGTTCCTGAGATCCTTACCTCGACCTTCTGGCAACCGCCTCGCGAGAAGGTTTCTGCTGCCGTCATACGCCAATGGACGAATGAACTGATGCCGTCGTGGCGAGGAGTCCGCTACTACCACGAAGCAGCGGACGGCACTGACCCCGCCATCACCAACAAGGTCAGTGTCCAGAGCACCTACTGGGAGACTGACGAGACCGACTTCTATGCCGCCATGGACGCGGCTCTCACCGAGACCGGCATCGTCGATGTCACGATGGACGACGTCAGGCGGGAGCTTCGCTCGATGCCCGAGGGCCGCAACCGAACCAACCAGACGTGCGAGTTCATCTTCTGGCACTGCGCCGCGACCCGAGTCCTCCAGCGGCTGAACAAGGTCCGGGCGGACCACCCGTAGAGGTCAGGGGCGGCAGGTCAGACGTTCGATCTCGGCAACCAGGATACGCCTCTCGGCGTGCCAGGAATTCATGGCGGCGAAGTGCAGCGCCCGCTCTCGATATGCCGCGTGAAAGCGTGAGTCCAGGACTCGGTGAACCGCGTTGGAAAGCTCAATCTCGTCAAAAGAGTCATAGGTTTCGCCGCACCGCCACGCATCCACAAGGCGCGCGATCTCAGGGAGTCTAGATGCTACGAAAGGAACCCCGGAGTTCGGATATTCGAAGGCCTTGTTGGGCAGCGCGTACATGTTGTTCTTGGAGACCGGCTGGTAGGGAATGAGCCCGACTGAGGCTGCAGCAGTCCACGACGGGAGTTGGGCCGGCGGCACGGCCGGAAGGTCGTGGACTCGTGCCCTCACCCCTAGCTGCGTTGCGAGTGCCAAGAGCTCTTCCCGCAGCGCGCCGTTCCCGAGGAGAACTAGGTGCGCGTCGTCGGGAAAGTGGGACACGGCACGGACGCACACGTCAAGACCACGGCCGGCCACCAGCCCGCCCTGATACAGCACGATGCGCTTGTCAGCGTCCAGCCCCAACATGGCATTGAGGTCCATAGGTCTTTGGCGCACCGACGTCGGCACTGGCGGGGAGCAGTTGCGCAGGACTACGCCATCTACTCCGTACCGTCGTCGATACTCGTCCCTGATGGTGGTGTTCACGACGACGATCGAGTCGGCACGGCGCATGTAGTGCCGCTCGACGGGCCACAGGAGTGCTCGCTCGTGGGGCCTGAATGCCGTGCTCTCCAAGTACAGCTCATGACAGTCGTGCAGGTGCGGTCGGCGCATCCGGCGGGCGGCGATGCTGGCCCCCACGAGACCTGGAAGGTCAGAACTGACGATGAGGTCAGGGGAATGTGCCTCGATGACGGATGGTGTGAGGCGCCAGAAATCGACGAACCTGTTGAGGGTGTGAAACTGGCGCAAGGCATTCCGGACGGTCAGGTCGCGCTGCTTCCTCGCCGCACGACCGCGCCGGATCCACCAACGCTTGAAGATCGGCCACCGCTTCGTGGCGAGGGTGCGGATGCGGCGCCCACGCCGGGACGTCCACCAGCCGTAAGCCAGTGTTGCGACGCGCCCGCCTGTCAGCATCCAGGCAGGAGCTACGGGACGCGGCTTGCCCGCGCGTTCCCGTCGCAGCTGCGCCTCCTGGTCCCAACGGGCTCTTCGCAGGGTGTTCTGTCGGGTCATCCACATCTGGTATCGCATTGCTGCAGACCGGACCTCGACGAAGGTGGCGCTGAGCCGTGGACTGGACAGGCCGAGAAAGAAATCCTCGCGCGGCGGGGTGTTGACGACGGTCACCTGAGCCCCGAGGTCCAGAAGTGTCACGATGTTCCGCCTGATACGACCCCGCAACTGCGGCTTCATGGCCACGACGACCACCCGCAGGGGTCGCGATGCTTGTGCTGCGGAGCCTCGCGGCCCGCTCATGCTGGCTCGGCTACTCGTCCCACACCCGAGACTGGCCCTACCTGGACAGCGTTGCCCGTTCGCGTGGACATCATGACCGCTTTCATGACGCTGAGGGTATGCGCTCCTTCCCGGAAGGTGACGACATCGCATCCCTGGCCGCGAACAGCCTCCCAGAAGACTTGATGCTGCAGGCGCAGCGGCTCGGTCTGCCTCAACACGTACCGAATCTCGTCCCCTTCACCGACCCGCCGGAACAGTGTCGCCGTCTCCCATGCGTCAGCTGGATGAGTCACGCTGGCATGGAATGTCAAGGTCGATCTGCCGAGGTCGGCGATCAGGTGGCCGCGCTCGCCCGTGACAGAGATGACGTGCTCGAACAGGGGGGACAAGTCATTGACGACGTGGTTGACCACCTTGTCGTCCGACAACGAGCCGGTCACGGAGATCATCTCCGCCCCGCGGCGTCCCACTGGACCCGTGGAAACGGCGCTGATGGTGCGATACGGCGAGGCCGCCAACCAGGTCGTGAGGTCGAGGTTCTGCGCCGTGACATCCTGGAGGGTCAGCGCGTCCTGGTCGCGAGCCGAGGCCCCCCCCTCCCGGCGCGTGCTGATCTGGTAAAGGGCTCCCAACTGGCCCAGTGCCAATCTGCGCCGCAGCTCCTGCACGGCTGGCGTGTATCGATCAAGGTTGCCCACCGCTCCGATGAGGCCTGCGTCCTCGAACCACCGGCTGACGTCTGGCAAGGACTCCAAGGCCAGAGCACACGGCTGGGTCAGAAGGCAGTGCACGCCGGCGTCGATAAACATCTCAGCCGCGTCTTGGCCGAGGCAGAGAGGACCCGCCACGATGGCACAGTCGACACCGGCGCCCACGACCTCTCGCACTGCGGTCGGCGCGAGACGCTTGGAATCCGCCCCGAGAGCCTCAGCGCTGGCGACGGCGATCAGGTCCACTTCTTCGAGCATGCCGATGCTCTGCGCATGTGGGCTGACGAACCTGTCCGGACCGATCAGCCCGACTCGTAGATGGCTCCCTCTCACACCACAGGCCTGATCGTCGTTGGTCGCGGCTGGTGGCCCTTCTGGCTTCGGCTCAGAAGTGCACGTCGGCGTGGTCTCTCCAGGCACCGCGGTGCCTGCAACCCGCGTGCGAGGCTGCAGGCACCATGGTCCGGTCTCATCCCCTCGATGGTGGTCCTCCGCGCCGTCAGTCCGCCGGGGCCACGTTCGTGACCAGGTAGACGTTGTCGTTGAAGTCGTAGTTGATGCCGGAGTAGTCCATCACCACGAAGTACGACCCAGGGATCGGCGTGCCCTCCCGGTCCTCCACCGGCCAGATGCGGACGTGATGTCCGAGCTGGCACCCGTCGTTGCCCGCGCCGCAGCTGTCCGGGTCGGTGTTGTTGAGCTTCCAGTCGCTCGACTCCGGGTCGATCCTCCAGCTGAAGGTCGACTGGGACGGCGTGAACGTCCGGTAGGCGGGGTTGGTGGACGACCCGTTGATCCGCGGACGCAGGGTCTGGGCCCACTGACCGTTGTGGGTCAGCTGGTTCTGCCACGTCCCCTTGTTACCGACGGGGTGCGTTCCGAAGGTCGCCGTGTTGCTGCAGCAGGTGTGGTACGCCGCCAGCTGACGCACAGTGGCAGGCTTCGACGTGTCCAGCCGCTTCCAGGTGGCCGAGAGGACCTCGTCGCCGATGGCCTCCAGCCGTCCCTGGTTGTTGAGCTGCTGACCGGGTCCGACGATCGTGGTGCCCGGCCCGTACGCCTCGATGATCTCCGCGACGTTGGGCTCGTTGCCGCCCTCGCTCTGCGACTGCCAGATGGCTCCGAGCTCGACCGTGGTCGTCGGCCCGTCACTGCCGTTGTGGCGGATGAGCATCTCGGACTCGAAGTTGGTGTTCTGCCCCGAACCGGTGCCGATGAAACGGACGGTGACCGGGAGCGTGCCGCCCACGGCGATGGTCGCCGGGAGCGCCGGCGCGTTGACCAGCTCGAAGTCGTCCTGGTCGGCGATGTCCAGCGCCGAGACGACGACCGGCTCCGACCCGCTGTTGCCCACGTTGACTACAGCGGTGTCGGCGGTCGCCGGGTTGCTGGTGGTCGACTGGATCCGGCTCATCACCAGGCGGTCGTGGAAGGGCGCCGCCTCCGGGTTGGTGAGGGTGAGGTCACCGTCCGCGAGCTCCACGATCGTGAACGTCACCGTGCGGGTGGTCGTGTTGCCGGCCCCGTCCACCGCGGTGATGACCACCTCGTGGTTGCCGGATCCGGCGACCTCGAACGGGGCGGTGTAGTTGACCTCCGGAGCGCCGTCGATGCTGTAGTCGACGAACTCCAGGGTCCGGTCGGTCGCGGTGACCGTGACGGTGACCGGGCCGGTGTAGGTGCCACCCTCACCCTCGCCGTCCAGCGCGACCGAGACCTGCGGCGGGACGACGTCGCCCTCGGCGGTCGAGGTGATCCGCACCCACTGCAGCTTCGTGTTCGTGCCATCAGACGCCAGCGTCAGCGCGCCGTCCGAGACCTCGACCGTGGCGCTGCCGGTGCCGTAGTCACCTAGCCCGTTCGGCACGAAGCCGTCGATGACGGACGCGCCCTCTGCGGTGATGCCGTGCGTCGAGTCGCTGTAGTCGGCGTCACCGACGGACACCTCGACGGTGTACTCGCCGTCGGCGAGGGCATACTCCCACTCGCCGTCGACGACCGCGGCGACCTCGGCGTCGTCCACCAGGATCGTGGTCGCCTCCAGCACGTTCGCCTCGGAGGTGCGGTTGCGGGTGTCGGCCGTCTTGGCCGCCCCGCCCTCGGTCCGCACCCAGCCGTAGCCGCGCTCTTGGGTGAACAGGGCACCGGTGTCCGCCACCCACCCCGTGGGCGTGGCAGCAGCTGCCGGCTGGAAGTTGACCTGCGCCACCGTCTGGGTGACCGGCCCGTCCATCGGGACCACCTCGAGATAGTTGATCTTGGTGTTGGTCCCACCGAGCTGGTCTACCGTCAGCGCGCCGTCGAGCACCTCGACCGCGACCGTGCCCACCTCGTGCCGGGCGTCGGACCCGTTCGGGGCGGTGGAGTTCGGGAAGGCGTCGATGGCCGTCACACCCTCGACATTGATGGTGTGCGTCTCCGCAGCGCTCCCTCGGTTGGGGTCACCCACGGCGACGGTCACCTCGTAGGTCCCGTCAGGCAGCGCGACCTGCCAGGATCCGTCCAGCAGGACTCCGCCATCGCTCTCCGGGGGCAGGTCCATGTGCATCAACGTGTCCAGGCGCTGGTCGTCGTTGCTGTCGCGGTCGCGACCGTTGCCGACCAGCGTCAGCGGCTCCAGCGTCTCGTCGTCGACCCACCCGTAGGTCAGGTCGGTGCCCTGGTCGGCTCCCGAGCGGGGACCGTAGGCCTGGCCGAAGTCGCGCAGGTAGCCGTCCGGCACCGGGGCCGTCTCGGACTGGAAGTTGAACCTCAGCGCGTCGTCGGCGGGGGGCTCGGGCTCCACGACGTCGCCCGCTGGCACCACGTTGTCGACCAGGAAGACGTAGTCCTGGTAGTCACCGTTGGAGGCGTCCTCGAAGGCCACGACGAACCGGTCACCGGAGAGCGGGTAGATGCGCGCCCGGTGCAGACCGCCGCCGTCGTTGCGGCCGTCCTCGGTGTAGCCGACCCGGTTGAAGGTGTTCGAGTCGTAGTAGAGCCCGAACGCCTCCGTCCCCGGGTCGAAGGAGGTGCCGCCCGAGCCGAGCGCCGGGTTGAGCGTCTGCAGCTGGCCGTTGGCGATCGAGCCGACCTCGTTGAGGGTGACGTCGCCCTCGGCCGCGGCGTACCACCCGAAGGGCAGGTTCTCCTGCGGCGCGAACGCCGCCACCGGGGTCATGGTGACCGGGCCGTCACCAGCCCGCTCGAACAGCGGCTCGAGCACCTCGTCGCCCTTGGCCGCCGGGTCCATGCCGCCGGCCAGGTTGGTCCACCCGGCCGAGATGCCGTAGCCCAGGGCGTCGAGCACGAGCTGGAACGGCGGCTCGTTGCCGCCCTCCTGGCCCTGGAAAGCCAGGCCACGCAGGTCGACGGTCTCGGTGTCGCCGTCGCCCGTGGTGAGGGTCAGCTGCGCCTTCTTCACCTCGACGCCGCCGCTCGGGTCGAACGTCACGGTGACCGTGGCGTCCTCACCCGCGGCGAGGGTGCCGGGCGACGACGCGGAGAACTGCCCGCTGTTGGTCCCCGTGAACGCCGCGGTGATGTCCACCGGCTCGCTGCCGTTGTTGGTCACCGTCACCTCGGCGGTGTCGGTCGGCTGCTGGGTGTTGAGCGTGGCCGACATGACCAGCTCGTCCGTGTCCGTCGAGATCGACGACGCCGTCTGACCGTCGGGGACGCGCAGCAGGTAGAGCTCCTGCGGCTCGCCACCTCGGTTGTACTGGTTGATGTAGAGGTTGCCCTCGTGGACCGAGGTGTCCTCGATGACGTCCAGCGGGTCGGCATACCCGGTGAAGCCGGGGATGTCCGTGCCGGGCTGCGCGCCCAGGACGGTGCCGTCCGAGTCGACCTGCATGGTGAGCAGGTCGTCGTTGCCGCTGAACCGGACGACCATCATCCGGCCCTGGAGCTGACCGCCGAAGGTGTTCGACGTGTACTCGATGACGCCGTTGGGCGACTTGTTGAAGTCGAAGTCGTAGGCCCAGCCCCGGTAGTTCTGGTCAGGGTCCAGGCTGGCCGGATACTTGCTGCCGCCTGAGCCGGCGCCCTCAGGGTTGCCACCGTTGTTCAGCACCCACTCACAGCGAGTCGGGTTCGGGTGCCCGTAGTAGCCACCCTGCTCCACCTCGAAGAGGAAGTCACGCTGCGTCGGGTGGTTGGAGATCGCCGGCACGGTGCCACCCGTATAGGGCTCGCCGTCGATCCTGCGGGTGGCACACTCCTCCGTGACGTCGGTGCCGTTGCCGTAGCCGTTCTGACCCGCCTGCTGGTTGCTCGTCATGGTCATGGTGCCGCCGCTGACCGTGACACCTGGGCTGTTGCCACCGCCGGCCGTGCCGTTGGTGGGCACGTAGATGCTGCCGTTGGAGTGCCAGATCAGGTCGTACGCGTTCCGGATACCGGTCGCGTAGATCTCCAGCGGAGCGTCGTCGGCGAACGGGTCGTAGCTGCCGCCGACCTCCTCGGTGGCGACATTGATCGGCCCGTTCGCCCGGGCGGTGGCCAGGGCGTCCTGCGGGTCGAAGCGCAGCAGCGCAGCCGTCAGCTGGGTCTCACCACGGTTGCCCCATCCGCTGTCGACGTCGCCAGCGGCCTGGTTGGAACCCTGGAGGAAGTACATCCACGGGTCACCCCCGTCACCGGAGGGACCGTAGGCCAGCGAGTTGGACAGGTGGTCCTTCGCCGACCTCGGAAGGTTGGTGATGACGTCGGTCACGACGGGGTTGTCCACGTCGCTGAAGTCGACGACGGAGACCTTCGAGCCGAGCCGGGCGCTCTCGTTGCCCAGGTTCGCCGTCGCGTGGGTGACCCACGCCAGGTCCGGGTCGTTCTCGTCGAAGACCAGGCCCACCGAGGCGCGCCCGGCGAAGACACCGAGGTCCTGAGCGGGCCCGAGGGTGCCGTCCTCGAGGATCTCGTAGCGGAACATGCCCTGGCCGATGGTGGTCGCCCAGAGGTGGCCGTCGTGGACGACGAGGGAGGCGAAGTACTTGCCGTTCTCCGCACCGGAGGCGGTGGGCAGCAGAACCTTCTCGAAGCTCACGTCCTCGACGGGGTCGAACACCCCGGGCTCACCGGGATCGACCGGCTCGTCCGCCTCACCGGTCGTGAAGACCGACTCGAAGGCCCCGAAGGTGTTGCCGGCCTCGTCCAGCGCTCCGTCGATGACGTAGCGGTAGCTGGTCTCCGCCTTGAGCGGGGCGGTGGGGCTGAAGGCGATCGTGTCGTTGCCGCCCGTCGAGCCACGGTTGCCCTCCACCTCGACCTCACCGGCCTCCGTGATCTCGAACAGCTTGACCGCGTCGTCCGTCAGGGAGGTGGATCGCGACGGGTCGACACCGATGCCGGTCCCGGGCACCGCGACCGAGGCAGACACGGAGGTGTCCAGGGCGACGTCGGAGGCGCGGTTGGCAGGGATCGTGTTGGTCACGAACGGCTGGGTGCCGACGCTGCGGATCTCCACGTAGCTGATTTTGGAGTTGGCGCCGCCGACCGCATCGATGGTCAGCCGGCCGTCCTGGACACCTGCATAGGCGGTCACCTCTTCGTACTCGTCCGCCGCGGTGGCCTGGAACTCGCGGATGGCCACGCCGGTCTCGACATTGATGGCGTGCAGCGAGTCGTAGACCCCGCTGCTGGGCTGGTCACCCACCGCCAGCGTCACCTCGTAGAGACCGTCGGGAAGAGCGATCTCCCAGGCGCCCTCGGTGCACTGGTTGGTGCTGCAGTTCGCCGTGCCGTTGTAGACCTCGCTGATGTCGTTGTACTGCATGTGGATGAAGGTGTCGAGCAGCTGGTCGATACCGGCGCGGTTCCGGTCCCGACCGTTGGCCGACATGTTCAGCGGGGTGCTGGTGCCCTGCTCGACCCAGCCGTAGCTGAGGCCGTTGCCGCGATCGCCGTAGGCGGCTCCGCCGTCGGCCAGGTAGCCGGACGGCGTGGGCGCGGTGGGCAGCTGGAAGTTGATGTCCAGCGTGATGTCCTCGACGACCTCGATCTCGAACGTCCCGCTACCGCTGCTGGTCCCGTCGTCGGCCGTCACCTCGACGGTGTACGGGCTGTCGGCAGCGGTGTCCTGCGCCACGGTTCCCGAGATGGACCCGTCCGCGTAGGTGAGCCCGTCCGGCAGGCCCGTCACGGTGACCTCGACGCCCTCGCCCTGCGGGTCGGTCGCCCGGACCGGGATGAGGGTCTGCTGCGCCTCGAAGAGGGTCCGGTCACCGCTGAGGGTGACCACCGGTGCACCCTGGTCGGCCTGGCTGACCGCGAAGTCGCCGAAGGTCACGAACAGCTCGGAGGTCGCCTCGTTCCTCTTGGTCGCGAAGACACCGGCGAAGCTGGCCGGACCGGCCTCGTCGTCGGCGAGGACCTCGCCGTCGAAGAAGGCCTGCGGCACGGTGAACTCGCCGAGGGTGACCGGCGCAGCGGTGCCGACCTGATAGCTGCCGACGACCGTGTTGTCCGCGTCGTCCAGCACCATCGTCAGGACGACGTCCGTGCCCTCGGGGAACGAGGAGCCGTTGATCTCGTTGGCGTCGCCGTTGGCGACCCCGTCGATCTCCCGCTGGAACTGGGCCCGCACATTGGTGCCGGCCTGGTTCTGCAGGGTCAGGTTGACCAGGTTGTCCTCGTCCAGGCCGAACCACAGGCCGGCCTTCTCGGCGTTCGCGGTGCCGTCGAAGTCGGGGGCCACGACGGTCGTGCTGACCGTGGTCACCTCACCGGCCGCCTCGACACCGACACCCAGCCCGTTGAGGAGAGAGTTGGTGTTCGCGGTGGGGGCCTTCTGGTACTGGATGCCTTGGGTGGCCTCGATGGTGAGGCCCCCGTCGGCGACCTGGAGGTTGCCCGGCTCGTAGCCCGGGACCTCGGGGATGGTGGGGTCACCGTCAGCCGCGAGGCGCGTCGAGGGCGGATCCACCATGGTGAAGCCGATGTCGGCGCCTGCCCCGTCCTCCATGCCGCCGTCGCTGCCGTCGAAGGACAGCTCCACCGGCAGCTCCGGCACCACGTCGGCGCAGACGAGGGTGGAGATCGGCGAGCACGCCTCGGCCTGAGCGGGCGCCTCCGGGGTGGCGGCGACCTCGTCGGAGACCTCCGACTCGTTGTCCGAGGAGTCGACCGCGGTCACCACGTAGAAGTACTCGGTGCCGTTGGTCACCCCGGAGTCGACGAAGGACTCCGTCCCGGCCGCCACCAGCTCGGTGTTGACCGGCGACCGCTCGGCGTCCACACCGGTGGACTGAGAGCGGTAGACGTTGTAGCCGGCCAGGTCGTCCTCGCCGTTGGCGTCCCACGTCAGCTCGACCTGGCCGTCACCGCCGGTCGCAGCGAGTCCCGCGGGGGCCGCCGGAGCGGTCGTGTCCGCGTCCGCTCCCTGGGTGACCGAGAAGTCACCGAAGGTGAGGAGCAGGTCATTCGTCGTCTCGGCCCGCTTCGTGGCGAAGATGCCGGCATAGCTGGCCGGACCGGTCTCCTCGTCGGCGAGCAGCTCACCGTCGAAGAACGCCTGCGGAACCGTGAGCTCCGGGAGGTCGACCGGCGACGCGGTACCGACCTGGTAGCTGCCGACGACCGAGTTGTCGGCGTCGTCCAGCACCATCGTCAGGACCACGTCCGTGCCCTCGGAGAACGGAGCGCTGTTGAACTCGTCGCTGGCCGTGACGACCTTGCCGCCGACCTCACGCTGCACCTGGACCCGGACGTTGGTGCCGGTCTGGTTTTGCACGGTGAGGTTGACCAGGTTGTCCTCGTCGAGGCCGAACCACAGCCCGCCCTTCTCGGAGTTGGCGGTGCCGTCGAAGTCCGGAGCCACCACCGTCGTGCTGACGGTGGTCGTCGTCCCCGACGCCTCGACCCCGACACCCAGCCCGTTGATGAGGGAGTTGGTGTTGCTCGACTGGACGTTGTCCGCGTACTGGATACCGCGGGTGGCCTCGATGGTCAGACCGTTCTCGACGATCTGGAGGTTGCCGGGCTCGTAGCCCGGGACGTCGGCATTGCTGGGCGCACCGTCGAGGTCGAGACGGGCCGAGGGTGGGTCCACCATGGTGAAGCCGATGTCCTCGCCAGCCTGGTCCACCAGACCGCCGTCGGTGCCGTCGAAGGACAGCTCCACCGGGGTCTCGAGCACCACGTCGGCGCACGGGAGGGTCGAGATCAGCGAGCATCCCGCGACCGGCTCGGCGACCGGCGTGACGGACACCTCGTCGGAGATCTCCGACTGGTTGTCCGAGGAGTCGACCGCGGTCACCACGTAGAAGTACTCGGTGCCGTTGGTCACCCCGGAGTCGACGAAGGACTCCGTCCCGGCCGCCACCAGCTCGCTGTTGACCGGCGACCGCTCGGCGTCCACACCGGTGGACTGAGAGCGGTACACGTTGTAGCCGGCCAGGTCCTCCTCACCGTTGGCGTCCCACGTCAGCTCGACCTGGCCGTCACCGGCGGTCGCACTCAGCCCGGACGGCGCGCCCGGAGCCGTCGTATCCGCAGCCTCACCGGTGCTGGCGCCGGGCTGGGCGAAGGTCGGGGTCCCGCGGTACTGACCCGGGAAAGAGCCGGTCTCGTCGAGAGCGACATCACCCTCGTTCTCGTCCATGCGCCAGTGACCCCGCGCACCATCGCCAGCGACCAGCGACCCGTACCCCTCGTGGTCCCCGTCTGCGATCTCCGCGAAGTGTGCAGCGACATCCGCAGAGCTCAACGCACGGTCGTACACCGCGACCTCGTCCACCTCACCCACCGCAGACCCCAGGTACCCCCCACCGATCCGCAACGGCAGCGTCGACGCCGCCGGGGCTTCGGTCATCGCCTTGCGCCCGGCCAACTGGCCATCCAGGAACATCCACACCGTCGACCCAGAACGAGTCACCACCACGTGGTTCCACTCGCCCGCACGCAAGGTCCCGTTCGAACGCACCACATCGAACGGCGCACGGTTAGCCCCGGCAGAACCCTGGAAGAAGTACACCCGCCCCGTCGTCTCCAGAGTCAGCACACCCTCCCCGCCATACGCCTTGCCCAACAGCACCCGGCGCTGATCGAAGTCCTCAGGCTTGACCCACACCTCCCACGTCGAGTCACCCGCCAGCTCCGAACCCACCCCCGGAACCACCACATCATCATCACCCGAGAACCCCACCGACTGACCCAGAGTCACCTCCGGCTGCGCCACCACAGCCGTGGCGGTAGCGCCGGGCTGGGCGAAGGTCGGGGTCCCGCGGTACTGACCCGGGAAAGAGCCGGTCTCGTCGAGAGCGACATCACCCTCGTTCTCGTCCATGCGCCAGTGACCCCGCGCACCATCGCCAGCGACCAGCGACCCGTACCCCTCGTGGTCCCCGTCTGCGATCTCCGCGAAGTGTGCAGCGACATCCGCAGAGCTCAACGCACGGTCGTACACCGCGACCTCGTCCACCTCACCCACCGCAGACCCCAGGTACCCCCCACCGATCCGCAACGGCAGCGTCGACGCCGCCGGGGCTTCGGTCATCGCCTTGCGCCCGGCCAACTGGCCATCCAGGAACATCCACACCGTCGACCCAGAACGAGTCACCACCACGTGGTTCCACTCGCCCGCACGCAGGTCCCGTTCGAACGCACCACATCGAACGGCGCACGGTTAGCCCCGGCAGAACCCTGGAAGAAGTACACCCGCCCCGTCGTCTCCAGAGTCAGCACACCCTCCCCGCCATACGCCTTGCCCAACAGCACCCGGCGCTGATCGAAGTCCTCAGGCTTGACCCACACCTCCCACGTCGAGTCACCCGCCAGCTCCGAACCCACCCCCGGAACCACCACATCATCATCACCCGAGAACCCCACCGACTGACCCAGAGTCACCTCCGGCTGCGCCACCACAGCCGTGGCGGTAGCGCCGGGCTGGGCGAAGGTCGGGGTCCCGCGGTACTGACCCGGGAAAGAGCCGGTCTCGTCGAGAGCGACATCACCCTCGTTCTCGTCCATGCGCCAGTGACCCCGCGCACCATCGCCAGCGACCAGCGACCCGTACCCCTCGTGGTCCCCGTCTGCGATCTCCGCGAAGTGTGCAGCGACATCCGCAGAGCTCAACGCACGGTCGTACACCGCGACCTCGTCCACCTCACCCACCGCAGACCCCAGGTACCCCCACCGATCCGCAACGGCAGCGTCGACGCCGCCGGGGCTTCGGTCATCGCCTTGCGCCCGGCCAACTGGCCATCCAGGAACATCCACACCGTCGACCCAGAACGAGTCACCACCACGTGGTTCCACTCGCCCGCACGCAAGGTCCCGTTCGAACGCACCACATCGAACGGCGCACGGTTAGCCCCGGCAGAACCCTGGAAGAAGTACACCCGCCCCGTCGTCTCCAGAGTCAGCACACCCTCCCCGCCATACGCCTTGCCCAACAGCACCCGGCGCTGATCGAAGTCCTCAGGCTTGACCCACACCTCCCACGTCGAGTCACCCGCCAGCTCCGAACCCACCCCCGGAACCACCACATCATCATCACCCGAGAACCCCACCGACTGACCCAGAGTCACCTCCGGCTCTTCGAGCGACTCAGCTGGCCTCGCTGTGGTCACCAGGTACGCCATGAGCAGCGCGAGGACGGACAGGAGGGCGACGAGGTGGCGACCGAAGGCGGCCTGAGCGTTCACGGAATTCCCCTTGGTGTCGTGAGGTGGGAGAGCGAGGGAGTGGCTGCGCACGGCTAAGTCGAAGGACCGACGGCTGAGATTGGGCCCGTCCTTCATCGCGGCATGCGCCGATCGGCAGAGCGACGGGAGCTGATCGAGGTCGGGCGCGCCCGATGCCGAGCGCGAGTGACTTCCATGTGCATGAGCTCCCCTTTGAGCGCCGTCACACCCCGGATGGCGGCCGTCTGACGCGGATCGGCCGCGTCAGCCTGTGACTGGAGACATGGAAGCACAAGGTAAGGAACAAGTAAAGAGTCAATATAGATTCGGTCTAGTGAAGGTATGGTCATGGCATAGAGCTACACCCTTTTGGGTGAGGTCAGAGCGATTTTGTCAAACGATTGACCTTGCCTCAGCGACGACGGCTGAGCGGCTTGGGTGACCGAAGCTGATACACAGATTGGACAGGTCCCGGCATCGTCGCAGGTCAGGGCCATGCAATGAGGATCGGACACCAACTCTCGCCCAGCTTGGGCAACGGCTCTCTGATGGGGCCCCGAAACCGCCGGTATCGGTTGTGCTGTCGAAGGCGGCGACTAAGGCGCACCCCCGGAAAGGCAGTCCACCACTCGTCAATTGTTCAATGTTCGTCTACGCGGTATTCACCAGCCAGACTCGATGACACCAGGCACCGGACAGCTCGCCATCCCACCGGCCCAGCACCTGGTGTCGCATCGCGTCGAGGCCCGGCCGTCTCGAGGAAGCCGCACCCCAGGAGGCCCCGTCAGCGGAGCGCTGAGGTGCGGAGGCCGGCCCACGCGCGGACTGCACAACCCGACGGGAGATCCTGGGAGCAACGGCAGCGCGAGCGAGAGCAAGTCCGGACCGATCCCCTAGACCGCTGTGGATCATCCGTCGCCGACCATGAGCCGGAGTTCCCCATCGCCGCCAGATCACCCGCACAGCCGGCGTGTTGTGAGGACGGGTGAAGCTCTGTGCGATGGCGAAGCAGATCCAGGTGTTCTAGACGCGCCAGCGTCTAGGGGCAGCAGCCGGACCCGCGACCGACACCGGCAGCACGGGACTCACCCGTTCTGCGTCTCCAGACGGAAGCCCACCCCACGCACCGCCGTGATCCGCACCGGCGCGTCGGCACCCTCGAGCTTGCTGCGCAGTCGCCCGACCGTGTTGTCCAGGGTCTTGGTGGAGCCGAACCAGTTCTCGTCCCAGACCTCGTTGATGAGCGTGTCCCGGCTGACGACCGCTCCGCGCCGCGCGGCCAGGAGGGCCAGCACGTCGAACTCCTTGGTGGTGGTGGGCAGATCCACCCCACGCACCAGGACGCGACGGGCGTCGACGTCGATGTGCAGCCCCCCGTCACCTGCCGGACGGGCCGTGGGCTTCGGGGGGTCCGGCGCCCGGTTGATCGAGCTGCGCCGCAGCAACGCCCGGGTGCGGGCCTGCAGCTCGGCGAGCCCGAACGGCTTGGCGAGGTAGTCGTCGGCGCCGGTGTCCAGCCCGACGACGCGGTCCAGCTCCCCGTCCCGCGCGGTGAGGATGATGATCCCCCCGGGGTAGCCGCCCTCGCGCACCGCGCGGCAGACGTCGATGCCGTCCATGTCCGGCAACCCCAGGTCGAGCAGGACCAGGTCGACCGGCGGGTCCCCGGAGACCACCCGGTCCACGGCCGGCTGGCCCTCTGCGAAGCGGTCGACGGCATGGCCGTCCCGCTCCAGGGTGCGCACCAGCGGGGCGGCGATCTTGTCGTCGTCCTCAACGACCACGACCGTGGCCATGACATGAATCCTAGGCAGCGCGAGGCTCATGGTGACGACACCCGGGTGTGCTCCGGGTGTCGCGGCCCGAGGGCTGCGCCGTCGGGCTGACCAGGGCGGTCTCACCCTCACGGGGTGACCTCCTGGCTCGACGCGTCCATGGAGGCGTCGGTCGTGGCGGTCGACGTGGCTGCCGCACTCTTCCCGTTGCCCACCTGGGCCCGCACGACGTCGGAGTAGCTCACCTGCCCACCGGCGTCCACCGACCAGGCCCGCAGCTCGTAGGCCCCGTCGGGGTACTTGTGGGTCTGCCAGTTGCAGGTCACGGGGTTGCCCCACCCCTCGCAGAGGGACGACCAGGAGCTGGAGCCGGCCCGTCGCAGGTCGATGCCCTGGGACCGGACGGTCGTGCTCCCGTCGGTCCGCTCGGCCGTCACGTGGACGGTGGCCCACAGGGTTCCCGACGGGACCCGGACGGCGACGGCGGGGCCGCCATTCCTCACGGCGACCGCGTTGGTGACCCAGCCGGAGACGTTGGCGTAGGCGTCCACGGCCCGGGCCCGCACCTCGTACGCCCCGTCGGCGACCGCGGTGGTGTCCCAGGTGCAGCCGAAGGGGGCGCTGGTGTCGGTGCACAGCGCGGTCCACGTGGAGGCTCCGGCGGGCCGGACCTCCATCTCGACCCGGACCACCGAGCTCTCGGCGTCCGCGGCGTCGGCCCCGACGACGACGGCCCCCCGGGCCGACGAGGGCAGGGGGTGCAGGCTCACCGTGGGCGGCACCCAGTCGACGGCCGCCGTGACGGTGGCGGTGCTGGTGCTGCGGTCGGTGTAGGTGGCGGCCGACGGTGCGGCGGTCACCGCGGTGAGCGACAGCACGGCAGCCAGCGCGAGGAGGACGCCGGAGCGAAGGTGGGTCACGGCGTCCTCCTGGTCGGGTGCGGGGTGAGAAGTCGGTGGTGGAGTGGTGCTGAGGTGGAGTGGTGCTGAGGAGCGCCGCCGCCGTCCCTGACGGCGACGCCCCTCAGCAGGCAGGGGCCCTGCCGCCGTCACGGAGGGCGGCAGAACCCCCGGGGCCTGGTCCGGAGGTGGACCGGCCCTGGCCTGACGGCTGTCCCAGTGCCGTCAGGTTGCGGGTGAGCTCGAGGAGGGCGAGGAGCGCGATGACGCCGGCGGGGACCCCGATGACGAGCATGCGCACCTCCCGGTCCGCGAGCGCGATGAGCAGGTAGCCCACGCCGGGCACGACGTGCTCGACGACCGGCTGGTCCTGCGCGATGAGGCTGAAGGTCCACGGGTCGACGTCCGCGTTGGCGTCGCCCTTGGTCCGCATGACGGTCCCGCCCTGCTCACCCGGCTCGATCTCGACGATCCGGTGCGTGACCAGGGTGGTCACCCCGCTGTCGGCCGGGGGCAGGTAGGTGATGACGTCGCCCACCTCCAGGTCCTGCACCGGGCGCGGCTCGGAGAAGATGACCGAGCCGCGCTCGATGGCGCCCGACATGGAGCCGCCGGTGATGACGTAGCGCTCGTAGCCCAGCAGGGACGGCAGGAGGTATGCCGCGCAGGCCAGGATGACGAGCACCATCGAGGCGTTGCCCAGATGACCGGCCAGGCGTCGGGTGCGGGCGGTGAGCTTCGGCATGGTCATCTCCTCGGTGTCAGCGGTGGCGGGGTGGGCTGGGGTGGTGGTGGCCGACGGGGTCGGTCACTGGTCGGTGGTCTGGCCCTCGAGCTGGACGGCGTCCCACACGTAGGTCGCGGAGGCGGACTTGCCCTGCTCGCTGTTGCCGGCCGCCTTGTCCAGGGCGACGGTGAAGGTGAAGCTGCGGGCCTTGCCGGCCTCGACCTCGCCCAGCGCCTGCTTGACGCCGTCCTCCAGCCCACCGAAGGTGCCGTCGTAGACGACGGTGCCGTTCGTGGTGTCGGTGATCGTCAGCGTGAGGTTCTTGCCCGAGAAGCCGTTGCTCGACGAGGACTCGGTGAGCGAGAAGGCCGCCGGCAGCGAGCCGGTGTTGGTCAGCGTGAGCGAGCCGTTGACGACGTCACCGGGCTTGATGTTCTTCAGGGAGAAGATGGCGCTGTCGGCCTTGCTGTTGG
Source organism: Serinicoccus chungangensis (assembly GCF_006337125.1). Lineage (GTDB taxonomy): Bacteria > Actinomycetota > Actinomycetes > Actinomycetales > Dermatophilaceae > Ornithinicoccus > Ornithinicoccus chungangensis. The sequence goes on from NZ_CP040887.1 coordinate 3,019,830, forward strand.
TGTGCGTCAGCGTGCCGGAGGTGACCGAGCTGATGGTGTTGCTGCTGGTCGAGGTGAAGGTGGCGCCCGAGCCCACGACCACGGCCCCGGCCGCGCAGAGGACGGCGAGAGGGGCGAGGATCTTGGAGCGAGTGCGGTTGCTGGTCATGTCGAGACTCCTGTGACGGTCACCCCTGCAGGTGATCTGGTGTGGTGTCTCCGACGCTACGCAGCCTTTCTCCACCGCCGGTCCACGCGAGATCCCGCTCTCGTCCACATCTTCGGCACGGCTGATGTGACCGACCAGTAGCAAAGCTCAGGTCGTGCGGTCCGGCTCCGCCTCGGGACGGTTCGTGGGCAGCTCGAACCACGCGCAGGTGCCGGCCCCGGGCGACGGCTCGAGACCGACCCGGCCGCCGTGGGCGGTCACGATCCGGTGCACGGTGGCCAGCCCGATCCCGTGCCCCTCGGGCCGCGCCTCCCCGTCCCCGGTGCGGGCGCGGACGAAGGGGAGGAAGACCGCGTGCTCCTGGCCCGCGGGCACCCCGGCCCCGTTGTCGGTGACGCAGATGCGCCACCGGCCGGCCCGCTGGGCGGCGTGGAGCCGCACGTGCGGCGTGACCCCGCGCCGCGTGAACTTCAGGCTGTTGTCGAGCAGGTTGAGCAGGACGGAGTAGAGCAGGGCCGGGTCCGCCGGCACGACCGGCAGGTCTTCCACCTCGACGTGCGCACCCACCTGGCGCACCAGCGGGCTGAGGTCCAGCAGCACCCGGTCGACGACCTCGGCCAGGTCGACGTCCTGCGGCCTGGGCCGACCACCCTCCTGGGCGAGCGAGAGCACGTCGTGGATCATCCCGCTCATCCCCCGAGCCGCGTCGGCGATCCGGTCGACGGCCGCCGCGAGCTCGGGGTCCTCACGGACCGCGGGCTCGCTGGCCAGCACCTCCGCGTTGGCCCGCACCGCCATGAGGGGGTTGCGCAGGTCGTGGCTCACCTGGGCGGCGAAGTGCGAGAGCGCCACGTTGGAGCGGGCCAGCTCGTCCCGCGCCTCGGTCAGCTCCTGCAGCGAGCTGCTCAGCTGCCGGCTGCGCAGCCGCAGCTCCAGGATGTCGGTCGCCCGCTCCGCCAGGAATCCGAGCGCCTCCCGCTGGGCGTCGGTGGTCCGGCGGGGGCGGTGGTCGAAGACGCACAGCTGTCCGACGAGTGACCCGTCGGGGCTGCGCATCGGCGCCGTCGCGTAGAACCGGACGCCCGGCCGCGCGGTCACCATGGGGTGGTCCGCCAACCGCGGGTCCTGGCGGGCGTCCGGCACCACGAAGGCGTCGTCCATCTCCACGACCGTGAAGAGGGACTCGCCGCGCGCACACACCGACGGCTCCGTCCCGGTGGCGGCGATCCGGTGCTCGCTGGTGGCGGTGAAGACGGTCACCGCCGCCCCGGGGGCACCGAAGATGCTCGCCGCCAGGTCGGAGAGGGACTGCAGCTCGTCCCTGGACGGCACGCTGAGGAGTCCGTAGCGGTCGGACTCGACCTCGTCCCTGTCCCCCTCCGAGGCTGTCATGACCGCTCGCGGGTCAGTCCCGGATCATCCCTGCACCGACGGTGACGCCGGAGGCCTGGTCGATGAGGATGAACGACCCGGTGATGCGGTTCTGCTCGTAGAGGTCGACCATGAGCGGCTGCTGGACGCGCAGTCGCACCCGCCCCATCTCGTTGAGACCGATCTCCTGCGCGTCCTGGTCGCGGTGCAGCGTGTTGACGTCGAGCCGGTAGTCGATCTCCTTGACCAGCGCCTTGACGGTGCGGGTGGTGTGCTTGACCAGCAGCTTGGCGCGCGGCTTGAGCGCACCCGGCGACATCCAGCAGACCATCGCGTCGAGGTCCTGCGTCTGCTCCGGCTGGTTGTTGACGCGGGCGATCATGTCGCCGCGGCTCACGTCGACGTCGTCGGCGAGGCGCACGGTCACCGACATCGGGGGATATGCCTCGTCCACCTGGCGGTCGAAGGCGTCGATGGCCTCGATGGTGCTCGTCATGCCGCTGGGCAGGACGATGACCTCGTCACCCGGCTTCATGACGCCCCCGGCGACCTGGCCGGCATACCCGCGGTAGTCGTGGAACTCGTCCGACTTGGGGCGGATGACGTACTGCACCGGGAAGCGGACGTCGCGCATCTCGCGGTCGGAGCCGATGTAGACGTGCTCGAGGTGGTGCAGCAGGCTGCTGCCGCCGTACCACGGCATCTTCTCGCTGCGGGTCACGACGTTGTCGCCCTGCAGGGCCGAGATGGGGATCACGGTGAGGTCGGGCACGTCCAGCTTGCGGACGAAGTCGGTGAACTCGGCCTCGATCCGGCGGAAGGTCTCCTCCGAGAAGTCCACCAGGTCCATCTTGTTGACCGCCAGCACGAGGTGCGGCACCCGCAGCATCGACAGGATGACCGCGTGCCGACGCGACTGCTCGGTCATGCCCTGGCGGGCGTCGACGAGCACCAGGCCCAGGTCGGCGGTGGACGCGCCGGTCACCATGTTGCGGGTGTACTGCACGTGTCCCGGGGTGTCGGCGATGATGAACTTGCGCCGCGGGGTCGCGAAGTAGCGGTAGGCGACGTCGATGGTGATGCCCTGCTCGCGCTCGCTGCGCAGACCGTCGGTGAGCAGCGCGAGGTCGGTGTAGTCGAAGCCCTTGTCCTTCGAGGTCCGCTCGACCGACTCCAGCTGGTCCTCGAAGATCGCCTTGCTGTCCAGCAGCAGGCGCCCGATGAGGGTCGACTTGCCGTCGTCCACGGAGCCTGCGGTCGCGAAGCGCAGCAGGTCCATGCCTGTCTCGGTGCCGGTGCCCATCAGAAGTAGCCTTCCTTCTTGCGGTCCTCCATGGCGGCCTCGGAGAACTTGTCGTCGCCACGGGTCGCGCCGCGCTCAGTGATGCGAGAGGCCGCGACCTCCTCGATGATCTTGTCCAGGTCGTCGGCGTCCGACTCCAGGCACCCGGTCAGCGTCAGGTCGCCGACGGTGCGGAAGCGGACCTGCCGCTCGGTGACCGTCTCCCCCTCGCGCAGCGGGTTGTAGTCGCTCTCGGAGAAGAGCATGCCGTTGCGCTCGAAGACGCGACGCTGGTGGGCGAAGTAGATCGAGGGGATGTCGATCGCCTCGCGCCGGATGTAGTCCCACACGTCGAGCTCGGTCCAGTTCGACAGCGGGAAGACCCGCATGTGCTCGCCCTCGTGGATCCGACCGTTGTAGAGGCTCCACAGCTCGGGCCGCTGGTTCTTGGGGTCCCACTGACCGAACTCGTCACGGTGGGAGTAGACCCGCTCCTTGGCGCGCGCCTTCTCCTCGTCACGGCGACCGCCACCGAAGGCGGCGGTGTAGCCCTCCTCCTCGATGGCGTTGAGCAGGGTGCCGATCTGCAGCCGGTTGCGCGGCGTCTTGCCGTCGTCGACGACGACGCCGTCCTTGATCGCCTGCTCGACCGAGGCGACGTGCAGCCGCAGACCCAGCCGCTCGACCCAGCGGTCCCGGGTCGCCAGCACCTCGGGGAAGTCGTAGCCGGTGTCCACCTGCAGCACCGGGAAGGGGACCTTGGCCGGGTAGAACGCCTTCTCCGCCAGCCGCAGCATGACGATGGAGTCCTTGCCGCCGGAGAACATCAGCACCGGCTTCTCGAACTCCGCCGCGACCTCACGGAAGACATGGATGGACTCGGCCTCCAGCTCGTCGAGCTGGGAGAGTCGGTAGTTGCCGTCGACTGTCACTCCTGCGCCTTTCCCCTACGGATGCTGCGGGCTGCACGATATCGGACATCGGGTCACCTTCCAGCATCGTTCCGCCGTCGACCGGTCCTGACCTAGGGTGGCGACGTGACCACGCCGCCCTCCTCGTCGTCCACCTTCCCGGGAGTTCCCCTGCTGGACGACCTCGAGCTGCTGCACCACGGCCTGCTGCCCACCGGGCTCGTGGACCTGCCGGAAGGGCCCGTGGCACTCGTGGACGCCGAGGGCGTCCCGGTCGCCGACGTCGACGTCTGGGGAGACCTCTCGTGGCGCTCGCCCCGCTCCTCACGCCCCTTCGAGGGCTGGCACCTCACCACCACGGACATCGAGCTGCCGGCCGTCCTGGTCGACGACGAGGGCTCCCTGGCCGGGCTGCCGGGGGGCACGCGCACGGTCGTCGTGCTGGCCTCGACCGACGGCGACGACAACCAGCGCGACCTCGACCTCGTCCGCACGGCCCGGACGCGGGCGCAGGAGCAGGGGTATGCCGTGCGCGTCGCCGCCGTCGGTCGCGCGGCGGCCCGGCGCGCCGACAAGGTGGCGCACCTGCAGCAGGTGCTCGGAGGTCCTGAGCAGGTCCGTGACCTCACCTCGCCTGCGGTCGAGTCGGCATACCCGGGCGGGCGGGGCGGCGTCGTCGTGCTCCTCACGGGGCTCTCCGGCTCCGGCAAGTCGACCCTGGCCCGCGCGCTGCGCGACCGCCTCGTCGAGGACGAGGGGCGCACCGTCTCCCTGCTCGACGGCGACGTCGTGCGCCGCCACCTGTCGGCGGGGCTGGGCTTCTCCCCGGAGGACCGCGAGACCAATGTCCGGCGGATCGGGTGGGTCGCCGCCGAGATCGCGCGGCACGGCGGCACCGCGATCGCCAGCCCGATCGCACCCTTCGACGGGACCCGCCGAGCGGTGCGCGCCATGGTCGAGGGGCGGGGCGGCAGGTTCGTCCTCGTCCACGTGTCGACCCCGCTCGAGGAGTGCGAGCGCCGGGACCGCAAGGGGCTGTATGCCCGGGCGCGGGCCGGGGAGATCCCGGACTTCACCGGCATCAGCTCGCCCTACGAGGCGCCCACGGACGCCACGCTGACGCTGGACACGACCGGCCGCGACGTGGACGAGCTCGTCGACCAGATCCTGGCGGCGATCGCGCCGCCGACCACCCGCTGACCCCGAGGACACCCCATGACGACCGACGACCACAGCCTCGCCCGCGAGCTCGCCGACCTGGCCGGGGAGCGCCTGCTCGCCGTCCGCGCCGACCTCCACGCCCAGGGGGTGGAGGGACGCGAGCTCAAGGACGCCGGCGACGCGGCCTCCCAGGAGGTGCTCGCGGCCGCGCTGCGCGAGCGCGCCCCCGGGGACGCCGTGCTGAGCGAGGAGGCGGCCGACGACCACGCCCGGCTCTCGGCGGAGCGCGTGTGGATCATCGACCCGCTCGACGGGACGCGGGAGTTCAGCGAGGTGCCCCGGGACGACTGGGCCGTGCACGTCGCGCTGTGGCAGTCCGGCGAGCTGGTGGCCGGCGCGGTCGCGCTGCCCGCGCGCGGCCTGACCTACGGCACCGACCCGCAGGCCCGGCTCGACCTGCCCCCGCGACCCGTCGGCGAGCCCCCGCTGCGGCTGGCCGTCAGCCGCTCCCGCCCCCCGGCCTTCGCCGAGGAGCTCGGCCGCACGATGGGGGCCACCACGGTCCCGATGGGCTCGGCGGGCGTCAAGGCGATGTCGGTGCTCGACGGGTCCTCAGACGCCTACGTGCACGCCGGTGGGCAGTACGAGTGGGACTCCGCCGCACCCGTGGCGGTGGCCGCGGCGCACGGCCTGCACACGAGCCGGGTCGACGGCAGCCCGCTGGTCTACAACCGGGAGAACCCGTGGTCCCCCGACCTCGTCGTGTGCCGTCGCGAGGTCGCCGAGGAGCTGATGGCGGCGCTCGCGACGATGGACCTGGGCTGAGCGCTCACGGCCAGATCAGCGGCGTGAGCAGCACGGTGGCGAGCACGACCATGACCGTGAGGACCCACCCCAGCCGCGCGTAGTCGGTGAACCGGTAGCCGCCCGGGCCGTAGACCATCATGTTGGTCTGGTAGCCGATCGGGGACAGGAACGACGCCGACGCCGCCACCGCGACGGCGATGGCCGCGCCCCGCGGGTCCAGACCGACGGACTCCGCCGTGGCCACCGCCACCGGCAGCATGAGCAGGGCGGCGGCGTTGTTGGTGACCAGCTCGGTGAGCACGATGGTCGCGAGGACGAGCCCGAGCAGCACCCCCAGCGTCCCGAAGCTGCCCAGCGAGGCCACCAGCCCACCGGCGAGCGCCTGCGCCAGGCCGGACACCTGCATCGCGCTGGCCAGGCCGAAGGCCGAGGCGATGACGAGGATGACCTCCAGGTCGACCGCCCGTCTCGCCTCCTGCGCGGACAGGACGCCCGTCGCGATGAGGGCCACGGCGCCCAGCAGCGAGCCCTGCAGGATGGGCATGACCCCGAAGGCTGCCAGGCCGACCACCAGGGCGAGCACGGTGACCGGGATCCACGCGCGCGGCGTCGCGGCAGGCGGTGACCCGTCGAGGCCGGCGACGAGCAGGAAGTCGGAGTGGTCGCGCCACCGCTTCCGGAAGTCGGGGTCGGAGACCACGATGAGGGTGTCGCCGAGCCGGATGGTCTGCGCACCGAGCTTGCCGTCGACGAGGTGCCCCGAGCGGTGGATGCCGACGACCGCGGCCTGGTAGGTCGACCGGAAGTCCGACTCCCTCAGGGTGCGCCCCACCAGCGGTGACTGCGAGCCCACGACCACCTCGAAGTACTTCGCGCTCTCGCTCTGGAGGTCCAGGACGTGCTCGAGCTCGGCCGAGCGCAGCCCCGGCATGAGCTGGGCGTCGACGACCTTGCTGACCGAGCCCACGAAGTGCAGGCGGTTGCCGCCCCGCAGGACGGTGTCGGGCCGGACCGGGGCGATGACGGTGTCCCCCCGGTCCACGGACGCGAGGAACAGGCCGGGGAGGGACCGCAGCTTGGCCTCCTCCACGGTCCGACCGTCCACCTGCCCGCCGGGCTGCACGATCATCTCGATGGAGAAGCGCCGGCCCTCGCTCACCAGCTCCTCCCGCGCGGAGCGGCGGGCGGGCAGGAGTCGCGGCGCGACGGCGACGAGGACCAGCAGCCCCAGGACGGCGATGGGCAGCCCGAGCTGCCCGATCTCGAAGAAGCCGATCGGGTCCAGGCCCAGCTCGGTCATCTGCCCGGAGACGACGAGGTTCGTCGAGGTGCCGATGACGGTGAGCAGACCGCCGAGCACGGCCGCGAACGAGATCGGCATGAGGAACTTGCTTGCCGAACGGCCGTGCCGCTCGCACCAGGCCGTCACCTGCGGGATGAGCATGGCCACGATCGGGGTGTTGTTGAGCAGCGCGGACGCCCCGATGGTCGGGGTCAGCACCCTTAGCAGCGGCAGCCGGTAGGTCCCCCTGTCACCCAGGGTGCGCTGCATCACCGGGGCCAGGGCGCCGGTCTTCTCGATCCCGGCGGCGACGACGTAGAGCGCCGCCACGGTGATGGGGGCGGGGTTGGAGAAGCCGGTGAACGCCTCTGCCGGCGTGATGACCCCCAGCACGAGGAGCACGATGACCCCGCCCAGCACGACCACCCAGGGGCTGGTGCGCTGCCGCACCAGGGCCGTCAGCACCCCGATGAGGACCAGGACGGTGATCCACGCGTTGAGCGACACCGTTCACGACCTCTCTCTCGACCCCAAGATCTTGCGGGCTGCTTGCGCTTTCACAAAATCCTCGTCTTGCCTCGCCACAGCAGACAACTCGCGTCACACGGCCTCGGCTACCAGGTTAGTGTCAGGGAGGCGCTTCGTGAGGCGCCGAGCAAGCAGTGTCCCGTGTGTAGTCCCGTGAAGGAACTCTTTCCCATGCTCCAGACATCGTCGTCATGCCCACGCACCCCGACGTGGCTCTTCCTCTGGCTCATCACCGCGATGGTGGCCACTCTCGGTCTGACCGTCCTGCCCACCACAGCCCAGGCCGCCGGCCTGGTGGAGAACTCTTCCTTCGACGAGGGCACTCGTCATTGGCGCACCAACGGGGACGCCGAGGTGCTCAAGGTGGAGAGCATCTCCGGCGACCCGGCCGCGGTGCTGACCTCGACGACCGAGCGTCACACCGTGCTCAACGACGTCGTGAACTCCGTGTCGGACACCGGCCAGGCCGGCACGACCTACCGGCTGTCCGCACGGGTGCGAGGCACGACCGGGACCGACGGCGCACTCCGCCTGCGGGAGGTGTCCGGTCAGGGCACCGTCGAGCACGAGACGTCGTTCGACCTCACCGGCACCTGGCAGCCGGTGAGCCTGGACGTCACGACCACCCGGGCCAACGCGAGCCTGGACATCAACGTCGTCGCCTGGGACCTGCCCGCCGGCGATCGGCTCGTCGTCGACGACGTGACCCTGGCGACGGTGACCGCATCGCCCTCCCCCACCCCTGAGCCCTGCTCCGGCACGGTGCCGTCCGGCACCGAGTTCGGGGCCTCGATGACCACCTCGGGCATCAGTGCAGAGGACTCCCTGGACCGCCTCGACGATGCCTTCGGGAAGCTGCCCGTCGTGCGGGTGTTCGACCCCGACCTGCCCTTCGACTGGAGTCACCAGCGCAACGACCTGCTCGCAGGGCGGACGATGGTCATGTCCTTCCGCCCCATGCCCCAGGAGGTCCTGTCCGGCCAGCACGACGCCTTCTTCCGCCGGTGGTTCGCCGAGGCACCTGAGGACCGGACCATCTACTGGTCGTACATCCACGAGCCCGAGCCGCTCATCCGCAACGGCCGCTTCACCGCGACGCAGTACCGCCAGGCCTGGCGACGGATCGAGGCCATCGCGGACCAGGCGTGCAAGCCCAACATGTTCGCCACCCTCATCCTGACGGGGTGGACGGCCACGCCGGCCTCCGGTCGGGACTACCGGGACTACGACGCCGGTCGCGATGTCATCGACGTGCTGGCCTGGGACCCCTACAACGGAGCCTCGGACCCGGACCGCGACTACTACTCCCCCGTCTCGACCTTCATGGCGCCGGCGGTGGAGACCTCGGTCGCGGACGGTCGCCCGTGGGGCATCGCCGAGACCGGCAGCCGCCTGGTCCCGGGTGACGACGGCCGGGGCCGGGCGGCGTGGTTGCGTTCGGTGGCCGAGTACGCCATCGCCAACGACGCACAGTTCGTCACCTACTTCCAGTCCACCCGTGACGGCGACTGGCGCCTCAACGACCCGTACTCGCGGGCCGTCTGGCGCGACTACGTCGCCCGCTGACGTCTGACCAGCGGCGCCGCCCGGCCCATGAGGCCGGGCGGCGCCGCTGCCGTCGGGGCTCAGCAGGAGATGTCGTCCTCGAAGGTCTGGGCGACCGCGACCCATCGACCGTCGACGAACTCCATCTCGTAGACGCTCCGGACCCGCTGCTCGGCATCCGGGTCGGTGAGCGACTCGCCGTTGGCGTCCAGGCGGGTGACCTGCGCGTAGTCCAGGCACACCTCGATGCGCGCCGTCGGGGGCTCCGCCTCGTCGTCGACCTCGAGGAGGGCGGAGTCGACGAGCTCGGGCGAACCCTCCTGCGTCCACCCGTTCTCGGTGTACTCCAGCACGGACGCCTCGAGGTCCGCCAGCAGGTCGCCTCCGGTCGCCGAGACCACGGCGTCCCAGTCGACCTCGGAGGGCACGCTCAACGCCTCGCTGCTCACCTCGACGACCGGATCCACGAGCTCCGACGCCACCTCGTCGTCGACCTGCGCGGGCTCCGCCGTGGCAGCGATGTCGTCCTGCGGCGTGGCACCCTCCGCGGTGGTCACCGGGCCCTCGGTGACAGCCTCGCCGTCATCGGTGGTCTGCGCCGCATCGGTCTCGGTGGGGTCGGACTCCGCGCTCACCCCCGACGTCGCCTGCTCCAGGGACGCGGAGTCCTCCGGGTCCGGACCTGCCCCTCCGCGCAGCAGCACCCAGACCAGCGCACCACCGAGCAGCGCGACGACGACCACGACGAGCAACGGACGACCACGCATGCCTGACTCCTAGGATCCCGGGTCTCGTACCCTACTCTCGTGGCTCCGGGCGGCAGCCGCCCTCCGTGCCCGCCCACCGACCTTCGACGCGCTGTCAGAACGGGTTCTCCATGAGTCGTGCCATCACCTCGTCCGAGGGCATGGGCTCGGTGGCCCGAGGGGGAGCCTTCGCCTTCCTCGGATCGGTCGTCAGCGCCGTGATGGGTCTGCTGCTGGTCGTCGTCCTGGGTCGCACCCTGGGGACCGAGGGGGCGGGGGTGGTCTTCCAAGGCATCGCCGCCTTCACCATCGCCCTCAGCCTGGCCAAGTTCGGGCTGGACACCACCGCGGTCTGGCTGCTCCCCCGTCTGCGGGCCGAGGCACCCGGTCAGCTGCGGGCTGCCGCCATCGGCCTGCTGGTGCCCGCGCTGGGGGTCGGTCTCCTGGGCGCCGCGGCCCTGCTGGTGCTCAGCCGCGTCGTCGACGAGCAGGAGAGGCTCGCGGACAGCCTGGTCGCCATGTCCTGGGCGCTGCCCCTCGCCGCCGTCGCCATGGTGGCCCTCGCGGCCACGCGGGCCCTCGGTGGCGTGCGGACCTTCGTGACGGTGCAGAACATCTTCGTGCCGACGGCCCGACCCCTTCTGGCCTGGATGGTGACCCTCGCCGGCGGCTCAGCGGTCGCCGTCGCCGTCTCCTGGGTCGCCCCCTTCCCGGTGGCGGCCCTCGTGGCGGTCGTCATCCTGGTCTCCCAGCTGCGGAGGGTCGATCGCCATCGTGCGCGAGACAGCACCTCCCCGTGGGTCACGACCGGCCTCACCCACCGCATCTGGGGCTACACCCTCCCCCGGGCGGTCTCCGCCATCCTGGAGGAGTCCATGCGGTGGCTCGACGTCCTCCTCGTCGGCCTGCTGGCGGGGCCCGCTGCGGCCGGCCTCTATGGAGCCGCCACGCGCTTCACCAACGCCGGCATGATCGTGAGCACGTCCCTGCGCATCGTGGTCGCCCCGATGTACAGCCGACACCTCGGCAAGGGCGACGTGCGCGCGGCCAACGACCTCTACACGGTCACCACCATCTGGATCATCGCCTTCAGCGTTCCGCTGTACGTCGTCCTGACCCTCTTCGGCGGCTCCATGATCGGGCTCCTCGGCCAGGACTTCCGCGACGGCTCGCTCGCCCTGAGCATCCTCGCGGTCGGTATGGCGATGGTGCTGACCGCCGGCAACATCCAGTCCGTCCTGCTCATGAGCGGCCACAGCTCGCTGGCGGCGCTCAACAAGGTGGCGGCGGTCACCGTGAACGTCCTCCTGCTGCTCGCCCTCGTCCCGCCCTTCGGCATCGTGGGCGCCGCCGTGGCCTGGGTGCTCGCCATGGCCGTCGACACCGTGCTGGCCCTGGTGCAGGTGCGGCACAAGGTGGGTCTGCGGCCGCTGCAGGGTGGGGTCGTCGCTATCCTTCTGACCGTGATCGTGACCTTCGGCGTGCCCGCCGCGATACTGCGGGCCAGCCTGGGTGACACCGTGACGGCGATGGTGGCCGCGAGCGTGCTGGGCGCGTCCTGCCTGCTCGTCGCCCTCTGGCGCGGACGACAGAAGTTCCACCTGGCAGGACTCGCGACGATGCTGACCGCTCGGAAGGGCAACTGACCATGGACACCGTACAGCTGACAGCCCTCAAGGCGCGGGTACCACGATGGGCGCTGGACGGCCTCAACACCGCTTCCCGCCTCGGCGGGTTGGCGACCGCCGCCGACCGGCCGATGCCCGACTTCCTCGTCATCGGCACCAAGCGGGGAGGCACGACCTCGCTCTTCAACTACATGGTCCAGCACCCCGGCGTGCTCGCCCTCTACCCGCAGCCCCGGGGCCGCAAGAGCACGGACCACTGGTTCGCCAACTCCGGCACCTCGCAACGCTGGTACCGCTCGCACTTCCACACCGAGACCTACCGCCGTCTCCGCAGGACCCGGCTGGGTTACCGACCCCAGAGCTTCGAGGCGTCCCCGTACTACGTGTGGGATCCTCGGATCCCCGCCCGGGTGGCCGCGGCCGCCCCGGCGACGAAGTCGATCCTTCTGGTCCGTGACCCCGTGCAGCGTGCCTGGTCGCACTACCAGGAACGCGTCCAGAACGGGGTGGAGCCGTTGAGCTTCGACGAGGCCCTGGCGCTCGAGGACGAACGGCTGGACGGAGAGCTGGCGGCGATGCTCGCCGATCCGACCTACCACAGCACGACCTGGGACTGGTACAGCTACCGCAGCCGCGGGGAGTACCTGTCCCAGATCCAGACCTGGCTCGAGCACTTTCCGCGCTCACAGCTCCTGGTGCTGCCCAGCGAGCGGCTCTACTCGGACACTCAGGGCACCTTCGACCGGATCTGCGAATTCTTGGGTCTGCCCCCTCACCGCCTTCCGACGACCAAGCCTTACAACGCCACGTGGCGCACCAAGGACGCCCCGCCGACGAGTGCGGCAACCCAGCTGGCGACCCACTACCAGAGCCACAACGCCGCCCTCGAGGCGTTCCTCGGCGAGCCGCTCGACTGGACCTGACCTGCTGTCAGGCCTCGCTGCCCACGACCACGGGGTTGTTCGCCGCTCGGTGCGAGCGGGCACCCCCTCGGCCGGTCACCTCGGGCCGGCGCCGGCGATGGACCAGGACGGTGCCCACGATGTCCCCACCCTGGCTCGCCGTGTCATGGGCGGCCTGACGCACCTCCGTGACCGTGCTCCCGCCACGGGCCGCCAGCAGCACCGTCGCATCCGCCAGGCGAGACGCCGCCAGGCGGCTGGAGCGGCCGTACTCCCGTGAGGCGGCGATGACCACCAGCGACTCGGCCCGGCGGGAGATGATCTCCTGTCGAGCCGCGATCGAGAAGGGCTCGTCGTCCGGGTTGTGCCGGGGCACGAAGAGCGAGAACCCGGGGAGGTCACGCGAGACGTAGTGCGAACCGGTCTCGGTCGCGTCCACCTGGGCCAGGTTGAGGGCGTCGCACACGTGGGACACCTCGTCGGCGTCGGGACGCAGAGCGACGTAGGTCACGTGCATACCGGACTGGGCCAGGACGTGCGCCAGGGTGACGGCGACGCCGCCCAGGACCTCGTGCCGGTAGGTCGGGAGGACCGCCAGCAGCCCCCGTTCGTCCCGGATCAGGCCGCCCGCCAGCACCCGCTCGCGGATCTCGCGGTAGACGGCGAGGTCGTCGCCGCGAGGCGCGATCGCGACGTTGGTCCTGCCGATGAAGCCCAGCGACTCCACCCCGCCGTTCGCGGCCACGTCGTACCGGGAGAACACCCTGGGCCAGATGGCGTGCACGAGGAAGGCGAGCAGAAGTCCCAGCCCCAGGCCGGCCACGGTGGCCGTCCCCAGGACCAGGAGCGTCGACGGCGTGTACTCGACCTGTCCGTTCGCGGCGGGGTTGAGGACGGTGCCACCGTTGGTGTCGATCCCGCGGGCGGTCGCGAGCTGGGAGGTGAGCGAGTCGATCTCGAGGTTGATGAGGGAGCGGTCCGACTCGGCCTGGACCGCGGCCGCGCTGCCGCTCTCGACCTGGGCGAGCCGCTCGTTCACCTCCCGCAGGTCGTCCCTGAGCTCGGCCAGGCGTTGGGACGACTGCTCCAGCCGTCGCTCGATGCGACTCTGCGCCAGCTCCGAGCGGTAGTCCAGGTACGCCGTGGCCGACGCATCGGCGATCTCACGGGCACTCTGGGCCGACCCTGACGTCGCGGTGATCCGCAGGACGGCCGTGTCCGCCACGCCGGCGACCTCGGTGGCCTGCCGGATGTCGGCCGCGTCCCACTCCTGTCCCAGCTCCGCGGCCGCGCGCTCGGCTACGGCGTACGACGACGCGACCTGTGCCTCCCCCGCCGGGTCGATGAGCTCGGAGACCGGGCGACTGACGTCGAAGGGATCACTGGTGATGAGGTTGAGCGAGACCGTGGCGGTCGCGCTGGCCTGCGTGGGCAGGAGCACGAGGGTCGCGGCACCGGCACCGAGACCGAGTAGTGTGGCCAGGGCGATCACCCACCACTTGCGCCAGAGCACCTCGGCGTAGTGGCGAAGATCGATTCCGGGCTCGTCGTTGCGCTGCTCCATACCGTGTGCGTCTCCCGCCCGACGATGATTCTCCGATGACGACCATCTCGTATGCTACGTCAGAGGACTGGTGTCGCCATCCAGGTCTACGACGCGTTCCGGAGGGGATGAGGTGCAGACCGCCGCACGTGCGAGGACCGCTGCTCTCGACAACACCCTCCAGCAGCTCTGGGGTGCTGCCGTGGCCAGCGGTGAGTTCCGACTGCGTCGAGGCTCTCCCCCGTCCCCTGGGTGGGTGCCCCAGCGGCGTCTCGACGTCTTCCCCACCACGGGCCGCGCCAGCATGGTCGTGGAGCGCAGTTCCTCCCTGGCCACCGCCCACGCATTGGTGGCCTACCAAGGTCTGCGGCCGCGTTCCCGCCAGGTCGCACGCCTGGCGACGGCCGCGATCGCCGGCGCGCGCGCGATCGGCCCCCGGCCGGCGGTGGTCCTCGACCGCAGGATCACCGTCCCTACGTCGCGCGAGCCGTTGACGGCCGTCGGCGAGGCCCTGGGTCACGACGTCCACGCCCACATCGGCGTCCGCAGAGGAGCCAACGCGAAGGCGACGGCTCAGCTCTTCGCGCCGGACGGCACCCCGGTCGGTTACGCAAAGTTCGCCTGGAACGACCTCACAGCCAGCTACGTCCGGACGGAGGCCCGACGCCTCACGGCGGTCGACGGGCGCACGGGACGGTTCAGGACCCCGCACGTCCTGACCAGGGGTGAGGTCTACGGGCAGCCTTTCCTCGTCACGGCTCCGCTGCCGCACGGGGTTCGTCGACTGGCGCACCCGGGCGACCTCGGCGTGCCTGAGCTCGCGCGTGTCGCGCCCCTGAAGCGTCGTGCTCCGGCCCGGACGAGCGCGGCCCTCGTCGACCTCTGTCGGCGCACCGGCCAGATGACGGATCAGGCCCTGGTGCAGGAGGTCGCCGCCCCTGCGTCAGCCGTCCTGGACCACCTGATGACCCTCGAGACCACGGTGCCCATCGCCCAGTTCGACCACGGGGACCTGGTGCCGTGGAACACGTGCCGCGCCCCAGACGGCACCGTCTGGGCCTGGGACTGGGAGTCCTCCGTCGAAGACGTGGTCGCCGGGACGGACGCGCTGCACTGGTTCCTCCACGCCGTGCACGGCCCCGCGCCCACGGATATCGTCGCCGCCACCAGGGAGGCCCACATCAGGGCGACGCCCACCCTCCGGGCCATCGGCATGTCGCGGTCCGCGGCCCACGTCGCCACGGCCGTCTTCGCACTCGCGACGGCGGAGCGGGCCTGCGCGCTGGCCCGTAGCCACGGCACCTGGGCACGTAACCGGGTCGGCGTGCGGGACGCCCGCGAGCTGGTCGCCCTCGCGCAGCACCACGCCGACCGCGCCGCCGCATGAGCGTCCTGGAGGCGGGGCAGCAGCCGACCGAGACGACGGGCCGAGGACCCTCGCTCCCGGTCTGGCCGATGGTGGCGCTGCTCGCCGGGTACCCGCTCTGGTGGATCGTGGGCATCGTCGACTTCTCGTGGATCCTCTTCGGCGGGGTGCAGCTGTTGTACCTGCTCCGTGCCGGAGCCACCAGGGCGCCGCGCGGTTTCGGGGTCTGGCTCGCCTTCCTCGTCTGGATGACGTTGTCCGTGACCCAGCTCGACACCTTCGGCCGGGCCATCGGGTTCTCCTACCGCCACCTGCTCTACGTGGCGGCGACGGTGATCTTCCTCTACGTCTACAACGCCCGGTCCCGGCTGCAGGACACCTTCGTGCTCGGTCTGCTGACCATCTACTGGCTCATCACGGTGGCCGGTGGATTCCTGGGGATGGCGCTGCCGACGACCGTGGTGCGGACCCCCCTGTCGTACGTGCTTCCCGGGTTCCTGCTCAACAACGAGCTGGTCAACCACATGGTCATCCGGCGCTTCGCGCAGTACGACCCGAACAGCTTCTTCGACGTGACCCCGAGGCCCAGCGCACCCTTCCTCTACACCAACAACTGGGGCAACGCCTACTCCCTCCTCCTGCCCTTCGTGCTGCTCTACCTCATCAGGGTGCGCCACCGTCGACGGTTCTGGCTCCTGCTGCCCATGGTCCCGCTGTCCTTCATCCCCGCAGCGGCCACGCTGAACCGGGGGATGTTCCTCGGTCTCGCGATCGCCGCGGTCTACCTGTCCGTGCGCTACCTCCTGCGGGGTCGCCCCGCCATCATGCTGTCGGTCATCCTGGCTGGGGCTCTCGGTGCCGGCGCCTTCACGGCGTCCTCGTTCGACGACGAGATCTCCAGCCGTGTGGAGGACACCAGCACGACGGAGGACCGGGCCGAGATCTACGTGCAGACCCTCCGCAGCGTCCAGGACAACCCCCTCTTCGGGCTGGGCGCGCCCCGCCCCTCGACCAACCCCAACATCCCACCCGTCGGCACACATGGCCAGTTCTGGATGGTCCTCCACTCGCACGGCATACCAGGGGTGCTCTTCTTCCTCGGCTGGTTCGCCCTGGCCTTCGCCGCCAGCCTCCGCCGACGGGACGACGTCGGCACGGTGGCGAACGCCACGCTGCTGGTCGCCCTGGCAGAGGTCTTCTACTACGGATTCCTCCCGGTCGGCCTCATGCTGACGATGGTGGCGGCCGCCCTGGCGTTGCGGGGACCCTCGCCACGACCGATGCCCGCCGACGACCACCGCCGGTCCCGCACCACCAAGACCAGGCCCCTGGCCAGGAGGATCCGTTGAACGACACCCGTGTGCTCTTCATCTCCGGCGTAGGACGCAGCGGCAGCACGCTCGTCGAGCGCGCGCTCGGCACGGATCCTCGACTCGTCGTCCTGGGCGAGGTGACCCACCTCTGGGAGCGCAGTCTGCTCATGGACGAGCTGTGCGGCTGCGGCGAGGCATTCTCGCAGTGCCCCTTCTGGACCGAGGTCGGTGAGCGGGCCTTCGGGGGGTGGCACACCCTGGACGCCGAGCGCATCGTCGCCACCCGTGCCAGGTTGGACCGCGTGAGCCGGACCCCCCGCCTCCTCTACACGCTCGGTGGGCGGGCCTACCGTGACGAGGTGCGGTGGTACGGCTCTCTCTACGCTGCGATCTACCGGGCCGCGGCGGAGGTCAGCCAGGCCGAGGTGGTCGTCGACTCCAGCAAGCAGCCCTCGATCCCCTACGTCCTGACCCACCAGGGGTCGCTGGACGTCCGGGTCCTGCACTGCGTGCGGGACAGCCGCGCAGTGGCGTACTCCTGGACCAAGACCGTCAGTCGTCCGGAGGCACAGGTCGAGTCCTTCGGCACCATGACGCGGTACTCGCCGGCCAAGCTCTCGGTGGTCTGGATGGTCCACAACCTCAGCTCGCTCGCCACCCGGCTGACCGGGCAGCCGGTCACCACCCTCCGCTACGAGGACTGGGTGCGTCAGCCCCGAGCCGCGACGTCGCGCATCCTGCTGGCCTGCGGCCTGGAGCCCACCCCCGCGGAGGCCATCTCGGACTCGACCGTCCGTCTCGTCACCAACCACACCTGCAGCGGCAACCCCCTCCGCTTCCGGACCGGGGACGTCGACGTGCGCCTGGACGAGAGATGGCGCGAGGACCTGCCGACCCGGAGCAACCGGCTGGTCACGACGATGACGCTGCCGCTGCTGCGCCTCTTCGACTACGTAGGACGTCGCCATGACTGATCTTCCCTCCGTGACCGTCACCATCCCGACGCACGACCGGCCGGAGCAGGTGCGGCTGGCCATCGAGCGCGCCCTGGCGCAGGACTACGCCGGGCCGCTCGACGTCATCGTGGTCTACGACAACGCCGAGCCCGACCGCGCGCTGCAGACAGAGGCCGACGCGCCACGCCCCGTCAGGGTGATGAGCAACGAGCGGACCCCTGGACTGGCGGGGGCCCGCAACACGGCGACCCTCCACGCGACCGGCGACCTCGTCGCGTTCTGCGACGACGACGACTACTGGGCACCCTCCAAGCTGCGACGTCAGGTGGAGGAGCTGAGCGCGGAGCCGCGCGCCGAGCTCGTCACCTGCTCGATCCTGGTCGAGTACGACGGTCGGTCCACCCCCCGGCTGGCCGGGGTCGACCGGGTGACCCACCCGATGCTGGTGCGTTCACGGATGGCCATGCTCCACTCCTCGACCTTCGTCTTCCGCCGTGCTGCCCTCCTGGGTGGCCTGGGACTCATCGACGAGGACATCCCCGGCAGCCAGAACGAGGACTGGGACATCCTCCTGCGCGCAGCCGAGCGAGGACCGATCGTGCACGTGGACGAACCTCTCGTCCACGTGGTGTGGGGGGCGACCTCGTTCTTCTCGCGGCGCTGGGACACGAAGATCGACAGCTCGGAGTGGATGCTCCGACGTCACCCGGCCATCGCGCAGGACTCCAAGGCCGCCTCGCGCCTGATGGGTCAGATCGCCTTCGCCCACGCCTGCAGCGGCCATCGCAAGGACGCAGCCTCGTGGGTCGTGCGGACCCTGCGGCACAATCCGCTGGAGCTCCGTGGCCCGTTGGCGGCAGCGGTGGCCGTCTGGCCGCGGGCCGGCGGGACCGTCCTGAACGTGCTGCACCGTCTAGGACGTGGTGTGTGACCTACTCCGACCTGCTCGTGGCATCATCGGGCGGCCACCTGGAGGAACTCGTCGAGCTGACCTACCAGCTGGACCCTCCGCCCAGGCGGCCGCTCTGGGTCACCACGCGGACGGTGCAGTCGGAGTACCTGCTGGCGGGGAAGGAGGTCGTGTGGACTCCTGCCGTCGGATCGCGGCAGGGGTGGCGGGCCCTCCGGTCCCTCCCACGCGCTCACCGCCTCGTGCGGCGCCACCGTCCCGGACGGGTCATCTCGACCGGAGCCGCCCTGGCGGTGCCCTACCTGCTGGCGGCCCGGGCCGCCGGGGCGAGCGTGCACTACATCGAGAGCGCCACCCGGCTGCACGGCCCCTCCCTCAGCGGACGGATCCTGGAGCTCGTCCCCGGGGTGCACCTGCACCACCAGGCCTTCCTGGAGCCGCGGCACGGATGGCAGCGCACGGGCAGCGTGTTCGACGCGTTCCGGTCGGGGCCGGAGCGCGAACCCACCGACACCAACGCCCTGCTCATGGTCGGGACCGAGCGGTTCCCGTTCCGACGGGCGGTGGACCTCCTGACGTCGGTGCCGGACCAGACGTGGGTCGCCCAGACGGGCCACACCCCCGTCGACCACGACGACCCACGGTGCCGGCAGTGGATGCGCCCGGACCTCCTGGCCGACCTGGTCACGAGGTCGGGGCTCGTCGTCACGCACGCGGGCGTCGGCTCCATCCTGCTCGCGCTGAGAGCCGGACGACATCCGGTCGTCGTGCCACGTCTGCACCGGCTGGGCGAGCACGCGGACGACCACCAGGTGCAGCTGGCCGACGACCTCGAGCGTCGAGGGCTGGTCAGCGTCCTGCGCCCGGACGACGACCCCGGCCCGGTCCTCGCGGAGGCGAGGCGCCGCAGCACCGTGCGGAATCAGCCTGCGACCCTCGACCTCGCGCGCTGATCAGCCCGGCTGCTCCGACAGGACGGCGTCGAGGTCGAAGCTGAGGTCCCGGGTCCCGCGGTAGTTCAGGTGGGTCTCCGCGGCCACGACGTTGGTCCCGTCGACGAGCAGGTCGACCGGCACCTCGATCACCAGCGGGTCGGCCAGCGCCACGTCGCGTCGCCGCGCGGACGGCGCATACGTGAAGTGGGTGACCTCACCCTCACGCATGTTCTGCCGACCCACCTCGACCCCGTTGACGTAGATCACCGCACCGTCGTCGGCCACCGTGTCCAGCACCAACGAGACCACCCGGTCCGCACGCTCGACCTCGAACTCCCGCACGAAGTACGCCGCCCGCGGCCGGTCCGTCGTCGGACCGTCCACATCGATGTCCGTCGCCACCTGCGGGAACCCGAAGCCCAACGGCGCCGCACCAGGCTGCCACCCGGCCAGGTCACCACCAGCCTTCCACTGCGCGACCGGAGCATCCGCACCGTAGTACCACGACCACGACGCATCCCGCTCGATCACCGTCGAGGTCACCGGCTCCACACTCTCCGAGACCGTCACGTCCTCGGACACCGAGACCTCGGCACCCTCGTCATCGGTCACGGTCAACGTCACCTCGTAGGTGCCGGCCGACGCATACGTGTGCGTCGCCGTCACCCCCTCACCGACACCACCATCACCGAAGTCCCAGACGTAGGACACGATCTCCCCGTCCTCGTCCACCGACGACGACGCATCCACCGACACCTCCAACAGCTCGGAGACGGTCGCGAAGCCGGCGTTGGGCGGCTGGTTCGGGGTGCCTGCCCCCGCAGCCAGGGTGGTCATCTCGGCGTCGAGGTCGAAGCTGAGGTCCCGGGTCCCGCGGTAGTTCAGGTGGGTCTCCGCGGCCACGACGTTGGTCCCGTCGACGAGCAGGTCGACCGGCACCTCGATCACCAGCGGGTCGGCCAGCGCCACGTCGCGTCGCCGCGCGGACGGCGCATACGTGAAGTGGGTGACCTCACCCTCACGCATGTTCTGCCGACCCACCTCGACCCCGTTGACGTAGATCACCGCACCGTCGTCGGCCACCGTGTCCAGCACCAACGAGACCACCCGGTCCGCACGCTCGACCTCGAACTCCCGCACGAAGTACGCCGCCCGCGGCCGGTCCGTCGTCGGACCGTCCACATCGATGTCCGTCGCCACCTGCGGGAACCCGAAGCCCAACGGCGCCGCACCAGGCTGCCACCCGGCCAGGTCACCACCAGCCTTCCACTGCGCGACCGGAGCATCCGCACCGTAGTACCACGACCACGACGCATCCCGCTCGATCACCGTCGAGGTCACCGGCTCCACACTCTCCGAGACCGTCACGTCCTCGGACACCGAGACCTCGGCACCCTCGTCATCGGTCACGGTCAACGTCACCTCGTAGGTGCCGGCCGACGCATACGTGTGCGTCGCCGTCACCCCCTCACCGACACCACCATCACCGAAGTCCCAGACGTAGGACACGATCTCCCCGTCCTCGTCCACCGACGACGACGCATCCACCGACACCTCCAACAGCTCGGTCTCGGCGGTGAAGGCCGCCGTCGGCTCGACGTTGGGCTGGACCGCCACGGTGACGTCCTGCGTGCTGGTGGCCTCACCACCGCGGTCGTCGGTCACGGTGAGCGTCACCTCGTAGGTGCCGGCCTGAGCGAAGGTGTGGGTCGTCGTGACGCCCTCACCGGTCTCGCCGTCGCCGAAGTCCCACGCGTAGCCGACGATCTCGCCGTCCTCGTCCGCGCTGGCAGACGCATCCAGCGACAGCACCAGGTCGTCGCTCGAGGTCGTGAACTGCGCCGTCGGGTCGACGTTGGGCGGGCCCTGCACGCTCACGCTCTGCGTGCTCGTGGCCTCACCACCGCGGTCGTCGGTCACGGTGAGCGTCACCTCGTAGGTGCCGTCCGCCGCGTAGGCGTGCGTCGTCGTGACGCCCTCACCGGTCTCGCCGTCACCGAAGTCCCACGCGTAGCCGACGATCTCGCCGTCCTCGTCCGCGCTGGCAGAGGCATCCAACGACAGCGTCAGGTCGTCGGTCGAGGTCGTGAACTCGGCGGTCGGGGCTGCGTTCTGCGCCGTTCCGGCGGCGTAGTGCGCAGCCACCCTCGCTGCGGCCAGCGGGGTCGAGTAGACGGCGGCCTCGTCGAGCGAACCCTGGAAGTAGCTGCTGCTGGCGCCGGACCAGGTGCGGTCGCCGCCGATCCGCCAGTAGCCCGTGTAGGCCTGGGCGTCGGTCTGCGGGTGGGTCCCGACCAGCTCGCCGTCGACGTAGAGCGCCATCCCGTCCGGCCCCTGGGTGCCGACCACGTGGTGCCACTGGCCGTCGTTGTAGGCGCCGGTGGTCGTGATGGTGTTCTCGGCGCCCGTCCAGACACCGAACGTCAGGGTGCCGTTGTTGCGCATGTATATGTGCCGGTCGTAGCTGCCCGACAACCCGGACGCGGCATTGCCGAAGCCGATGAGCTTGCCACCACGCGTGCTGGTGGTCGAGAACCAGGTCTCGACCGAGAACGCGCCCGGGTCGTTCACAGCGGTGTCGGGGCTGCCGACCACCGCGCCGTCGGACCCGTTGAACGCGGCTGCCCGGTCGGGGTTGTCGACGAGGGCGCCGGCCTGGTCCTTGGTGACACCGCCCTGGTAGACGCCCGGACGGTCACGCTGGCTGGAGTCCTGGGCGTAGGTGCCGCTCGACTCGTCCAGACGCCAGTAGAGGTCCGGCTCGTCGACCATGACGGAGGCACCGTAGACGTCGGTCGGGACCGGGATGCTCGCCTCGATCTTCGCGGTCGCGGTCCGGAAGCTGCCCTCGTCGTCCGCGACGCGCAGGGACACCGTGTAGGTCCCCGTGCGGTCGTAGGTGTGCTCGACGGTCGGCCCGGTGCTCGTCGTGCCGTCACCGAGGTCCCACGCGTAGGAGACGATCTCGCCGTCGTCGCTCGACGCGGAACCGTCGAGGCTGACGGTGAGCCCGTCGGTCTGCGCATCGATCTGCGGCACCGGGGCCGGGTTGCCGTCACCGGTCTCGAGGACCCTCGTGCTGGCGGACACGTTGCCCGCGGTGTCGGCAGCGCGCACGAAGAACCTGTTGGCTCCGCCCTTGGGGACGGTGAGGGACGTGCCCCCGGTCGTCGCCACGGCGCGGTCGTCCCGCAGCACCTGGTAGGCCGAGGTGCCGGAGACGGCCGACCAGGCCAGGGTCACGGTGCTGGCGGTCTGGCTGACGATGCGGAAGGAACCGGGCGTGCCAGGAGCCGTCGTGTCGCGCGGTGCCCAACGGGCGAACCCGCCGAGCCAGCGGGATCCGGAGGTGGTCAGCCCGCTCGTGACGTCACCACCACCCCACACCGTGCCGTCGTCGGCGATCTCGATGGCCCAGATGGCCGACCCCAGACGGGTGCGGAACTCCGGCGTGAACTCGGGGACGTAGTCACCGGTCGAGGGGTCCCACTGCCCGATCCAGCCGATGGTGTCGGCCTGGTTCCACGCCGACCCCACGTCGGACCAGGTGTAGGCGTCCTGGTAGACCCAGTTGTTGCAGTGACATCCCGCGAACAGCTGCCCGTCGCGGATCTCGATGGCCTGCATGTCGCCACCGCGCTTGGTGATGCTTCCCCCCAGACGCTCGTAGGTGCTGGTGGAGAAGTCGAAGAGGGAGTGCTCGGACCCGCCCACCCAGACGCGGTCGCCGTGCTGACGGATCGCCCGCTGGTAGTTCTTGTTGGCGTTGCTCCACGTGGGGTTCCAGGCCACCGGGTCCAGGGCGCCGGTGTCGCTCATGACGGCAGCGGCGCGGAAGGCCGTGGCCTGCCCGGACCGGTCGAAGAAGCCGGAGAAGTAGGCGCGCTCACCGTCCTCGCTGGCGGAGACGTCGAGCACGGTGCCGTTGAACTCGGGGTTCCACAGGTTGGGGGTGCCGTTGCTCGCAGCGACACGTCCGGCGTTGCGGGCATACACGCGGTTGCCCCCGTCGGAGCCGCTGAGGTGGGTGAAGCTCCCACCGAGGTAGACGTAGCCGTCGCTGCCAACGTCGACGGCCTCGACGCGCACGTCACCGGGTGATGTGGCGTTCTCCAGCCGCACCCCCCACGTGCTCGACGACGCACCGGTCGCCGGGTTCAGCGCGACCAGACCCTGGGCCGGCTGCCCGTTGGCGGAGGTGAAGTCGCCCCCGACGAGCAGCTGACCGTTCGGGAGTGCGGCCAGGGTGCGGACCTGCTCGTTGAGGACCGGGGCGAAGCCGGGGATGAACTGGCCGCTGGTGGCGTTGAAGGCGGCGAGGAACGGGCGCTCGACACGACCGGCACCGTTGGCGTCCTGCTGCGCCCACCGGAAGTTGCCGCCGACGAACATCACGTTGCCGATCTGCTCGAACGCCTGCACCTCGACGTTGCCCTCGGTGCCCGTCCGGCCGGCGAGACCGGCGACCCCCCACGGGTTGACCAGGGCCGCGGACGATGCCGCGGGAGCGTTCTCGACCTTGGCGGTGCCGCCGTCGGCGATGGATGCGAAGGGGCTGCCGAAGGTGGTGAGGCGTGGCCTGATGTAGATCTCGGCGTAGGGCAGGGCGTTGCCGACCCCGGCGGCGCTGGACCAGAGGTAGGTCGTGTCGTTGTTCTGACCGACGACCTGGGAGCCGTAGGCGAAGCCCCAGTTGTAGCCCTGCGTCGACAGGATGTTGGCGGTGACGTAGCTGAGGCCGGAACCGTTGCCGAAGCCGAGCGTCTGACCACCGGTGCCGCTCACACCGCCGACATTCCACCGTGACAGACGGTGCTCGGCGCCCATGCTCCACACCCAGCGGTCCCGGTTGGCGAACTGGAAGCGGACCTCCTGCCAGGTGCTGCCGTCGCTGCTCGAGGCGCGGCGGACCCGGATGTCGTCCTGCATCCGGTCCACCCGACCGTCGATGAGCTTGTCGATGGTGGCCGAGCCCAGCTGCACCCCCCGCGTCAGCGGCGGCTGCGCCTGCCGCAGCTCGGAGACGTCACCCTTGCCGTCGTAGGAGGTGGTCCACTGCTGACGGCCGCTCCCGATCCGGACCCAGCCCCCGCCGTCCGTGGTCATGTCGCACCAGAACTGCTCCGGCGCCGTCATCTCCGGCGTGAGCAGCCAGTAGGAGCCGTCCGGTGAGTCCGGGTTGAGCTGCTTGATCTCCCAGCACGAGACCGCTGCCGTGTCGGTGGTGAGTCCGGAGTACCGGGAGAGGTCGAGCTCCGGATCGGCGGCCTGCGCCGGGGACGGGGGCACGAGCCCACCGAGGGCCAGCGCCATGGCGAGGACGCCGATCAGCCAGCCGGGGATACGCGTGCTCTGGACCCTAGTCATGCTCAGGGTTCTCCCTCTCCGCCCTGTGAGCGGCCTGCGGTCGTGCCACGTCTCTCCGGTGCGCGGGGGCTGCACCCCCCGGCCACCGCGCGATGGCATACCTGAATGTTTGGTAAAAAGAGAGTAAAGCCACTGTCAGAGATTTATCAAGGGCCCGGCAGGACGACTTTCGCCCGCCCGGCGCGTGACCGGGCGGGCGAGAAAGGGTGGACGTCCTCGGCGGGGCCTCCTGACCGGGCACGGGACCCGGCGGAGGCGTCAGGACCTGATGTCGAGGAACGGGTCGCTGATGACGCCGTTGAACTGGTCGGTGGCCGACCGGATGACGGACCCGTCAGCAGCCAGCTTGCCGCCCACGGAGAGCGGCGTCCGCGTCTTGGACCACCGCAGCGAGCCGATCGAGCCGGACGACCGGGATGAGGTGACCCGGTCCCCTCCGGAGAGATGCTCGGTCACGCGCAACGTCACCGTGGACCCGTCCCGCACGCACTCCGCCGAGTACCACCGGTGCCAGTAGACCGGCACCGTGGACCGGACCGTCACCGCGCCGGCGTCGCCCGCCACGCGGCAGGCGACCCGGCCACCGTCGACCTCGATCTTGTACTGCGCCGGGTCGGAGGCCAGACCCCGTTGGATGAGGTTGTCGCCGTTGTCCGTGGTCGTCCCCGAGGAGCGCTGGTCCTTCTTGAACGTGGCGCCGAAGCTGAAGTCCCTCGAGCCGGGCGCGAGCGGGTCACCGGACTGCGCCTGGTGCCGCACCCGCATGATGGCCCGCGGGGCGGACCAGCCGGACGCAGGAGCGGGCAGCCGGACCGCCGCATCCCCCCAGCGGTCGCGGTCGGCGGTCGCGGTCGCCCCGTAGACCGAGGCGATGTCAGCGGTCACCGGGAGCCCACCGGTGTTGACCAGGGAGGTGACGCGTGACCCCGGGGACGGGTACCCGGATGGTTCCAGGGCGACCTCGGATCCCGAAGGGGGCTGCGCGGCAGCCGCTCCGGTGGTGGCGCAGACCAGGGCGAGGACGGCGGCGGACAGGGAAAAAGTACGGCGAGCCTTCACGGTGGCTCCTCTCGTGTTCGGAACGGCACGAGAGTAGGGCACCCGGCGCTCCAGCGCCTGGCCAACCACGCTCATCCCCGCTGGTCGGTCACCCACATCCCCGTCAGACCGCGGAAGTGCGCGATGAACTTCTCGTGCTCGTGCGCCGGGTAGTGCCCGCGCACGGTGTCCGTGAGCAGGCGGTCGAAGTCCTCCGAGGACACCCAGTCCATGACCCGCTCGGGCAGGTGCGGCAGGTGCTGCTCGCACCACTCCCAGTAGCGGTCGGTCTCGAACTCGGCGTCGGCGAGCTCGCGGTAGGCCTGCATCTTCTCGGTGTAGGTGCGGTCCGGGTCGTCGCCGATGGCGAAGTAGTCGCGCGGGTTGCGCACGCCGATGGCCGACTTGCGGCCGGTGACGAGGCAGTAGGTCGACCAGCGCACGAGGGCGGTGATGGCCCAGGGGAAGTAGTAGTGCAACGAGGTGATCGCGACGTCGGGGCAGGCGTTGGCGTAGTCGATGGGGTAGACCTCGTCGCCGGCGACGAGCATCTCGGCGGAGTTGAACTCCCACCCGAAGAAGGCGTTGACGACCTTGCTCACCGTCTCGGCCTCCCACCCTGCCTGCGGGGAGAGGAAGTCGTGGGTCACGGCATACCGGTTGTGCATCGGCTCGTCCGGTCGGAAGTCCATGACCATCGTCTCCGGGCCGATCGTCAGGGCCCGGGCGAACTTGTCGTAGTCGACCGTCGCCTGCAGGTGCATGAGCATGTTGCCGGACTCGTCGTAGGCCTTGTGCAGACCCTCGACGTCCTTGACCTTGGAGACGCCGCGCCAGCCGCCGCCGTCGAAGGGCTTCATGAAGAGCGGGTAGCCGATGTCGGCGGCGATGGTCTCGAGGTCGAAGGGGTCGTTGTACTTCGCCGCCGTGTAGGCCCAGCGCACGTTGTCGACCGGGTTCTTGTAGGGCACCAGGACCGTCTTGGGGATCTTCATCCCCAGCCGCAGCATCGCGACGTAGGCGCTGTGCTTCTCCATCGACTGGAAGGTGAACGGGCTGTTGAGCAGGTAGGTGTCGTTCATCAACGACGCCTTCTTCAACCACTCCCGGGGGTGGTAGTACCAGTACGCCAGGCGGTCGATGACCAGCCCGTGACGGACCGGGTCGGTGAGGTCGAAGGGGTGGATCCGCACGCGCTCGCTGCTGATCGAGTGCGTCGCGCCGTCGGCCTGCACCGGGCCGACCATGGACATGATCGACTCGAAGGCGCGCGGCCAGTCCTCCTCCGCCCCGAGCAGCAGACCGATCAGGTGGGTGCGCACGTCGTTGGCCATGACCGGAACGTTAGCGCCTCGACGCCCCCGCGTCAGCGCACGACCCGGCCGAGTCGGGCCTGCTATATAAGCATTGACTTATGCGTTAGATGGTGCCACGCTCGACTCATGACAGCCTTCGACGTCCTGGGCGACCCGGTGCGGCGCAGGCTGCTGGAGCACCTGGCCCTCGGCGGGGAGATCTCCGCCGGTGGACTGGTCGCCCTCGCGCAGGAGGAGTTCACGGTCAGCCAGCCGGCCGTGTCCCAGCACCTGCGGGTGCTGCGCGAGGGCGGGCTGGTCAGCACACGGGCGGACGGCCGACGCCGCCTCTACGCGCTGGAGCCCGGCCCCCTGGCCGAGGCGGAGCGCTGGCTGGCCGAGCTGCGCGGCTTCTGGTCGCAACGCCTGGACGCGCTGGAGACAGAGCTGGCCCGCGGGCGCCTGCGGCACCGGGCGGACGGCAGCACCGACGAGGCGGACACCGCCGACGACACGACACGGAGGATGGCATGAAGGACCTGCTGGACGAGCTGACACAGGTGGACCGGTCGACGGGCGTGGGCACCGTGCCCGCCGGGCCCGCGCAGGTGGTGACCCTCTCGCGCCGCTACGCCGCGACCCCGGCGGAGCTGTGGGACGCCCTGACCGACCCCGACCGGTTGGCCCGATGGTTCCTCCCGGTGGAGGGCGACCTGAGCCTCGGAGGACGGTTCGCCTTCACCGGGAACGCCGGCGGGGTCGTCCGCGCCTGCGAGCCGCACCACCGGCTGCTGGTGACCTGGGAGATGGGCCCCACCGGACCGGAGGACGCGTCGCTCGTCGAGGTGCTGCTGGAGGAGGCCGGGGACGAGTCCGCGGGCACCGTGCTCACGCTGACCCACCGCGCGCAGACCCCGCCCGAGATGTGGGACCAGTTCGGGCCCGGCGCCATCGGCGTCGGCTGGGACGGGGCCCTGCTCGGGCTGGCGCTCCACCTGGCCGGTGCCCAGCTGCCCGCGGCCGAGGAGCTGGACCGGGACCCGGCCGTCCGCGAGTTCAACGCCGCCTCCGCGAGGGCCTGGGGCCAGGCGCAGCGGGCGGCAGGCACGGCGCCTGAGGTGGTCGAGGCCAACGTCGCGGCGACCACCGCCTTCTACGTTCCGCCGCAGGGCGGCTGACCGGACGGCATACCCGCCCGACCTCCGCGAGGGCCGGTCACCGGGCCTCGGGGCGATGATCGAGAATGGGCTGATGACCTCCCCCGGACCCGGCCGGCTGCTCCGTGTCCTCGCCGACGCCGAGGCGGTGACCTGGTCGCTCCTGCTGCTCGGTATGGCGTTGAAGTACCTCACCCGGACGACCGACCTCGGGGTGAGCATCGCCGGTCCCATCCACGGCTTCGTCTTCCTCGCCTACTGCGTGGTGGTCGTCGTGGTGGCCGTCGACCAGCGCTGGGGCGCCAGGACGCTCGTCCTGGGGCTCTTCAGCGCGGTGCCACCCTTCGTCACCATCCCCTTCGAGCAGTCCGTACGCCGGCGAGGGCTGGCGGGAGGGGAGTGGCGGCTGCGGGAGTCCGCGGTGGCGCGCACCCTCCCCGAGCGGGCCCTGCACGGGGTCCTGCGACGGCCGGTGCTCTGGGCGGCCGTCGCCCTCGTCGGGGTCGCCGTCGTGTTCGCCGTCCTCCTGCGCCTGGGGCCGCCGGTCGGCTGAGAGGCGCGCCCGTCGGGTCCGGCCTCAGCAGAAGCGGGGCAGGTGGTGGGCGAGCTGCTTGCGCCACCACGGCCAGTCGTGGGCGCTGTCGTGCCCCCACAGGTCGAGCTCGTGCGGGATGCCTTTGTCCGCCAGGATCCCGGCCATCCGGTGCGCGCCGGGCAGCGACTGGGTCGGGTGCACCTCGAAGGCGCCCTGCCCGACGACGATGAGGATGCTGGCGTTCTCGCGCACCCACTGCAGGTGCTCGCCCTCCATCCCCGCGACGTAGGCCGTGGGGTTGTTGAAGTAGGTGGCCTCCCCCAGCTCGCCCCACCCGTGCCAGGAGCTGGGGTCGAAGTTGCCGGACAGGCTTATCCCGACCCCGAAGACGTCGGGCCGCTTGAGGGCGAAGTTCACCGCGTGGAAGCCGCCCATGCTGGCGCCGACCGTGACGATGCTCCGGTGACCCGGCGAGTCCTCGTCGATGAGCGGCACCACCGTGTCGAGGATCCACCGCTCGTAGGCGCCGTGCCGACGCGCCCGCTCCTCCGTCGGCAGGCTGTTGTCGCTCCAGGTGAGGTGGTCGAAGGAGTCGACGCAGTAGAGCTTGATGCGGCCCTCCCCCAGCAGGTCCGCGACCGCCTCGATCATCCCGTTGTTCTCGAAGTCCCACGCCCGACCGGCCTCGGACGGGAAGACCAGCACCGGACGGCCGTAGTGGCCGTAGCGGATGATCGCGCCACGCCCGACGCCCTGGGTGTCGAGATCGACCTGCTCGCGCTCCATGGCACTCCTTCGTGTCCTGGGCCACGACCTGGCCCGACGTGGGGGAAAGCCTGCCACACGTCATACCTCCGGCACCGGGTGCTGCCAGCCGGAGCCGGCGCCCCTCGATCCGCCGCGGATATCCGTCTGGAGGATGACGCGCGCCACCCGTCGTCCCGGCCAGACTGTCAGCCGTGCAGTTCCGAGGACACGTGCGCGTCATGACGGGTGATGCAGAGGGACCCTCGGGCCGGACCATCGGTCAGGCCGAGCTGGTCACCCCCGAGTGCGCCGTGATGCGGCTGGGTCACAGGGAGCCCACCCCGTCCCTCCCCCTGCATGTGGTGCCCGTCCCTGCCGCAGCAGGGGGCGGCAGGGACGGGCACACCCGCGTCGAGGTGCTGGAGGTCGTCACCGCCTCCGACGGCGAGCGCGAGGTCGCCCTCCGTCTCTCGCCTCCGGCTGCGACCTCACCGTCGCGGGCCGAGCTGTCGGCCACGGCGTCGGTGGGTGCGGCGGCGTTCGGCCTGCCGGAGTGGTTCTGCAAGAGGTTCCCCCGGATGTGCGACTAGGTTGGAAGGCGTGGCCCGAGGGGACCGGACGGAGGGGCAGCGATCATGAGCAGCGAGACGCACGGCTCCCTGGACATCCGGCACGGACCCGGGTGGCGCATGCTCATCCGCGGGCTCGGCCTGCTCGCCATCGTCGTGGCCACCGTCTTCGACCTCGGCACGACCGGGGTCCTCATCGACGACCTCTACCTCGTCGGTGGCGGGATGGCGCCGGCCTGGATCGGCACCACCCTGGTGCTGCTCATGACGGCCCTCATGGTCGTGCGCTACCGCTACCCGGTGGCCGCGCTGCTCGGTGTGGCCGGCATCAGCATCGGCCTCACGCTCGTCCTGGAGTACGCCCAGCCCATCTTCTGCCTGCTCGTCGTCATCCACTCGGCGGCACGACGGGGAGGGCTCTGGCGCTGGTGGGGCTCGTTGGCCCTGGGTCTGGTCCAGGTGCCGCTCATCGTGCGCAACGTCGCCAAGTCCTTCGAGAACCCCGACCTCGGCAACCTGCTGACCACCACCACCTTCTTCGTGGCGCTGGTCTTCGCGGCGTGGGGGGCGGGGACGGTCGAGCGCTACACGCACCACCGCACCACGGCGCTGCACGACGAGCTGGACGTGCGGTCCGAGCGGGCCGCGCACGCCGAGCGGCAGCGCATCGCCCGGGAGCTGCACGACATCGTGGCGCACTCCGTCAGCGCCATGATGATGCAGGCCGCCGGGGCCCGGGCGATGGCCGGCTCGCTGGACCGCGACCACCCCGGGGACCAGCGCATCGGGACGGTCATGAGGTCGCTGGGGACCATCGAGTCGACCGGGGCCCAGAGCATGCGCGAGCTGCACCGACTGCTGGGCGTGCTGCGCGGTGAGGCGCTGGCCGAGGCCGGCTCGGGCAGCCTCGCCCTGGGTCAGGAGTCGGGGGTCCAGCCCGGGCTGGGTGACCTGGACGGCCTGGTCGACCTGAGCCGCAGCAGCGGGCTCCTCGTCGAGGTCCACCGCACCGGCGAGCAGCGCGAGGTCGACCCCTCCGTGGGTGCGGCGGCCTACCGCGTCGTCCAGGAGTCGCTGACCAACGCGCTCAAGCACGCCGGCCGGGGGGCGCTGGTCGACATCTACGTCGCCTGGCACGGCTCCGAGCTGCAGATCCAGGTGCGCTGCCGCGGCAGCCGGGACCCGGACCGGACAGACATCCCCAACGGCGGCACCGGGCTGCGCGGTCTGCGCGAGCGGGTGGGCCTGGTGGGCGGCCACTTCGAGGCCGGGTGGGCCGGCGAGGAGTACGTCGGGACGGCCGTCCTGCCGACGGGCCCGACCGAGCACCCGCTGAGCCCGCCGGCGCGCGAGGTGAGGCGACCGTGAGCATCCGTGTCGTCGTGGCCGACGACCAGGAGCAGGTCCGCGACGGCCTGTCGATGCTGCTCGCGGCGGAGAGCGACCTGGAGGTCGTCGCCCTCGCCGCCGACGGCGTCGAGGCGGTCGAGGCGGTGCGGCGCGAGCGGCCCGACGTCGTCGTCATGGACATCCGCATGCCCCGCATGGACGGCATCGAGGCCACCCGGCAGATCACCGCCGAGGTGGAGGGCGGCGACGCCGACGGGGTGACGACGGTGCTGGTGCTGACCACCTTCGACCACGACGACGCGCTCTACGGTGCGCTGCGCGCCGGGGCGTCGGGCTACATGCTCAAGGACGCCGTCCCCACCCGGCTGGGGGACGCGGTCCGTCGCGTCGCCGCCGGCGGCTCGTGGATCGACCCGGGGGTGGCCGGGAAGGTCATCGAGACGCTGCGGGAGACGGCGCCGCGGGACCCCAGCGGGCTCCCCAGCCTGCAGATGCTCTCCCCCCGCGAGCTGGAGGTGCTCACCCTCATGGGCGACGCGCCCTCCAACAGCGACCTCGCCGAGCAGCTCTTCGTGTCCGAGGCCACCATCAAGACGCACATCTCCCGGCTGCTCATGAAGACGGGCAGCTCCGAGCGTGCCCAGCTGGTCGCCCTGGCCTACCGCACCGGCCTCGTCCAGCCCTGACCGCCGCGTACCAACTTGCCTCGTTCCGGCGGGAGGAGTCGGGCGGGGTCCGGAGGGTGGGCAGGACATCGTCCGGCGACGCGCCCGATCGGCAGGACACCTGCACTGACCTGCACAAACGCGCGTTGCAGCGGGTCGTGGGACGACGACATACTCCTCGGGTGCCCACTTCTCTCGGACTCTTCGGCACCGGACGCCTCGGCTCGGCGATCCGGCGGCTCGCCGACGCCCGGGACGACCTCGAGGTGCGCTGGGCGGTCGGGCGCGAGCGACCCGAGGACCTGGAGGCGGTCGACGTCGCCATCGACGTCAGCACGGGGGCCGCGGTCGCGGACCACCTCGCCTGGGCGCGTGGCGCCGGCACCGACCTCGTCATCGGCGCGACCGGGTGGGATCCCGCCCTCGTCGACGGCGACCTGCCCGTCCGTGTGCTGGTCGCCCCGAACTTCTCCCTGGGCGTCGCCCTGGTCCGGCGGTTGACCGGCGTCCTGGGCGCGTATGCCGCCGCCACCGACGGCGCCGGCACGGACGTCGACCTCGCCGTCACCGAGAGCCACCACCGGCACAAGGTCGACGCCCCCAGCGGCACCGCCCTCGCCCTGCGCGAGGCGCTGGCCCGCGGCGCCGGCACCCGCCTCGAGGACGTCCAGACCACCAGCCTGCGTCTCGGCGAGATCGTCGGCGACCACGAGGTGGTGGTCACCACGGCCCTGGAGACCCTCACCCTGCGGCACACCGCGCACGACCGCGACCTCTTCGCCGCCGGCGCGCTGACCGCCGCCGGCTGGCTCACGACCCGGCCGCACCCCGGCCTGTTCACCCTCGACGACCTCGCCGAGGACCACCTGCGACCGCTGCTGGGCGACCCCGCCCAGCAGGCGGGCCCCCGGCCCGCCGGTCGGTCCGCGACCGCCGACGCCCACGCCTGAGCGCCGGCACCCCACGAAGGAGTCATGATGCCCACCACCCTCACCGCCGCACCGTTCACCGGTCTCGGCGTCGCCCTCGCGACGCCGTTCACGACCGGGACCGACGCCGCGGGTGGGACCCGAAAGCCCGCCGTCGACCACGCCGCCTTCGGGCGGCTCGTCGAGCACGTGCTGGCCGACGGGCTCGGCGTGGACTGGCTGGTCGTGCTCGGCTCGACCGGCGAGGCGGCGACCGTCACCGACTCCGAGCGGCACGCGCTGGTCCGCCAGGCCGTCCAGCTCGGCCACGCCCACGGGCGGGGCGTCCCGGTCGTCGTCGGCGTGGGCCACAACGACACCGAGCGGGCCTGCGAGCTCGCCGCCCAGGCCGCTGCCGCCGGGGCCGACGCCCTGCTGGTGGTCACCCCCTTCTACAACAAGCCGCAGGTGAGCGGGCTCGTCGCGCACTACCGCGCCGTCGCCGAGGCGGCGGACGGGCTGCCGGTCATCGCCTACAACGTGCCTGGTCGCACCGGCTGCAACATCACCCCGGACGCGATGCGCCAGATCTGGCAGGTGGAGCAGGTGGTCGCGCTCAAGGAGAGCTCGGGCGACCTGCGCCAGGTCGGCCAGCTCTGCCGGGAGGCACCCGCCGGCCGCGCCGTCCTGGCCGGCGACGACGACCTAGCCCTGGCCTCGATCGCGGTCGGCGCCCAGGGGCTCGTGTCCGTCTGCGCCAACGTGGCGCCGGTGGAGACCCGCCGGCTCGTCCAGGCCGCCCGCTCCGGGGACCTGGGCCTGGCCCGGGAGCTGGACGCCCTGCTGGCCCCGCTCATGGACGCGATGTTCGCCGAGACCAACCCGGTGCCGGTGAAGGCCGCCCTCGCCTGCCTCGGCGTGGCCACGGCCCACGTCCGGCTCCCCCTGTCCCCCGCCGAGCCGGAGACGTGGAGCCGGGTCCAGACCGCGCTCGCCGACCTCCAGGCATCGCGGCGCAGCAGTGACGTGAGTGCCCGGTCCGGTCTGCTGCCGGGCCGGTTCACCGTGCCGCGCGACGCCGCGGCGCTCGCCTCGTGAGCACCGCCACGACGACCGGGACGTCCGAGCTCGAGACCGCCTTCGCCGAGGGCGGCCCCGAGCCGACGGTCGCTCAGGTCGAGGAGCTGCTCACGGCCCTGGAGGCCGGCCAGGTCCGCGCCGCCAGCCCCGGTGACGACGGGCGGTGGCGCGTGCACGGCTGGGTCAAGCGGGGGATCCTCGCGGCGTTCCGGCTCAGCGAGACCGTCGAGATCGACTGGCCCGGCGGCAGCGTCGACAAGTCGCTCGTCCCCGCGCGCCGGATCACGGCGGGCGACGGCATACGGCTCGTGCCGGGGGGGACCTCGGTGCGCCGCGGCGCCCACCTGGCGCCCGGCGTCGTGGTCATGCCCCCGAGCTACGTCAACGCCGGCGCCCACGTCGGTGCGGGGTCGATGGTCGACAGCCACGTGCTCGTCGGGTCGTGCGCGCAGGTCGGCGAGGGCGTGCACCTGTCCACCGCCGTGCAGCTGGGCGGTGTGCTCGAGCCGGTCGGCGCCCGGCCGGTCGTGGTCGAGGACGAGGTCTTCGTGGGTGCCCAGTGCGGGCTCTACGAGGGCGTCGTGGTGCGCCACGGGGCGGTGCTCGCGCCCGGCGTGACGCTGACCGCCGGCACCACGATCTACGACCTGGTCGAGCAGCGCGAGGTGCGCGGCGAGGTGCCGTCGGGCGCCGTGGTCGTGCCCGGCACCCGCCCGGCGCGGGGTGACTACGCGCAGCGGCTCGGCCTCTCGCTCTACGCCCCGGTCATCGTCAAGTACCGCGACTCCTCCACCGACGCCGCGACCGCCCTCGAGGAGTCGCTGCGGTGAGGGCGGCGACCAGGGTGGCGGGCCAGGGCCTGTCACCGATCCGACGCATGTCCCTCGGCGCCCCGGAGTCGGCGGTCGACCTGGGCCTCGGCGAGCCCGGGTGGCCGGTGCCGGACGTCGTCGGTCGCGGTGGCACGCGGGCGCCCTCGCTCTCCTACGGACCCAACACCTCCGACCCGGCACTGGTCCGCGCGGTCGCGAGGTATGCCTCCACCCCCACCTGCGACGTGGCTCCGGACGGGGTCATGGTCACGGCGGGCAGCCAGGCCGCCCTCTTCGCGCTCTTCCAGTCGTGGGTCGAGCCCGGCTCGACCGTGCTGGTGCCCGACCCCGGGTTCGTCGCCTACCCGACCCTCGCGCGGATGTGCGGGGCGACGCCGGTGGGCTACCCGCTCGGCGCCGACGGCGGTCTCGACGACGACGCGCTGGTGACCGCGCTGGCCGAGCAGCCGCATACCTCGCTGGTCGTCCTCAACCACCCGGCGAACCCGACCGGCGGGCTCGCGTCGGCGCCGGCGCTGTCACGCGTGGCGGAGGCCTGCGTCGACCAGGGCGTGCTCCTGGTGAGCGACGAGGTGTATGCCGAGCTGTGGGTCGACCGGCGCCCCGCGTCGCTGCGGGACGTGAGCCCGGCGGGGGTCGTGCTGGGGTCGATGAGCAAGGCCTTCGCCGCCCCGGGGCTGCGGATCGGATGGGCGCTCGGCGCGCCCGACGTGCTCGCCCCGGCCCGACT
Organism: Serinicoccus chungangensis; assembly: GCF_006337125.1. Taxonomy (GTDB): domain Bacteria; phylum Actinomycetota; class Actinomycetes; order Actinomycetales; family Dermatophilaceae; genus Ornithinicoccus; species Ornithinicoccus chungangensis. The sequence continues at coordinate 3,055,438 of NZ_CP040887.1, forward strand.
GGTGCACAACGCGATGACCACGGCGCCCTCGCGGCTGTCGCAGGCGGCCGCGCTGACGATTCTCGAGGCGGCCGACGAGGTGCTGCCGGCGTCCCGGGCCGAGGTCCGCGCCCGCTGGGACGCGGTCGACCGGATCGCCCCCCGGCTCCGCACTTCTGGACATCGGTTCCTGGGCGACGGGCACCAGGAGCCGATGTCCAGAACCGCGGAGAGGGCGGGGTTCTACCTCTGGCTCCCGCTGCCCGACCACCTGGCCGACAGCACAGAGCACGACGGCACGCCCAGCACCGAGGCGTTCGCGCTGCGGCTGCGCGACGAGGGCGGGGTGACGACCATCCCCGGCACCGCCTTCGGTGAGCGCGGGGAGGGCTTCCTGCGGGTCAGCCTGGGCGGCCCGGTGGACGATCTCGAGGAAGGACTCCGGCGCCTGGCGCCCTGGTGGGAGGCATGATCTTGACCGCTGCGACGACCGACCTGTTCGCCTTCGACGAGGCGACCCTCGACGGGCTCACCGCCAGGCACGCGAACCCGTTCTTCGCCTACGACCTGGCGGCGGCCCGTGAGCGCTTCGCCCGGTTGCGGGCGGCGCTACCGGCGCGGGTGCGCCTCGCGTACGCCGTGAAGTCCAACCCCGGGCTGCCCCTGCTCGAGGCGTTCGCCGGGCAGGGCGCGTGGTTCGACTGCGCGAGCGCCGGCGAGGTCTCGGCCGCGCTGGCCGCGGGAGGGACCGGCGCCGGCATGGTCTTCGCCGGCCCGGCCAAGACCGAGCGCGACCTGCAGGCCGCGCTCTTCGCCGGGGCGCGCGTCCAGGTCGACGGCATCGAGGACGTCGAGCGGCTGCACGCCCTGCACGACGGGGAGCGGGCCCTCCCGGTGAACGTGCGGGTCAACCCCGCGGGGGGCGTGTCGGAGGTGGCGACCATCATCGGTGGCGGCGGGCCGAGCGCCTTCGGGGTGGACGAGGAGTCGCTGGACGCCTTCGTCGGTGAGGCCGCGCGCTTCGACCGGGTCGAGATCCGCGGCCTGCAGGTCTTCCCGGCGAGCAACGAGCTCGACGCCGGACGGCTGCTGGCCAACCACCGCACGGCGCTGCGCATCGGGCGCCACCTGCAGGGCCTGCTCGGGCACGACCTGGACCTCATCGACATCGGCGGCGGCCTCGGCATCCGGTATGCCCTCACCGAGGCCAGCCTCGACGTCCGCGCCGTCGGTGCGGGCCTCGGGCGCATCCTCGGGGAGAACGACTGGTTCAGCGGCGAGCTGCTGCTCGAGCCCGGCCGCTGGCTGTCCGGGCCGACCGGGATCTATGCCGCACGGGTCGTGCGGACCAAGGTCTCGCGCGGCGAGCGCTTCGTCATGCTCGAGGGCGGGATCAACCACCTCCTGCGCCCGCTGCTCACCGGTCAGTCGTTCCCGACCCTGGCGGTCCGGCCCGGCCAGGGAGTCCTGGACGGTGAGCGGGCGACGAGCACGCTGGCCGGGCCGCTGTGCACCTCGCTGGACCGCGTCGGCACCGGCGACCTGCCCGTCGACCTGCGCCCCGGCGACGTCGTGGTGTTCGGACAGACCGGCGCCTACGCCTACACGCAGGCGATGAGCCACTTCCTCTCCCACGCGCTGCCGGAGCAGCACTGGGTGGGTTGATCTCGGTGGACCGGCCCAGGCTCAGGCGGGGCGGTGGAGCGTCGTCGGCGACCGCAGGGCCTGGATGTCCTTGACAATCCTGGGAGCATGGCAAAGGATTGGTCAACTCCGCCGGGCTGTCCGACGGATGACAGATTCCACACAGGTGGCACGTGGCACAGCCGTTCTGGATCGTCTCCCTCGATGCCGCACCCGCCGAGGTCGCGGCCACCCTGGCTGCCTGCACGGAGTCGCGCATCCGGTCGGTCGTGGTGCCGGTCGCGACGGTGCGCGAGCGACTGACCATCGCGCGCCCCCCGGCCGCGGTGCTGCACGGTGATGGATCGTCCCCCGCACTCCTGGACACCCAGCGCTGGTTCGCCGAGGCCCGGGTGCCCACGCTCGTCCTGCTGCCGGCGCTGACCGAGGACCTGGAGGCCATCCTGCTCGACCGGGGCGCGCAGGACGTGCTCCAGCTGCCGTTGTCACCGCGTCGCCTCGGCGCCCGGCTGCGCCTGCTGGGTCGGACCCCCGTCGATCGCCAGGAGAAGACGGACGAGATCCAGGTGCAGGGCAACGTGACACTGTCCCCGACGAGACGTACGGTGCACGTGGGTGCGGCGCCCGTGCCGCTGACCCGGTCGGAGTTCGACCTGCTGCTCACGGTCGCGCTGGCCCGAGGGTCGGTGGTCGACCACCAGGACCTGGCGCAGGCGCTGCGCCACGAGGATCTGAGCACGCGGGCCTTGCAGACGCACGCCAGCCGGGTACGCAGCAAGCTGCGGGCGGCCGGGGCCGGCGACATCCTCCGCCCTGTCCGCGGGATCGGCTACCGCCTGCGGAGCTAGGGCCCACCCCTCTTTTCTTTCGGTTTTCTTTCGCTCCTGACGGGGGTGGGTCAACGACCGTCCAAATCTTGGTCAACCTTCGTCCATGAGGGTGCTCCAGCCGTTCCGGTGATCGCCTCGGCGTGACTACTCTGTCGCGTCCCATCAGCGCTCACGTCCCCTCGGAGCACTCTCTTGATTCGCTATCTCGTGGCGCTCTTCAGCGCCGTCGTCCTGTCCGTGCTCTCTCTCGGAGCGACCCCCACGGTCGCCCTGGAGCAGCAGTCGTCATCCCTGTCCGTGCAACGCATCGCCGGCGACAGCCCCGCGGCGGTGGCTGCGGCTGCTTCGTCGAGCTTCCCGGCCGGGCAGCCGGTGGTCTTCGTGGTCAACGCCGACGCCCACCCGGACGCCATGGTCGCCGCCACGCGCGCCGGAGGCATCAACGCCCCCGTGCTGATGGTCGGCCGCACGTCCGTCCCGGCGGCGACCCAGCAGGCGTTGAGCCGGTTGGCGCCGCAACGGATCGTCGTCGTCGGCGGCGACGGCGTCGTCGCCGACGGCGTGCTCGGCTCCCTGCGCCCCTTCGCGACCGGTGGCACCGTCGAGCGCGTGTCCGGCCCGAACAGGTATGTCACTGCCGCCGAGCTGGCGCGCAAGTTCTCCGGGGGTGCCACCCGCGTCTACCTCGCGGGCGGCCTCGGCTACGCCGACGCCATGTCGGGCGCCGCCCTCGCCGGCTACCAGAATGCCCCCATGGCGCTGACCCCGAGCGACCAGCTGCACCCCGCCACCCGCGAGACGCTCCAGCACCTGCGTCCCTCGGAGATCGTCGTGCTCGGAGGTACGCAGGTGGTGTCCGCGGCCGTCGCCCGGCAGGCGGCGTCGTACGCGACCTCGGGGAAGGTCACCCGGCTCTCCGGGGCGGACCGGTACGCGACCGCGGCCGTGATCGCCTCGCAGTTCCCGAGCAGCACCAGCACCGCCTACGTCGGCCCGGGCCTGGCGTACAGCGAGGCCCTCGTCGCTGCCGCGGCGGCAGGACGCGCGCACAGTCCGCTCCTGCTCACCCGGACCTCTGCCGTGCCCTCCAGCACGGCACAGGCTCTCGACCGTCTCCCGCTCACGAAGATCCTGGTCGTCGGCACGCGGTCCAACATCGCTGACACGGTGGTGCAGGAGCTCCGGACCGGCGGCGCGCCGCCGGTGTCCGGACGCCCCCTGCTGGGTGGGTACCTCGGCGCCCCAGGAGAGCGACCCGACGAGCGCTTCCGCGAGTCCTTCGGCGCCTGGCCCGACATCGCCTCCACCTACTACCAGGCGAGCGGCCGCGGCGGGGGGACCATCAACCGGTCCTACGAGCAGGCCCGGATCAGCCACGGCACCATCCCCCTCATCACGGTCACGTCGGCCAACGGGCCCTACACGATGCGAGAGATCGGGTCGGGGTCTGCCGACCGGTGGATCGACTACTGGGCCGGGGAACTGGCCAACCTCCGCGGTGAGGTCTGGTTCACCTTCGACCACGAGTTCGAGGTCAAGCTCAACCAGGGCCGCTTCGGTTCGTCCACGACCACCGACGACTACGTCCGCGCCTACAACCGCTTCCAGCAGCGGGTGACGTCGAAGGCACCCAACGTGAAGTTCGTCTACTGGTACGGGTACCACGACACGGCCAAGATCGACGCGATCGGGTCCAAGATCAACCGGCCGGACATCATCGCCCTCGACCCCTACGTGTTCGGTCACCACGCCTCCGACACGACGTTCGAGGAGATGGCCCAACCGAAGCTGAAGTGGCTCAGGGGCAGGAACTGGTACAGCAACCAGCCGATCATCTTCGGTGAGTTCGCGAAGGACAAGAGCCACGGAGAAGGCCACGTCGCGAACTTCCTGACCGATCTGCGGCCCCGTATGGCGTCCCTGGGGGTCGAGGGTGCGGTGTACTTCTCGCGCGACAAGTCCGGTGACATCCTGGCCGACCTCACCAGGTCCAGCTTCCCGCGGGCGCGGAGCGCGATGTCGACGTCGGTCCTGGAGTAGCAGCGGACCCACGGTCGAGGCCCGTGGTCCGACCGGTCCAGGCCGGCGGACCGCGGGCCTCACCGTCTGTCAGGGGGTGTACGTCCCGACGAGGTCGGCGTCCAGGCTCACGTCGGAGGACGACGACGAGGCCTGGTGCACCTCGATGGCCAGGGTGTTGGTTCCCGGGACCAGCAGCGCCGGGTCGAGGGTGAAGGAGCGCAGCGCCCGCTCGGCCTGTCCGTCCCGGAAGGTCGCGGCCCGGGTGGTCCCGGTGACGGCCCCGGCCGGCATGTTGTCCCGCACGGCCTCGACGCCGTTGAGGTAGACCACGGCACCGTCGTCGACGACCATGCTCACGACCAGGCTGTCCGGCACGGTGGTGACGTCGAACCTGGTCCGGACGTACGTCGTGATGTACTTGCTCGTCGCCGAGGGTCCCCACCCCACCACGGTGGCTTCGTCTCCGTCCCCGTACCCGAACTCCGCGGCGCCGACCCTCCAGCCTGCGTCGTCGAAGGTCGGCCCCTGCCAGCCCGGGTCGAGGCTGCCCCGGTCCCAGTAGGTCCAGGAGGCACCGGAGCCGTCGACGTAGGTCTGCTGGACGACCGGGGGCGGTGCGGTGCCGCCGGTGAAGCGGACGAACCCCTGGGCGGGGACGCCGCTCACACTCGTGAACTCCCCGCCCGCGACGACGCCGGTGGCTGTCGCGTCGATGGCCCAGACACCCCAGAAGTAGTCGAACGTCGGCCGGAAGGCGTCGTCCACGACGCCGGTGCGGGCGTCCGCGACGAGCAGCTTGAGCCGCGTGTCGTCCTGGAAGCCGTCGTGGAAGCCGAAATACACCTGGCCCCCGTGATGGTCGATGGCCTGGACGTCGCCCATCGTCGTCTGCCGCCACCGGCGCATCCCCGTCGCACTGTCCCAGGCGGTGGCGCTGTTGGACCCCGCCGCCAGGGCACCGAAGAGCATGGACCCGTCGTCGTTGAGGGCCAGGTCGAGGACGGGTCGCACGCTCGACTGGTACGTCTGGGGCCCGGCGGCGCCGGTCCAGCTGGACACGGCTGCCACCCCCGTGCGCGGGGCACCCCCTGCCGAGGTGAAGTTGCCGGCGACGTACAGGACGTCCTGGGTGGGGTGCTTGACCACCGAGGTCACCTTGGAGTCAGCCCGACCGACGAAGCCCCCGTCCACCGCACCGGTGCTGGCGAACACCTTGGAGACCCGTTGACGGCTCACCCCGCCGATGGTGCTGAAGTCCCCGCCGACGTACAACCAGCCGTCGCGGACATCCAGCCCCAGGACGCCCCCGTTGGCGTCGGCCCGGAACGCGGGGTCGACAGCACCGGTGGTCAGGCTCACCTTGGCGAGCCGCGACCGGGTCACACCTCGAATCCTCCCGAAGTGACCGCCCACGTAGAGGGCGGCGCCGTCGCTGGCCAGCGTCTGCACGGTGGACCCGGCGTCGGCGATGAAGTCTCGGCGCAGGGCCCCGGTGTCGACGTCGAAGGCGGCCAGGTTCCGCCGGCCCACCGACTCGCCCCCGGGGCTGGTCGCGGTCGTGAACCTGCCCCCCACGTAGACGGTCTGACCCACCACGAGGACCGCGGAGACCTTGCCGTTCACCCGCCACGACGGGGAGGGGACGTCGGAGGGGGTGGCCGCCGTGGCCGCCTGTGGCAACCCAAGGAGGAGGGCGAGAGCGCACACCACGACGCGTGCGAGAAGAAGACGACGTCGACCGATCATGGCCCGTCCGTTTCATCAGAGCGTTATGCCATAGTCCGCCCGCCCGCGGCGCCACGTCAAGGGCGATGCTAACGGTCGTCACCGACGGCCAGAAAGGGCTGAGCCAGGACACCGTTGAACTGGTCGGTCGCCGAGCGGATCACGGCACCGTTGGCCGCGAGCTTGCCGCCCAGCGACAGCGGGACGCCCTCCTCGAAGGAGAGCGCCCCCAAAGGCCCCGAGTCCGACTTGGTGGCAGTCTGGCCGACGACCGACAGGGGAGCCAGCGACACCTCGATCGACTCACCCTGCCGCGCACATCTCACGCGGTACCACTCGCCAGCCTCGAGCTCCTGGTGGATCCGGGCCTCGAGAACACCGTCGAGGCCGGCCATGCGGCACAGGACGTTCTCCCCGTCGGAGTCGATCTTGAACTGGCTCTCACCGGAGGCCAGCCCCCGCTGGATGAGGTTGTTGCCCCCGTCCACGGTCGTCCCTAAGGACACGTCGTCGAGCGCGAAGTCGACCCCGAAGACGAAGTCCTCCTCGTCCACGTCCAGCACCCCGGCCTCGGCCTCCTGCGTCACCCGGACGATGGCCCGGGGAGGCGCGTCGTCGAGGGAGAACTCCGGGAAGCGCAGCGCTGGCTCGCCGAAGCTGTCGACCCCCGCGGTGACCAGACCGCCGTTCAGCGCCACCGTGGCGACGGCGAGACCCTGGGTACCGACGGACAGCTCGTCGAGGGACTCCTCGTCGATCGTCGACAGCTCGAGCGACAGCAGGTTGCCCTCGTCGTCGACAGCCGCCGGGGGCGAGGCGGTCGCCGTCTGCTGCGCCGGCTCCTCCGCCTGCTCCACGACCCGTCCGGCATCGGGGTCACGCTCGGCGACCACCCCGCACCCGCTGAGGGCCACGAGGCCCACGGCGAGGAGCAGCGATGAGGCACGCTTCAGCACGGATCGCTCCTTCTGGTCACGGACGTCAGGGACGAGAACGCCATCGTCGCACGTCCGGACCGCCGACGCGTCAGATCCGCACGGCGATCTTGCCGCCCGGGCTGCCTTCCTGCGACAGGCGGTGGGCGTCGGCGATCTGGTCGAGGTCGAAGGTCGCCGCGACGGTGACGCGCAGCTCGCCACGGTCCACCAGCTCGGCCAGCGCGTCGAGGTGCGCGCGCTCGGGCCGGACGAAGACGTAGTGCCCGCCGATCTGGCCCATCTGCTCGGCGTCGATGACCGAGGCGACGCGGGCGGTGTCCTTCACCTGCGCGGAGATGTCCGCCATGGCGTCGCCGCCGATCAGGTCGAGGACGGCGTCCACGGGTCCGCCGACGGTGCCGAGCTGCTCGCCGACCGGTCCGGCGCCGTGGTCGAGCACGTGGGTCGCGCCGAGGTCGCGCACGAGGTCGTGGTTCGCCGGTGAGGCGGTGCCGATGACCTCGGCGCCCAGGGAGCGGGCGATCTGGACGGCGAACTGGCCGACGCCGCCGGACGCGGCGTGCACGAGGACACGGTCCCCCTCGCCGACGGCCAGGGCCTCGGTGAGCGCCTGGTATGCGGTGAGCCCGGCGAGCGGCACCGACGCCGCCTCCTCGAAGCTCAGCCCGGCGGGCTTGAGCGACACCGTCCGCTCGGGTGCGGGCACCAGCTCGGCGGCGGTCCCGGCGAAGACGTCGTCGCGGCGGACGTAGCCCCATACCTCGTCGCCCACCTGCAGCCCGGTGCGCACCGCCGGGCCGACGGCCTCGACGACGCCCGCGACGTCCCAGCCCGGGACGATGGGCAGGTGGTGGGGGAAGGCGCCCTGCAGGTAGCCCTCGCGGACCTTCCAGTCGACCGGGTTGACGCTGGTCGCCCGGGCTCGCACGAGCACGGTGTCAGGACCCACGGGAGGGTCCGGGCGCTCACCGACGGTGAGGACCTCGGGGCCGCCGTAGGTGTCGTAGCTCGCTGCGCGCATGACCATCTCCTCCTGAGATCGGGGGTGCCCGGGACGGGCCTGGGCAGGTCAACGTCGAGCGCGCCGCACTATTCCGCCCACGGCCGCGACGGCCGGCGCGCGCAGCGCGGGGACAACGGCCGACGCGCGACTTCCCCGGAGGGCCACCGCGGCCCTACCCTGGTCCGGTGCTCCTGGGGATCCCTGACTACGGGACGTTCTTCGTCGCCGCCCTCCTCATCGTCCTGCTGCCCGGACCGAACTCGATGTTCGTGCTCTCCGAGGCGGCCCGCCGCGGGGTCCGCCGCGGCTGGGCGGCCGCGCTCGGCGTCTTCGTCGGCGACTCGGTGCTCATGGGTCTCACCTTCCTGGGCGCCGCCTCGCTGCTGCGGGGCAACCCCGTCGTCTTCAGCGTGGTGAAGTACCTCGGCGCCGCCTACCTCGCCTGGATCGGGCTGCGCCTCGTGCGCGCCGGGCTGGCCGCGCTCCGGCGCCCCACCCGGGCCGAGGCCGAGCCGGAGGCCGCCCCCACGCGCCGCGGCGGCTCCTTCACGACCGCGCTCGTGCTCAGCCTGCTCAACCCCAAGGCGATCCTCTTCTTCGTCGCGTTCTTCGTGCAGTTCCTCCGCCCCGACTCCCCCCGGCCGCTCGGCGACTTCCTCGTGCTGGCGACCACGATGCAGGTGCTGAGCATGCTCTACCTCGGCGCGCTCATCCTCGCGGGGACCGCCCTGGCCCGCGGCTTCCGCCGGCACCGGCGCACCGCCGGCGGGCTGACCGGCGCCGTCGGCGCGGTCTTCGTCGGCTTCGGCGTCAAACTCGCCGCCACGTCGCTCTGAGCCCGCCGGACTCCCAGGCGCTCACGACGGGTGCCGGTGCGCGCGCGGCAGCCGCAGCGGCAGGTGGCTGGTGTGCCGGTGCTCCGGTCGGTCACCGGAGGCCCGCTCGACGCTCGCGCCGTAACGACGGCTGACCCAGGCCGCGCTCAGCCCGTGGAGGTAGACGCTGAGCAGGATCGTCCACCCGGCGACGACGAAGATCTCCTCCCCCCTCGGCAGCCCGGCGGTGGTGACGACGAGGACCGCGTAGACGATCGAGGCCAGGCCGCGTGGCCCGGCCCACCCGACGTAGAGCACCGTCGCCGCGCTCACCCCGCTGCCGAGCAGCGCCAGCCCCGTGGCCAGCATGCGGACGACCAGCAGGCTGGCCAGGGCGTAGACCACGTAGCGCCACTCCAGGTCGGCGAGGATGTCCCCGACGATGGCCACCCCGAAGAGCAGGAAGGTCAGCAGCGCCAGCAGCTGCCCCTCGGACCGGGCGAAGGTCGTCGTGTGCTCCAGCACCGGCCGCGCCGTGGCCCCGACGACGGCTCCGGCGACGAAGGAGGCCACGAAGCCGTTGCCGCCGAGGACCTCCGCCGCGGAGTAGGCGACTCCGGCCACGGCGACCACCCCCAGCCGCAACGAGGCCGCGGTGGTCCACGACCGGTCGTGCGCCCAGCCGAGCAGACGGCCGCCGAGCCAGCCGCTCAGCCCGCCGACGAGGAAGCCGAGACCGACGATCTGCGCGAGGAGCACCGCGTAGTCGCCCAGTGACCCGGTCCGGTCCAGGGCCACGTCGATGAGGATGACGACGAACGGCACCGCGAGCCCGTCGTTGAGCCCGCTCTCGACGTTGAGCGTCTGGCGGATGCGGCTCGGCACCGAGGGGCTCTCGACGAAGGACTGGCCGAGGGCCGCGTCGGTGGGGGCCAGGGTGGCGGCCAGGACCGCCAGCGCGACGAGCGGCATCCCGGGCAGCAGCAGCCAGCCGGCACCGGTGCCGACGAGCACCGCGGCCGGCAGCCCGACGAGGAGCAGCCGCAGCGCCATGCTGTGCTCGCGGACCACCGTCCTCAGGTCGAGCCGGGAGGCGTCGGTGAAGAGGACGACGACGAGGGTCGCCTCCGCCAGCACGCTGACCAGCTCGTCCCGGGGGTCGAGGCGCATCACGTCGAGCAGCGCGGGCCCGAGCAGGATCCCGGCCGTGGTGAAGATCATCGGCATGGTGACGGGGGTGCCGCCGAGCCGGCCGGCCAGCACGCTGAACGCCAGCACCGCCAGGGCCACCACGAGGATGTCGGTCATCTCGCCTCAGCGCTCCCACTCGTCGAACACCAGCCAGGTGCGGGTGGCCCGCACCCCGGGGACGCCCTGGATCCGGCCCAGGACGACGTCCCGCAGCTCGTGGTTGTCCCGAGCCCGCACCTCCACGAGCATGTCGAATTCCGCCCCCACCAGCGCGACCTTCTCCACCCCGGGCAGCGTCTCGAGCGCGTCCAGCACCTCGCGCCACGCCCCCTGCTCGATCGAGACCGACACGTAGGCCGCGGTCGCCAGGCCAAGCTTGTCGGCGTCGACGCGGGCGGCATACCCCGTGATGACCTTCTCGCGGTGCAGCCGCTCGAGCCGGGAGTATGCCGTCGCCCGGCTGATGTGCACCCGCTCGGCGAGGGCGCGGACCGAGAGCCGGCCGTCGCGCCGCAGCTCGGCGACGATGGCGTGGTCGGTCTCGTCGAGGGCTGCGGCAACCTGTCCGGTCCCGGGTCGGAGGACCGGACTGCTTTCGGACGAACGACCCTCTGCCATGACCACATCCTGCCAGCCGTCCAGGATCTGCGCGAGATGTCGTCACAGTGTGTGCCGACGCGGCACGATGACCCTCAGACGTCTACGTGAGGACCGAGGACTCGACGATGAGTGACATCACCGAACTGCTCCCCTGCCCCGCCCCGGTGCAGCTGCTCGCCGCCGACGGCACCGCCGTCGACCCGGGCGAGCAGGCCCACGCCCGGGGCTACGTCATGCCCGCGCCCGAGGAGCTGCTCGCCGTGTGGCGCGCCATGGTCGTCGGCCGCCGCTTCGACGCCCAGGCGACCGCCCTGACCAAGCAGGGGCGCCTGGCGGTCTATCCCAGCTCGCGCGGGCAGGACGCCTGCCAGGTCGCGCCGGTGCTGGCGCTGACCGAGCAGGACTGGCTGTTCCCGACCTACCGCGACTCGATGGCGCTGGTCACCCACGGCATCGACCCCGTCGAGGTGCTCACCCTGCTGCGCGGCGACTGGCACTGCGGCTACGACCCGCGGGCCACCCGCACCGCCCCCCAGTGCACCCCGCTGGCCACCCAGGCGGTCCACGCCGCCGGCGCGGCGCACGGGCTGACCCGCCGCGGCACCGACGGCATCGCGCTGTGCCTCATCGGGGACGGCGCGACCAGCGAGGGGGACTTCCACGAGGGCCTCAACTTCGCCGCGGTCTTCGAGGCACCGGCGGTCTTCCTCGTGCAGAACAACAAGTACGCGATCTCCGTGCCGCTCGCCAAGCAGACCAAGGCCCCGTCCCTGGCCTACAAGGGCGTCGGCTACGGCGTGCGCAGCGAGCAGGTGGACGGCAACGACCCCGCCGCGATGCTGGCGGTCATGCGGCAGGCCTACGCGCACGCCCGGTCCGGGCACGGCCCGGTGCTGGTCGAGGCGCACACCTACCGCATGGAGGCGCACACCAACGCCGACGACGCCACCCGCTACCGCACCGCCGACGAGGTCGACCGGTGGACCGGGCAGGACCCGATCGTCCGGCTCCAGGCCTACCTCGTGGAGCAGGGGCACCTCGACGACGCCCGCATCCAGGAGGTCCGCGACGAGGCCGACGCCCTGGCCGCCGACCTGCGGACCCGGATGAACGCCGAGCCGACGGTCGAGCCGCTCGAGCTCTTCGACCACGTCTACGCCCGGCCGACGCCGCAGCTGCTCGAGCAGCGCGAGATGGTCCGCAGCGAGCTGGACAGCCACGTCACCCAGCAGGAGATGGAGAGCGCGCGATGAGCCCGACCACCTACGCCAAGGCGCTCAACACGGCCCTGCGCGACGCGCTCACCGAGGACCCGGACGTGCTCGTCCTCGGCGAGGACGTCGGCGCGCTGGGCGGCGTCTTCCGTATCACCGACGGCCTGACCCGCGACTTCGGCGAGGACCGCTGCGTCGACACACCGCTGGCCGAGGCCGGGATCGCCGGCTTCGCGGTCGGCCTGGCGATGCAGGGCTTCCGCCCGGTCGTCGAGATGCAGTTCGACGCCTTCGGCTACCCCGCCTTCGAGCAGGTGGTGTCGCACATCGCCAAGATGCGCAACCGCACCCGCGGGGCGCTGCCGATGCCCATCACCATCCGCATCCCCTACGCCGGGGGCATCGGGGGCGTCGAGCACCACTGCGACTCGTCCGAGGGCTACTACGTGCACACGCCGGGGCTGCACGTCGTCACCCCGACGACGCCGGCCGACGCCTACTCGTTGCTGCGCGAGTCCATCGCCTCCGACGACCCGGTGGTCTTCATGGAGCCCAAGAGCCAGTACTACGCCAAGGCCGAGATCGAGCTGCCCACCCGCACCGAGCCCATCGGCCAGGCGGTGGTGCGCCGCGAGGGCGCCGACGTCACGCTCATCACCTACGGCCCCCAGGTCGCCGCCGCGCTCAAGGCGGCCGAGGTCGCTGCGGCGGAGGAGGACTGGGACGTCGAGGTCGTGGACCTGCGCTCGCTCGTGCCCTTCGACGACGCGACGGTCGAGGCGTCGGTGCGCCGGACCGGCCGGGCCGTCGTGCTCGCCGAGGCGCAAGGCTTCGCCGGCATGGGCGCCGAGATCGCCGCCCGGGTGCAGGAGCGCTGCTTCCACAGCCTGGCCGCGCCCGTCCTGCGGGTCACCGGGCTGGACATCCCCTACCCGCCCCCCAAGCTGGAGCACACCCACCTGCCCGGGATCGACCGCGTCCTGGACACCATCGCCCGCCTGCAGTGGGACGACGAGCCCGATCTCACGCACGCCCCCGACGAGCAGGAGGTGTCGGCATGACGCAGGTCTTCCGGCTGCCCGACCTCGGCGAAGGGCTGACGGAGGCCGAGATCGTCGAGTGGCACGTCGCCGCCGGCGACGAGGTCGGCGTCGACCAGGAGGTCGTCACCGTCGAGACCGCCAAGGCCGCCGTGTCCGTGCCCTGCCCGTATGCCGGCACCGTCGCCCGGGTGCACGCCGAGGCGGGTCAGGTGCTGCCCGTCGGCGAGCCGCTCATCACCATCGGCGAGCCGGGCGGGTCCGAGGGCGACCCGTCGGGCGCGACCGGCGCCGGCGGTGAGCAGTACCGCGAGGAGGAGCAGGCCGGTGCCCGCCCCTCCGGCGGCACGGCCCCGGGCGGCGAGGGCGACGACCAGCCGGAGCGACCGCTCATCGGCTACGGCGCCGGCGACGGCCCGGCCCGGCGCACCGGCGGATCACGCCGTCGCCGCCGCTCGACGAGCGCGACCCCCACCGCCCCCTCCACCCCGCCGGTGGTCGCGGACGGTGGCGGACGAGCCCCGGCGGGCGCCGCCGACGGTGGCCGCGCGGTGCGGGTCATCTCCCCCCTGGTCCGCCGGCTGGCCCACGAGCACGGCGTCGACCTGACCACGGTGACCCCCGGCCCGACCGGGGTCGTCCGCCGGGCCGACCTGGAGGCATACCTCTCCGCCCGGACCGACCACCCGGACTCCGGCTCGGACCGCGCCGCAGCACCGGTGGGCGCGCGGGGCGCGGGCCGTCCCGACGAGGGCGACACGCGCATCCCGATCCAGGGCGTTCAGCGGCTCATGGTCGAGCGGCTCTCCACCTCGCGGCGCGAGATCCCCGACGCCACGACCTGGGTCGACGTCGACGCGACCCGGCTCATGAAGGCCAAGGACGCCCTCCGGGCCGCCCGGCCCGACGCCGGCATCGGGGTGCTGCCGCTCCTGGCCCGGATCACCGTGGCCGGGCTGGCGGCCTACCCCGCGCTCAACTCCTCGGTCGACACCGAGGCCGGGCAGATCGTCCACCACGGCGCGGTGCACCTCGGCTTCGCCGCGCAGAGCCCGCGGGGCCTGGTCGTGCCGGTCGTGCACGACGCGCACGCGATGACGACGACCGAGCTGGCCGCCGCGCTGCGCGAGCTCACCCTCAAGGCGCGGGACGGCAAGGTCTCCCCGGCCGAGCTGACCGGCGGCACCTTCACGCTGAACAACTACGGCGTCTTCGGGGTGGACGGCTCGACGCCGATCATCAACCACCCCGAGGCCGCGATGCTGGGCGTGGGGCGCATCGTCGACAAGCCGTGGGCGCACCGGGGCAAGGTCAAGGTCCGCAAGGTCACCCAGCTGTCCTTCACCTTCGACCACCGGGTGTGCGACGGCGGCACGGCGGGCGGCTTCCTGCGGTTCGTCGCCGACTGCGTCGAGCAGCCGGCCGCCCTGCTCGCCGACCTCTGAGCCGGCGCCCGACGCCGTCGGGTGCGGTGCCGCCTGCCGACGCGACCCTCAGGAGGTCAGCCGCAGCAGCGTCCGCCGGACGTCCTCGCCGACCGCGCCGGCGCCGCCGGTGAGCACGACCCGCTCGGGCCCGATCCGCTCCAGCGCCTCGCGCGTCGCGGTGGGGACCCGGTCGGGAGCCGTCAGCAGCACCGATCCGCCGCTGGCCGCGGCGACCGGCCCGGCCGCGAGGGCGTCCGCGAAGGACACCCCGGACCCGACGTGCAGCACCTCGGCGCCGCTCCCGGCGAGCAGGGCGGCCGTGGCGTAGCGGTCCGCCCCGCCGATCCGCTGCACGCTGCTGCCCAGGGCCTCCAGGTCCTCCTCGACCGAGCTCGCCACGGCCCCCTCTCCCCCGACGACCACGATGTGCGCCGGGTCGAGCTGCCGCAGGGCCGCGGCCGTCGTCTCGGGGATCTCCGTCTCGCGCACCAGGAGGATCGGGGCGCCCTGCTGACCGGCCCGGCCCGCGGCCGCGAGCGCGTCCGGGAAGTCGGCGCCGGTGGCCACGACGACGATGCCCCGCTCCTGCACCGGCTCCACGAGGGCGAGCGCCGCCGCGGTCGCGTGGCGGTCACGGCCCGACACCCGCTCCACCGGGGCCAGCTCGGCGACCTGCTCCAGCACGGCACCGGGCACGGCGTCCTCGCCGCCCACCACGACGACCTCGCTCGGCGCCAGCCGCACCAAGGCCTCACGGGTCGCGGCCGGCAGCGCGGGACCGCCGGTGAGCAGCACCGCTTCGCCGCCCGCCCCGGCCTTGGCCGCCGCGGCCAGGGCGTCCGGGAAGTCGCGCCCGCTGGTGAGGAAGACCCGGCCACCGGGCTCGACGTCGCGGGTGAGCAGGGCGGCGGTGGCATACCGGTCCGCGCCGCCCACCCGGTCGACGGAGGGGCGGTATGCCGCCACCCCGGCCTCGTGCAGGCGCTGGTGCAACGGGTCGGTGAGGGTGGCGGTGTAGGACGGGACGAGGTGGGAGCCGCTGCCGTAGAGCTGGGCGCGGCCGACGACGGCGGCGCACCGTGGGCTGAGGTAGGTCGTCGGGCAGACCCAGTCGCGCAGGTCGACGAACATCGCGCCCGGCACCCGGTCGGCCGCCTCGCGCATCGACGGGTTGCCGCTGCGCTCCTCCGGCAGCGACACGGCGCAGGACCTCAGGTCGGCGCCGTCGGCCAGGGCCTCGGCGACGCAGGCCGAGGGGTTGCCGTCGTTGGGGACGGGCGAGTCCCACAGCCCCACGACCTGCTCCACCCCGAGCTCGTCGCGCAACCAGGTCCAGGAGCGCGTGTAGCCCTCCGGGACCTCGCGCCGCATCCCCCCGGTGATGACGAGGTCGGGCCGGTGGCCCTCCAGGTGGTCGCGGAGGGAGGCCTTGTAGGCGTCGCACTCCGGGTAGGCCGGCTCCGGCTCGTCGACGAAGGAGCAGGCGAGCTTGGTGTACATCCGCAGCCGCCAGCCCTCGCGCAGCGCGATCTCCTCCAGGGCCGGGAAGTACTGCCCCACCTTCGAGGACCCGAGGACGGCCACCTCGACGTCGCCGTCGGGGTCGCCGTAGACGCAGCCGGGGGCCACCTCCGTGCCCCGGCGCCCGACGTGGCAGCCGTCGGCGTAGTAGGAGGGGTACATCCGGGTCACGGCGCTCAGCGGCGGCGTCATCGGGTGGACGGGTGCGCCCTGCGTCAGGTCGGCGAGCTCCAGGGACGGCTCGCTCCAGCCCTCGTCCCGCAGCGCCCGGGCCCCCAGGTCGTCCTCGTCACCGGTGAGCGCGGTCGCGGGCAGCGCGGTGAGGGCCAGGACGCCCCCGAGCAGGGCGGCGACGCCGGCGCGGAGGGCGCCACCTGCGCGCCCGTGCCGAGGGAGGGGTCTGCGGAACACGCCGGCGAGTCTACGGTCGGGCGGATCTGGCACGATCGCCCGCGTGGAGCAGTCGGAGGTGGTGGCGGTGGCGCGGGCCCGCCCGTGGGCCGACCAGGAGTGGGCTGCCACGCTGCTGGAGCGGTTCCCGGAGGTCCTGGCCCGGACGGTGCGGCGGTGGGACCTGGTCGTCGAGCGCGCCCACACCGACGGGGTCGGCCTCCCGGTGCTCGAGGTCCGGCGGGGCGACGAGCCGGCCGCGGTGAAGTTCGACGACGCGGGCACCGACCTGGGCCAGCAGGTGCGGGTCATGCGGGCGGCGGCAGGGCGGGGCTACTGCCGGGTGCTCGACCACGAGCCGGACCTCGGGGCGGCCCTCCTCGAGCGGCTGGGGCCCTCCCTCGCCCGGACCACCACGGACGGCCTGGCCCAGGTCGAGGTCCTCGTCGGCCTGCTGGAGCAGGCCTGGGAGCTGCCGCTCGAGGTCGCGCAGGACGAGCAGCCGGGCGAGAAGGCCAGCCAGCTGCTCGCGATCGTGGAGACGGAGGTGGCCGACGGCGGGTGGGTGCACCCGCACACCGCGGCCTTCGACCGGGCGGCCGCGCTGGCCCGCGAGCTGGTCGAGCACCCGCACCCGGACCGGGTGGTGGTGCACGGCGACGCGCACAGCCTCAACGTGCTCCAGCGCCCCGGCGGGGGGTATGCCTTCATCGACCCCGACGGCTTCCTCTGCGAGCGCGACTACGACGTGGGCGTTGCGCTCCGCGACCTCATGGTCGAGCTGGAGCAGATCTCCGGCGCCGACGGGCCGGCGGCCGCGCGGGAGTGGCACCGCCGCCACGTCGCCTCGGTGAGCCGGCGGCTCGGGCTGGAGCCGGACCGGGTCGACGCCTGGGCCTTCGTGGAGCGGGTGACGACGGGGGTGTGGCTGCACCGCCTGGGCTACGTCGACGACGGCGAGCGCTGGCTGAGCACGGCCGACCTCCTCGCACCGCACGCGCGGTAGGTCCACGTCGACCTGCGGCCCTGTCGCGCGTCCGGTGCGACCCCGACGCGCGTCCGGTGCGACCCCGACGCGCGTCCGGTGCGACCCCGACGCGCGTCCGGTGCGGCCCTGCCGCGCGTCCGGTGCAGAGGAAGAAGGGCTAGGAGAGCTCCTCCAGGACGGCCGGGATGACCTCGTGCATGTCGCCGATGACGGCATACCTCGCCTTCGTCACCATCGGGGCCTCTCCGTCGGTGTTGATCGCGATGATCGTCTTCGACGAGCTGCAGCCGGCCCAGTGCTGGATGGCGCCGCTGATCCCGCACGCGAGGTAGAGGTCCGGCGCGATCCTGCTGCCGGTCTGCCCGACCTGCTCGTGGTGCGGCCGCCAGCCGAGGCTGGTGACGACACGAGAGACGCCCACCGCACCGCCGAGCCGGGCCGCGAGGGCCTCGACGTCGTCGAACTGGTCGGCTCCGCCCACCCCGCGACCGGCGCCGACGACGACGTGGGCGCCGGTCAGCGCGGAGGCGTCGCCGCCCTCCTTGGCCTCCACCCGCACCACCTGCGCGGCGAGGTCGGCCTCGCTCAGCTCGACCGCGACCGCCTCGACGTGAGCCGGACCCGGGCTGGGCGCCGGCTCCGGCGCGACGGCGTGCCCGGCCACCGAGGCGACCGCGAGACCTCTCTCGGCCGCCAGCGCGACCCGCTCCAGCACGGCCCCGCCGACGACCTGCCGCTCCACCTCGAGCGGCTCGGACTGCACGACCGCGACGACGTTGCAGGGCATCGGCACGCCGCGGGCCGCGGCGACGTGCGCCAGCACCTCGTTGCCGCGCGCGGTCCCGCCCGCGACGAGGTATGCCGCTCCCCCCGCCTCGGCGGCGGCCTCGACGACCCGCGCCCAGGCGCGGGCGGCATACCGGTCGAGACGGGGCTCCGGGGTGACGTGCAGCGTCCGCACCCCCTGCTCGCGGCAGTGCGCGAGCACCGCCTCCGGCGGCGCGCCGGCGCAGGGCAGGCCCACCAGCACGGCGTCGACGTCCTCCCCCGGGAGCGACCGGGCGAAGGTGAGGACCTCCTGGGACACCACCGACAGCCCGGCGCCCGCGTCGTCCAGGTCCTCCGGCTCCACCACGACCAGCACGCTCATCGCACGACTCCCAGCTCTCTCAGCACGTCGACCAGCCGCGGCGCGGCGGCCTTCCCCTCGCCGAGCACCTCGACGTTGCTCGCCGGCGGCGGCAGCACCCGCAGCCCCAGGCGCCCGCTGCCCTGCGGCGCGCCGGAGGGCTCGAGCACCTCGACGCGCGCCTTCTTGGCCCGCATCCGGCCGCTGATGTTGGGGTAGCGCGGGTCGACCCCGCCCTCCCACACCGTGAGCACCGCCGGCAGCGGGACGTCGAAGACCTCCGTCGGGCCGGACACGCTCGAGCGCACGTCCAGCCGGTCGCCGGAGACGGCGACCTCCTGCGCACCGGCCACCACGGGCCGGTCCAGCAGGTGCGCCAGCCGGATCCCGACCTGGTGGTCGCCGGTGTCCGCGGCGTCGTTGCCCACGAGCACGAGGTCGAACGGCCGCCCCTCGCTCTCGCGGGCACGGACGACCTCGGCGATGGCGGCCGCGACGTCGGCCGGCCCGTAGTCCTCGGCCGCCGCGTCGATCCGCACCGCCTCGTCCGCCCCGACGGCGAGCGCGGCGCGCAGCTGCTCGACGCTGTCGTCGTCGCCGAGGGTGAGGACGGTGACCGAGCCGCCGGTGTCGGCGGCGACGGTGACCGCGATCTCGACGGCGCACTCCTCGTGGCTGCTCATGGTGTAGCCGGCGTAGCGCCCGTCGACACCGCTCCCGTCGGCCGTGAGGACGACCTCGCCGGAGGTGTCGGGCACCCGCTTGACGCAGACCAGGACGTCGGTCATCTCAGGCCACCCCCACCGGCTCGGCCGCTGCCGCGGGCTGGGAGTCGGAGGCGTCGGCGGCGGGCTGCTCGAACTCGGCATACCGTCCCTTGACGCGCAGGTTGTCCGGGTCGAGCAGCGGGGTCGCGTCCACGCTGGCGACGGTCACCGGGTAGAGCTCCTCCATGTAGGACACCGTGAGACCCGTGCCGAGGACGGCCTGCTCGGGCGGCAGGAACGCCATGAGCACGTGCTTGCCGAGGCTCGGCGCGGAGGCCGCGGAGGTGACGTAGGGGTGGTGCCCGTGGCCGTCGGTCAGGGGCCCGCCGTCGCGGTCGAGGACGGGCTCGCCGCCGAGCATGTAGCGCTTGACCCCGCTCTCGGAGGTGTGGTCGTCGACCGTGAGCGCGCAGAGCACCGCCTTCGGCGGCTGCCCGGCCTGCGCGAGCACCGCCTCCTTGCCGATGAAGTCGGCGTCCTTGACCTTGGGCCGCTCCATGCCGGTCTCGGAGAGGGTGCGCTCGGCGTCCAGCTCGGCGCCGTAGGCGCGGTAGCCCTTCTCGATCCGCCCGGTGGCGGTGTAGACCCCGATGCCGACGGGGACGACCCCGTGCTCGCGCCCGGTCTCGACGAGCCGCTCCCACAGCTGCGCGCCGGTCTCGATGGGCACGTAGAGCTCCCAGCCGAACTCGCCGACGTAGGAGATGCGCGAGGCCAGCACCGACAGGTCGCCCACCTCGATGAGCCGGCAGGTGCCGAAGCGGAAGGCCTCGGGGGACAGGTCGTCGTCGGTGAGCGCACCGAGCACCTCACCGGCGCGCGGACCCCATACCCCGATCGTGGAGTATGCCGAGGTCAGGTCGACGACTGAGGCCCCCTCGGGCAGGTGGTCGGCGAACCACTTCTTGTCCACCATGCCGTGGGCGCCGCCGGTGACGACCCGGAAGTGGTCGTGCCCGAGCCGCATCACCGTGAGGTCGGAGCGGAAGCCGCCGGTCTCGTCGAGCACCGGGGTGTAGACCACCCGCCCGATCGCCACGTCGGCCTGGGCGACGACGATCCGCTGGACGCCCTCCAGCGCGGCCGGGCCGACGACGTCGAAGATCGCGAACGCGGTGAGGTCGACGATGCCGCCGCGGGCCCGCAGGGCCAGGTGCTCGGCGTTGATGATCGGGCTCCACCAGCGGGCGTCCCACTCGTGCTCGCGCGGCATGACGGCGTCGCCGAACTCCTCGAGCAGCGGCTCGTTGGAGGCGTACCACTGCGGGCGCTCCCACCCGGCGGCCTCGTAGAACACCGCGCCGAGCTCGCGCTGGCTGGCGTGCATCGGCGAGAGCCGGATGGGCCGGGAGCTCTGCCACTGCTCGGAGGGGTGGACGATGCCGTAGGTCTTGTTGAACGCCTCGCTGGTGCGGGCGCGGACGTGCGCGCGGGTGCGCTGGTGGGGGTAGAAGCGGGCGATGTCGCTGTGCCCGAGGTCGATCTCCGGGTTGCCGTGGGTCATCCACTCGGCGACCGCGCGGCCGACGCCCGGGCCCTCCTTGATCCACACCGCCGCGCAGCTCCACAGGCCCTTGACCTCGGGCGTCTCGCCGAGCACCGGGGCGCCGTCCGGGGTGAGCGAGAGCAGGCCGTTGATGGCGTAGCGGATCTCGGCGCGCTCGTCGCCGAGCAGCTCGGGCATGAGCTCCAGAGCCTGCTCGAGCTGCGGGTCGAAGTCGTCCTCGGTGAACGGCATCTCGGTCGGCGAGAGCTTCGCCTGCGCGATCGAGGGGATCTCGTCCGGCTCGTGCAGGATCGCGCGGTGGGCGTAGGAGCCGACCTCCATGTCCGAGCCGTGCTGACGCTCGTAGCAGAAGGTGTCCATGTCGCGGATGATCGGGAAGCTGATCTCCCCCGGCCGCTCCGCGAGCTGCTCGCAGGGGCCGACCGAGATCATCTGGTGCACGGCCGGGGTCAGCGGGATGTGCGCGCCGGCCATCCGGGCCAGCCGCGGGCTCCAGACGCCGCAGGCGATGACCACGACGGGGGCCTCGATGTCGCCCTTGTCGGTCTGGACCGCGCTGATCCGGCCCTCGGTGACGGTCATCCCGGTCACCTCGACGTTGGCGACGGTGGTGAGCACGCCCTTGGCCTGGGCGTTCTCCCGCATGATCGTGCCGGCCCGCAACGAGTCGACCACGCCCACGCTCGGCGTGTAGAAGCCGCCGACGATGACGTCCGGGTCGAGGAAGGGCACCATCTCGGCGACCTCCTGAGGCGTCACCATCCGGGCCTCGATCCCCCAGGCCTTGGCCGAGGACATCCGCCGCCGCAGCTCCTCCATCCGCTCCTCGGTGCGCGCGACCTCGATGCCCCCGGAGGTGGTGAGCACGCCCATCTCGTCGTACTGCCGCATCGAGTCCAGCGTCAGGTCGGTGATCTCCCGGCTGTGGTCGACCGGGAAGATGAAGTTGGAGGCGTGGCCGGTGGACCCCCCGGGGTTGGGCAGCGGCCCCTTGTCGATCTGCACGATGTCGGTCCAGCCCAGCTCGGCGAGGTGGTGGACCAGCGAGTTGCCGACGATGCCGGCCCCGATGACGAGGACCTGGCAGCGGTCGGGGAGGGATGAGGTGCTCATGGTCGCCCTTCTCTGGTGCGTATCGCGCAACTACGCGCGTATCACGCAACCAGTCTCATCCCGGGTGCTGAGGGTGTCAAGGGTCCGCGCGGACCGGGCGCTCAGGCGGCGTGCCAGCCCAGCCGGGCCGAGACGTCCCCCGCCGCCTGCAGCAGCAGCGGCACGATCTGGTCGACGCGGGCCTGGTCGATCCGGAAGCTCGGCCCGGAGACGCTCACCGAGGCGCACACCTCCCCGTGCGCGTTGCGCACCGGCGCCGCCACCGCGGTCAGCCCGACGTCCAGCTCGTCGCGGGCGACGGCATACCCGTGGGCGACGACCTCGGCGACCAGGTCCTCGAGCCGGCGGGGGTCGGTCACGGTCGCGTCGGTGTAGGCCGTGAGCTCGCCCCAGGTGGCCCGGCGCTCGGTCGGGGACAGCTCGCTGACGAGGACCCGGCCGTTGGAGGTGGCGTGCAGCGGGATGTGCTGGCCGACCCAGTTGTAGGACGTGATCGTCGAGGGTCCGATGACCTGGTCGATGTAGAGCGCCGAGCGGTCGCCGAGCACGGCGAGGTTGACCGTCTCGTTGGTCTGGGAGGCCAGCAGGCGGCAGACCGGACGCGCCTCCTGCACGAGGTCCAGGCGGGCGCTGGTCGCCCCGGCGAGGCGCAGGATGCCGACCCCCAGCCGGACGCGGCCGCGCTCGGTCGGCTGCTCCACGAGGTCGTGGGCGGCGAGGGCCGCGACGAGCCGGCTCGCGGTCGACTTGTGGACCCCCAGCTGGGCGGCGATCTCCCCGACGCCGGCCTCACCCCGGGCCAGGATCTCCAGGATGGTGAGGGCCCGGTCGACGGACTGGACGGCCCCCTGGCTGCGGGCCTCACCGGCCGAGGACGGGGACGAGGCGTCGTTCTCGTTGCGCATGCCGCAACCCTACGCGCCCTGCGCCCCGTAGCGGTCGTGCTCGCGCTCAGCCGTCCAGGCTCGCGACGAGGTCGTTGAGGTGCCGCTGCTCCCGGATGCTCCGGGTGAGCCGGGCCGCCTCGGCCCAGCTGCGCCGCGCCCCGGCGGGTCGCCGGCGCGGGCCAGCAGGTGCCCGCGCACCGCGTGCACGCGGTGCCACCTCGGGTCGGCCACCCGGTCCAGCACGGCCAGCCCGGCCACCGCTCCCTCCACCTCCGCGGTCGCGGTCGCGAGCGCGACGGTGGTGGCCGCCGACGGCGCGGTGGCGTCCAGCATGCGGTAGAGCACGAGGATCTGCGGCCAGTCGGTGTCCTCCGGACGCGCGGCCTCGGCGTGCACCGCCGCGACGGCCGCCTGCAGCTGGAACTGACCGACCCCGCCGCGCGGGAGGCATACCTCGAGCAGGTGCACCCCCTCCCGGATGAGGGCGGGGTCCCACAGGGCCCGGTCCTGCCGGTCCAGCGGGACGAGGTCGCCGGCGGCGTCCGTCCGGGCCGGCGTCCGCGCGGCCGTGAGCAGCAGGAGCGCCAGCAGCCCGGTGTTCTCCGGGTCCTCCGGGCACGTGTCGTGCAGCACCCGCGCCAGCCGCAGGGCCTCCTCGACGAAGGCACGGTCCACGACGGCGTCACCGGAGCTGCGCTGGTGACCCTCGGTGAAGACGAGGGAGACGACGTGGCGCACCGCCGCCCTGCGCTCCGGGAGCTCGGCCGGGTCGGGCGGCCCGAAGGTCGCGCCTCCGGAGGCCAGAGTGGCGCGTGCCCGGCTGATGCGCTGCGCCATCGTCGTCTCCGGCACGAGGAAGCCGGCCGCGATCTCGCGGGTGGTGAGGCCGCCCACGGCGCGCAGCGTCAGCGCCACCCGTGAGCTCGGTGACAGCACGGGGTGGCAGCAGCGCAGCATCATCTCGACCACGTCGTCGGGGACGGTCGCGGGCTCGTGCTCGTCCGTCGTGAGCACGCCGCGGTGCAGGGCGTCCTCCTCGCGGGCGGCGACCTCCTCCCTGGCCTGGCGGGCCTCGTCGCTGCGCACCCGGTCGATGAGGCGTCGGGACGCGACCCGCACCAGCCAGGCGCCGGGGTCGTCGGGCAGGCCGTCCCGCGGCCACTGCTCGGCCGCCGCCAGCACGGCCTCCTGGGCGGCGTCCTCGCAGTCGCGCAGATCGCCGTGCCGGCGCAGCAGCGCGCCGAGCACCCGGGGTCGATGGGTGCGCCACGCGGCCTCCAGGGCCGGGTCAGTCGGCGTCGTCACCACCTCCCATGACCGGGCGCAGCTCCACGGTCTCCCGGGACCGCTGAAGGCCCGGGTGATCTGCTCGGCCCGCTCCTGGGACTCCACGTCGATGAGGAAGAACCCGGCGAGGTGCTCCTTGCCCTCGGCGTAGGGGCCGTCCGTGACCACCCGCTCCCCGTCCGACCAGCGGAAGAGGCGCGCGGAGGTGGGGTCGCCCAGCGCCTCGCCCCCGACCAGCTCGCCCGCCTCGCTGAGCTCGCCGAGCATCCGCTCGAAGTCGCCGTTGAGCCGGTCGCGGTCCTCCTGCGACTGCTCCTGGTAGGCGGGGAGGAAGTCGGCCGTGGGGTGGCCCCAGGGCTGGGGGTTGGACTGGATGAGGATGACGTACTTCATGCTGGCTCCTTGGTCGTGCGTGCGGTTCCGCGCCGCCGGTCCGGCGACGTCCACCCAGGACGTCGGAGCGGGAGGGCGGATCTCGACATGGGTCAGGTGCGCTCGAGCACCTCCACCGACAGCACCGTCGGAAGGTGCCGGGCGACCTCCGCCCAGCTCTCCCCCTCGTCCGTGCTGGCGAAGACCGACCCGGTGTTGGTGCCGAAGTAGAGGCCCGCCGGGTCGCCCGTGTCGCCCGCCATCGCCTGGCGCAGCACGGTGAAGAAGCACGACTCCTGGGGCAGCCCGGACCGCTGCGCCTCCCACGTGGCGCCGCCGTCGGTGGAGCGCCACACGGCGGCGGCTGGGGCGTCCGGCGGGTAGCGGCCCTCCATGTCCCCGTTGAGCGGGATGGTCCAGACGGTGTCGGGGTCGCGGGGGTGGACCCGCATCGGGAAGCCGAAGGTGGAGGGCAGGCCGGCGGTGATGTCGCTCCAGGTGAGGCCACCGTCGCCGGAGCGCCACACGCCGACGTGGTTGCGCTGGTAGAGCACGTCACCAGGCCCGGGCGCCCGGACGATGTGGTGCACGCACAGGCCCACCTCGCCGCCCCCCGGTCCCCCCGGGTGGCCGGCCGCGGCGGCGGCGTCCGGCTCGTCGGGCAGGGCCAGCGCGTTGCGCCGCTCCCACTGACCGCCGGCGTCCTTGGACGCGAAGACCCCGGCGGCGGAGATCCCCAGCCACACCCGGGACGGGTCGCCCGGGTCGGCCAGGATGGTGTGCAGCACCAGCCCCGCCGCGCCCGGGTTCCAGTCCTCCGCCGAGGGGTGCCGGCGCAGGCTCTCGACCTCGGCCCACGTCACCCCGCCGTCGTCGCTGGCGAGCAGCGCCGCCGGCTTGGTGCCGGCGTACAGCCGGTCCCCGGCCAGGCCGAGGGACCACACCTGGCTGAACTCCTCGCCGAACGGCACGTCCTGGGGGCTCCACCCGACCGCGGCGGCGAACTCGGGGTCGCCCGCGGCCCACGCGTCCATGGCGCCGGTCGTCAGCCGGCTGAGCTCCCAGGTGCCGCCGCCGTCGGTGGAGCGCCACACGCCCGCACCCGACCACTCACCGCCGCCGCCTGCCCAGATCGTCCCGGTCACGGGGTCGCCGACGACGTGGTTGATCGGCCACCCGTCGCAGAAGGGGCCCCGCACCGCCCAGCCGACGTCCTCGTCCTCGTCGCGCCGCTCGAGGACGAACGCCCCCTTGGTCGTCCCGACGAGCAGCACGGGTCGCCTCGCCATGACTCCGCCCTCTCCGCGCCGCCACCGGTGGCGCCGCCTCGCTCCCGATCCTGGCACGGAGCACCGACAGCCGTCACGGACCGGACCGGGCCTCCTCGGTGCCGTCCGTCCCGAGCCCGGGCCCCTCCCCCGACCGCCTCGCTAGGGACGAGTCCCTCCGGGTGGCTCGGAACCGCAGTCGGCCCAGACCTCCACCAGGTCGGCCACGGCCCCGTCCCTGGCGGTCGCGAACATCGCGACCTCGAAGTCGGCCCTCTCCCCCTCCACCGTGCCGGTCACGTGCGCCCGCGCGGCGGCCCGGTCGCCGGACCCGACGACCTCCTCGAGCACCATGCGGCCGAAGCCGGGGTAGTCGGCGTTGAGGCGGACCCAGGCGTCCCGGTCGAAGGACTCACCGGTATGCACCAGCCGGGACCGGAAGTCCGGCGCCAGCAGCGCGGGCAGGTCGGCCCACCGCCGGTCGTCGATCGTCTGGACCAGGGTCCGGAGCAGGGCGGCAGCATCCACGACTCGCAGGCTAGGCCGGCGCGAGGACATACCCGGTCCTGATCCGACCGGCGCCAGCCGTCCTGTCCGGCCGGACCCCGCGGACCTCAGTCGCCCAGCTCGGCCCGGCGCCGCACGACGAAGGCCTCGAGCTCCTGCCGCACCGCGTCGTCCAGCGGCGGCGCCTCGTAGCCCTCCAGCCGGGACGCGACCACGGCCGAGGCCCGGGTCGCGGTGTCCGGCGCCCCCTTGGAGCTCCACCGCTCGAAGTTGTCCGCGCTGGACAGGAACGGCCGGTAGAAGCAGGTCCGGAAGCGCTCCATGGTGTGCATGGCCCCGAGGAAGTGCCCGCCGTGCCCGACCTCGACGTGGGCGTCGAAGGCCAGGGAGCCCTCGTCGATCTCCAGCGGCCGGAACTCGTGCTGCAGCATCTCGATGATCTGGCAGTCGACGACGAACTTCTCGAAGCTGCTCACCAGGCCGCCCTCGAGCCAGCCGGCCGAGTGCATGACCCAGTTGGTGCCGGCGAGGAAGGTCGGCAGCAACGTCATGACCGCCTCGTAGCCGGCCTGCGCGTCCGGCACCTGCGAGCTGGTCAGCCCGCCGCCGCCACGGAAGGGCAGCCCGAAGTGCCGCGCGATCTGCCCGGTGCACAGCAGCCCCAGGCCCGACTCCGGCGTGCCGAAGGTCGGCGACCCCGACTGCATGTCGATGGTGGAAAGGAACGACCCGAAGATCACCGGCGTCCCGGGCCGGATGGTCTGCGCGAGGGCGATCCCGGACAGCGCCTCGGTGATCTGCTGGGTCAGGGCGGCCGGGATGGTCACCGGCGACATCGCCCCCATGAGGATGAACGGGGTGAGGACGACGGGCTGGCCGGCGCGGGCGTACTCGAAGAGCGCCTCGAGCATCCGGTCGTCCCAGCGCAGCGGGCTGTTGCAGTTGATGAGCGAGATCGACGCCGGGGTGGCCTCGATCGCCTCGCGCCCGCCGAAGAGGATCTCCCCCATCGCGATGACGTCGCGCGCGTTCTGCCCAGACACCACGTTGCCCATGTAGATCTTGTCGGTCTGCGTCATGAGCGCGAGCGTCATGTCCAGGTGCCGCGAGTCCAGCGGCAGGTCGTTGGGCTCGCAGACGACGCCGCCGGCGGAGTCGAGGACGTCGAAGGTCTGCGCCAGCCGGGCGAACCGTTGGTAGTCGTCGAAGGTGCCGTCGCGCCGCGCGTCGCCCTCGCGCACGAACGGCGGGCCGTAGACCGCGCCGAAGGACATGGTGTCGCCGCCGACGTGGATCGAGCGCTCCGGGTTGCGCGCCTGGACGTCGAACTCCCGGGGCGCCTTCGCGACCTGCTCGAGCACCCACTCCGGGTCGAGGTATGCCGTCTCGCCCTCGACCTTCTGCCCCGCCTCGCGCAGCAGCTCGAGGGCGTCCTCGCTCGCGAACTGGACCCCCACCTCGGTCATGAGCCGGCGCCACGCGCCGTCGAGCTGCGCCATCGCCTGCTCCGAGAGGACCTCGTACCTCGGCATGCGGTTGACGAACATCCCACTCCTCCTCTCCGCCCCCGGGCGGTGCCGGGCGACGCGCCGGACGTCGCACCCTTGCGCCGTCTCACGATATGGGCATACGCTCCCACATAGTGAGCACTCAGGGAAGAGGGGCACGAGGAATGGCGACTCAGGGGACCCAGGCGATCGACCGGGCGGCGGACCTCGTCGTGCGCGTCGTGCAGTCGCCCGACCCGCTGAGCACCCCCGACCTGGCCCAGGCCACCGGCCTGGCCCGCTCGACCGTCTCCCGGCTGCTGTCCGCGCTGGAGCGCTCGCACCTCATCTCGCGCGACGTGGAGGGCAACGGCTACCTGCCCGGCCCGTTGTTCGAGCAGTACGCCGCCCGCACCGACACCCGGGAGTGGCTGGCCCGCGAGGCGCAGCCGACGATGGCCGCGCTGAGCGAGGCCACCGGGGAGACCATCAACCTCGGCGTGCCGGTCGGCACCTCGGTGGTGCAGATCGCCCAGGTCGACTCCACCTTCCTCATCGGCAGCCGCGACTGGGTGGGCGTGGACCTGCCCGCCCACTGCTCCTCGCTCGGCAAG
Source organism: Serinicoccus chungangensis (assembly GCF_006337125.1). Lineage (GTDB taxonomy): Bacteria > Actinomycetota > Actinomycetes > Actinomycetales > Dermatophilaceae > Ornithinicoccus > Ornithinicoccus chungangensis. The sequence goes on from NZ_CP040887.1 coordinate 3,083,703, forward strand.
ACCCTGTACGCCTTCGGCGCCCTCGACCTGCCCGAGCAGCTGCCCTCGCTCACCACGCGCACCGTCACCGACCCGGACGCCCTGCGCGCCGAGTTCGAGGTCATCCGGGCCCGGGGCTGGGCGACGACCGTCGACGAGCTCGAGGTGGCGCTCACCGGCGTCGGCGCCCCCGTCCGGCTCCGCGGCCGCCTCGTCGCGGCCATCGGGGTGTCCGGCCCCACCTCCCGACTGACCGGCCGCCTCGACGAGCTCGGCCGCCTCGTCTCCCGGCACGCGGACGACCTGTCCGGGCGCCTCACCGAGCCGCACGTGATGAAAGGTGCCTCATGACTCCCGACGAGATCCTGCAGGGCCTCTACGACCGCACCCTCGTGGGCAACGGTCCCGGCGTCCTGGAGCTGACCCACCAGGCCCTCGGCATGGACATGGAGCCGCAGGCGCTCCTCTTCGACGCCCTCATCCCGGCCCTGGAGGAGGTGGGGGCGCGCTTCGAGCGCGGCGACTTCTTCGTCCCGGAGATGCTCATCGCGGGCAAGGCCATGGCCGGCTCGATGGAGGTGCTGCGACCGCTGCTGGCCGACACCGGCGTGCAGACGGTCGGCACCTTCCTCATGGGCACCGTCAAGGGTGACGTCCACGACATCGGCAAGAACCTCGTCAACATCATGCTCGAGGGCGCCGGCTTCGAGGTCATCGACCTCGGCGTGCAGGTGGCGCCGGAGAAGTTCGTGGCCGCCATCGAGGAGCACCAGCCCGACGTCGTCGGCTTCTCGGCCTTCCTCACCACGACGATGCCGATGTTCAAGGCCAACATGAACGCCCTCGAGAAGGCGGGCATCCGCGACGAGGTCATCGTCATGGTCGGCGGTGCGCCGGTCACCCAGGAGTACGCCGACGCCGTCGGCGCGGACGGGTATGCCGCGGACGCCTCCGCGACCGTGAAGAAGGCCAAGGCCCTCCTCAAGGACCGCCGGGCCCGCTCCGGGGCGGCGGTGCCGGCATGAGCCCGGCGTGGGGGTCGGCGGCGCTGGCCGGGGGCCCGCTGCACACCGTGCTCCGCTCGGCGACCAAGGAGGTCGTCATCGGGGCCGACCAGCGCTTCTGCGTCATCGGGGAGCGGATCAACCCGACCGGCCGCAAGGTCTTCCAGGCCCAGCTGCGCGAGGGGGACCTGTCGGCGATCGAGAGGGATGTCGAGGCCCAGGTCCTCGGCGGCGCCGACGTGCTCGACGTCAACATGGGCGTGCCGCTGACCGACGAGGCCGACCTGCTCGTGCGCGCGATCCAGGTCGTGCAGGCCAGCACCGACCTGCCGGTCTGCATCGACTCCTCCGTCGTCGAGGCCCTCGAGGCGGGGCTGGAGGCCTACCAGGGCCGGGCGCTGGTCAACTCGGTGACCGCCGAGGACGAGCGCCTCGAGGCGATCCTGCCCCTGGTCAAGAAGCACGACGCCGCGGTCATCGCGCTGCCCAACGACGCCGACGAGATCCCCATGGAGTCGGGCAAACGCCTGGAGCTGGTGGAGAAGATCGTCCGGGTGGCCACGCAGGAGTACGGCATCGCCCTGCAGGACATCGTCATCGACCCGCTGGCCATGCCCATCGGCGCGGACAGCACGGTGGGCGTGACGACGCTGGAGACCGTGGCGGGGGTGCACGAGCGCTGGGGCCTCAACATGACGTGCGGCGCCTCCAACGTGTCCTTCGGCATGCCCGGCCGGCACGCGATCAACGCGGCCTGGCTGCCGCTGGCGATGGCCGCGGGGATGACCAGCGCGATCATGGACGCCCGGACCGCCGAGGTGGTGGACTCGGTGCGCGCCGCCGACCTGCTCCTCGGGCACGACGAGTGGGGTATGTCGTGGATCGCAACGCACCGCGCGCGGCAGGCGGCCGCTGCGACGTGAGGCAGGAGCAGGCGGGCGCGGCCACGGCGCGTGGCCCCGTGCAGCGTGCGGCGGGTGCGGCCGCCGAGGTGGAGGAGGTGGACACCCCCGCCGCGGACGGGGCCCCGGAACGGGTCGACCTTACGTACACCCCCTCCGGGACGACCGTGCGGGTGCCCAGCGGCGTCAACCTCTTCGAGGCGGCCAGCTGGAACGGCATCGCCGTGGACTCCACCTGCGGGGGCCACGGGACGTGCCGCAAGTGCAAGGTCCAGGTGACCGAGGGCGACGTCCCGCCGGTGCTGCCCCAGGACGAGCGGACGTTCTCGACCGCCCAGCTCGAGGCGGGCTGGCGGCTGGGCTGCCTCGCCACGGCCTGGGGGTCGATGACCGTGGACGTGCCGCCGCTCACCACCCGGCCGAAGGCGTCGACGGTGGGTGTCGGGCGGCAGGTCATCCTGCGGCCCTCGGTGCAGAAGCGCTACGTCGAGCTCGACGAGCCGACACTGGCCGACCAGCGGCCCGACCTCACCCGGGTGCTCGACGCGATCGAGGACCTCGAGCCGGTCCCCGAGCTGCACGCGCTGCGCCGGGTGGGTCCGGCGCTGCGGTCGGCGGACCACAAGGTCACCGCGGTCGTAGCGGACGACCGGCTCATCGACGTCGAGGCGGGGGACACCACGGCGCGCTCCTTCGGGCTCGCGGTCGACCTCGGCACCACGACGGTGGTGGCCACGCTCATGGACCTCACGACCGGCACCCCCGCGGCCGTCGCGTCGATGCTCAACGCCCAGCAGCCCTTCGGCGGCGACGTCATCTCCCGGATCAGCGCGACGATGCTCGACCCGCAGGCGCTGCCCCGGCTGCGGGCCCGGGCCCACGAGACGCTGGCCGAGCTGGCGGCGGAGGTGTGCGCCGAGGCCGGGGTCGAGCCGGACGAGGTCTACGACGTGGCGATCGCCGGCAACGCCACGATGGTCGCGCTGCTGCTGGGTCAGGACCCGGAGCCGCTCGGCGTGGCGCCGTTCATCCTGGCCGCCGACCGCTGGCCGCTCGTGCCGGCCGTCGAGGTCGGCCTGGGCGCCGCGGTGCACCCCGCGGCCCGGGCCTTCCTGCACCCGGCGCTGGGCGCCTACGTCGGCGGTGACATCGTCGCCGGCATCCAGGCCTCGGGGATGGACCGCGACTCCCGGGTGCGGCTCATGATCGACATCGGCACCAACTGCGAGATCGTGCTGTCCGACGGCAGCCAGCTGGTCGCGACGGCCGCGCCCGCCGGGCCCGCCTTCGAGGGGGCCTCGATCCGGTGCGGCATGCGGGCCGCGGACGGTGCGGTGGAGACGGTCAAGCTGCTCGCCGACTGGCCCGAGCCCGCCACCGGCGAGGAGGGGCTGCCGGACCCGGTGCAGCTCGGGGTGATCGGGGACGTCGAACCGCGCGGGCTGTGCGGCTCGGGCCTGGTCGACGCGGTGGCCGAGCTCAGCCGGGTGGGCCTGCTGGACCCCTCCGGTCGTCTCGTCGACGAGGAGACGGCCCGGACGGTGGCCCCGGCGCTGGCCGACCGGCTGGCCAGCATCGGCGAGCCGGGCGAGCGGGTCTTCGTGCTCTACCGCGAGTCGCCGGACGCCCCGGCGGCCGAGTCGGTCTACCTCTCCCAGCGCGACGTGCGTGAGCTGCAGTTCGCCAAGGCCGCGATCTCCACCGGGTGGACCCTGCTGCTGGAGGAGGTCGGGCTGGAGCCCCGCGAGGTGCAGCAGGTGCTGCTCGCGGGGTCGTTCGGCTCCTACCTCTCGCCCGCGGCCGCCGTGCGGATCGGGCTGGTCCCCAAGCTGCCAACCCTGCGCATCGTGGCGGCCGGCAACATCGCCGGGGAGGGCGCCAAGATGGTGCTGCTCTCGGCGACCGAGCGCACCGGCGCCGAGGCCCTGCTCGAGGGGGTGCGCTATGTCGAGCTCTCCGACCGCGGCGACTTCAACGACCGCTTCGTCGACCAGCTCTCCTTCCCGGCCTGACGTCTCCGAGCACCCTCGTGCAGCTCGTCGTGACGCGGGCGCGCCCGGGAGGACGCCCGTGTCACGAGCGGGGGCACGGGATCAGGCACGGGCGTCCACGGGGTCGCTGCGCCCCGCCGGATCGCGGGTGGCGCTCGTCGCCTGCGGAGCACTGGCGACCCACGCCGCGGCGGCGGCGGCACGGCATACCCCGGCGCTGCCGGTCGACGTGCACCCGCTGCCACCCCTGCTGCACAACCACCCGCACCGCATCGCGGGCGAGGTCGAGGCGGTCGTCGACCGGCTCGTCGGACGCTACGACCGGGTCGCGATCGGGTATGCCGACTGCGGCACCTACGGCGCGCTCGACGCCCTCTGCGCGCGCCGCGGCATCGCACGGCTGCCCGGACTGCACTGCTACGACCTATATGCCGGGGAGGCACGGGTCGCCGCGCTCCTGGAGGAGGAGCCCGGCACCTACCTGCTCACCGACTTCCTGGTGCGCAGCTTCGACCGCACGGTGTGGGCCGAGCTGGGGCTGGACCGGCACCCCGAGCTGCGGGACGACTACTTCGGGCACTACACCCGGTGCGTGTGGCTGGCCCAGGAGCCGGGCGCGGACCCCGTCCTCAGCAGGCTGGCCCGGCGCGCCGCCGACCGGCTGGGGCTGCCGCTGCAGGTCGAGCGGACCGGCACCGCCGGCCTGGACGACGCGCTCGCCCGCCTCGTCCTGGCGCCCTGACGTCGCGCCGCCCCCCATACCCGACCGAGCGCCGCCAATGGTTCCCCCCGACCCGACCGAGCGCCGCGAATGGTTCCCCCCGACCCGACCGAGCGCCGCCAATGGTTCCCCCTGACCCGACCGAGCGCCGCCAATGGTTCCCCCCGACCCGACCGAGCGCCGCCAATGGTTCCCCCCGACCCGACCGAGCGCCGCGAATGGTTGCCCCCTGCCCTGGCGAGTGTCGCGCCGCTTCAGGACGTGTCCACGCAGTCCTCGGCCCCGCCCGAAAATGCGCGACTGCAGCGGGTATGTCGTGGAACTGCCCTGGCGGGCGACATATCCGCTGCAGTCGCGCACCACGGGACGCGGGATCGGGCCGCACCGGACGTCGTGACGAACCAGAGGAGCGTCCGGGGCCCGCTCTCGGGCCGCCGAGCCCCGGGGGCCGGCGCAGGTCGCCACACCCTCGGACTGGCGCAGGTCGCCGAGCCCCGGGGGCTGGCGCAGGCCGCTGCACCCTCGGACTGGCGCAGGTCGGCGAGCCCTACGGCTGGCGCAGGTCGGCGACCTCGGCGAGCTGCTCACGCCGCCACGCCTCGGTCTTCTCGACCTGGTTGAAGCTGTAGAGGTGCAGCCCGCCGATGCCCAGGCGCTCGGTGCCGGCGAGCGCGGCGATGCGGTGCGCGAAGCGGGTGGTCGAGAAGCCGGGCAGCGCGATCCGGGTGAAGACCCCGCGCTGCTTGCGCAGGAACCGCATCGAGTCGCCGACCCCGATGACGGTCGCCATCTTCAGCAGCTTGGCCGGGTCGACCGGGCCGGGCACGCCCACCCATACCGGGTGCTCGATGCCGCGTCGACGGACCCGCTCGAGCCACCGGCCGACCTGCTCGTCGTCGAAGGTCATGTTCGAGACGATGTCGGTCGCATAGCGGCGCTTGTCCCACATGGACTGGACGATGACGTCGTCGTCGATGCCCGGGTGCGACTCGGGGTAGCCGGTGATCCCCACCCGCTCGAACGGCCGACCCAGCTCGGCCAGCTCCACCAGCAGGTCCAGCGCGGTGCCGAAGGTGGTCTCCGTCGGCGTGGCGTCACCGCCGGGCACGAAGATCTCGCTGACCCCCGCCGCGCGCAGCCGCGCGACGAGGTCGGGCAGCTCGGCCCGCTCGACCATGCGCGCGGCCAGGTGGGGCACGACGTGGTAGCGGTCGGCGAGCTGCTCGGTGAGCGCGAGCGTGGCCTCCAGCCCCTTGGCCGGGGACGCCGTGACGGTGACGGTCCGGCCGGGCTCGACGTGCGCGTGCACCTGCTCGGCCACGGACTCGGTCGGCAGGATCTCCAGCCGTGCGCCCTGCAGCAGCCGCTCCAACGCCGCCGAGGGGTATTTGTTGCTCATCACGCAACGCGCTTCGCCATACGCACCCACCTAGCGTAGAAGTCGCCTGCCGCCGTGACAAGACCCTCGTCGGGTCGGACCCGCGACCCGTCAGGCCCGCAGGTGGGTGTCCAGGAAGGCCAGCGTGCGCGGCCACGCCGCAGCCGACGCCTCCGGGTGGGCGAAGGCGGGGTGCGGGTTGTCGAAGGCGTGCCCGGCGCCCTCGTGCCACACGAACTCCACCCCGTCCCGGTCCAGCACCCGCTCCATCTCCTCGACCGTCTCCCGGGGGATGAACGCGTCCTCGGTGCCCCAGTGGTGCAGGCTCGGTGCGGTGACCTGCGGCGCCAGGTCCAGCAGCTGCGGCAGGGCGGACCCGTAGTAGGACACCAGGGCGGCGACCTCGGTGCGCGCGGCGGTCGCGAAGGCGACCCCGCCGCCGTAGCAGAAGCCGACCAGCCCGACCCGCCCCGTGAGCTCGCCCCGCAGGTGCTCGACGGCGGCGAGGGTGTCGCCGACCGCGTCGTCCCAGTCGGTCGCGGCCATGAGCTCCATGCCCCGCTCGAGCATCCCGTCCGCTCCCTCGTCGACCTCGTGGTCCGGGATCCGCCAGTAGAGCTCGGGCACGTGCACCTCGTAGCCCTCCTCGGCCAGGTCGCGCGCCCGCTCGCGCACGTAGGACGAGACGCCGAAGATCTCCTGCACCAGGACGACGCCGGCGCCGGTCGGCCGGTCGGGGCGGAATCGGTGGACCGGCAGCTCGCCGTCCGGTCGGGGCACGGTGATGACGTCAGGGGTCGGCATGGGCCCAGTCTGCGCGCAGCCGGGCCCGACGGCCACCGGACCCGTGGCCCCGGGTCGGTCGGTCGGCGTGGATAGGGTCGGCGCCGTGACCCTGTTCGTGCACCGCGACACCAGCACGGCGGCCCTGGCGGAGGGCCTGGCCGACCTGCTGGCGACGCCGCTGCCCGATCCCTTCGCGGAGGAGGTCGTGGCCGTCCCCGCCAAGGGGGTCGAGCGCTGGCTCGCGCAGCGGTTGTCGCACACGCTCGGGGCCGGGCCGTCGGGGCACGACGGGGTGTGCGCCGGGGTCCGCTTCCTCAGCCCGCACTCGCTGGTCTCGATGGTCCTGGGCGTCGAGCGGGACGACCCGTGGCACGCGGACCGCCTCGTCTGGCCGGTGCTGGAGTCGATCGACGCCAGCCTCGACGAGGAGTGGGCCGAGACCCTCGCCACCCACCTGGGCCACGGCTCCCGGGAGCCGGGTGCCGAGCTGCGCCGCGGTCGCCGGTATGCCGTGGCGCGCCGCCTCGCGGGCCTGTTCGCCGCCTACGCCTCGTCCCGCCCGGCGATGCTCACCGACTGGCGCGGCGGGGGCGACGGCGACGGCCTCGGCGGCCGGGTCGAGCCGGACCTCGCCTGGCAGCCGCCCCTGTGGCGGGAGGTGCTGCGGCGGGTGGACGCCGAGCCCCCGGACGTGCGTCACGACCGGGTGGTGGGGCGCTGCGCGCGGCCCCGGGTGACCTGACCGGGGCCGGTCCGGACCGGGCCCCCCGGCTCGACCTGCCCGGCCGGCTCTCGCTCTTCGGGCACACCCGCATCGCGCGTAGCGAGGTGGAGGTCGTCGCGGCGATCGCGGAGCAGCGCGACGTCCACCTGTGGCTGCCGCAGGCCTCCCCGGCCGCGTGGGACGCCCTGGCCGGCACCGCCGCCGCCGGGCCGGTCCCGCGCGCGGAGGACGACAGCGCCCTGCTCGTCGACCACCCGCTGCTGGCCAGCCTGGGTCGCGACGCCCGCGAGCTGCAGCGCACCCTGGCGCTGGCACCGCACACCACCAGTCGGCCCGCCGGCCGGACCGGGACGGCGGGCACCGGTCGCGGACGGGGCGGCCCTCGCTCGACACCCTCCCCCTCCCTGCTCCAGCTGCTCCAGGCCGACCTCGAGGCCGACCACGTGCCCACGGAGGCCGAGCGGGCCGACCGGCCGGTCCCCGCCCAGGACCGCAGCATCCAGGTGCACGCCTGCCACGGGCGGTCGCGGCAGGTCGAGGTGCTGCGCGACGTGCTCACCGACCTGCTGGAGCACGACCCGACCCTGGAGCCGCGGGACATCCTCGTCATGTGCCCGGACATCGACACCTACGCGCCGCTCGTCCACGCCGGGTTCGGGCTGGGCGAGGTGGTGCGCGAGACCGGCGGCGGTGGCCCCGCGCCGGCCACCCACCCCGCGCACACGCTGCGGGTCCGGCTCGCCGACCGCTCCCCGACCGTGGCGAACCCGCTGCTCGCGCTGGCGGCGCGCCTGGTCGAGCTGGCGGGCGGCCGGCTGAGCGCCGGTGAGGTGCTGGACCTCGCCCGCACCGCACCCGTGCGACGACGCTTCGGGCTGGACGACGACGACCTGGAGCGCATCGGCGACTGGGTGGGCGCCGTCGCGGTCCGCTGGGGCCTGGACGACGCCCACCGCGGCGACTACGCCCTGGCCGGGCTGAGCCAGAACACCTGGGAGTCCGGGCTCGCGCGGGTGCTCGTCGGCGCCGCCGTCGACGGGGAGGAGCTCGACCACCTCGGCACCACCCTCGGCCTCGACGACCTCGACAGCGCCGACCTCGACCTGGCCGGACGCCTCGCCGAGCTGGTGGCGCGCCTGGGCGCCACCCTGCGCGCCCTGCGGGGGGCGGAGGCGGTCGGCGAGTGGGTCACGGCGCTCACCGAGGGTGTCCTGGGGCTGGCCGACGTCGCCCCGCCGGAGGCGTGGCAGGTCACCCAGCTGCGTCGTGAGCTCGACCTCGTCGGGGCGCACGGCGGCTCCCGCGCCGGTGACGGGGCGGGGCTCAGCCTGTCCCTCTCCGACGTCCACGCGCTGCTGGACGAGCACGCGGCCGGGCGGGCGACCCGGTCCAACTTCCGCACGGGCACGCTCACCGTCTGCACCATGGTGCCGATGCGCTCGGTCCCGCACCGGGTCGTCGCCCTCGTCGGTCTGGACGACGGCGTCTTCCCCCGCACCACCGCCCCGGACGGCGACGACGCCACGGCGCGCCGCCCGGTCACCGGGGAGCGCGACCCGCGCAGCGAGGACCGGCAGCTGCTGCTCGACGCGGTCATGGCGGCCGGCGACGCCCTCGTCATCACCTACACCGGCTTCGACGAGCACACGGGTGCACCGCGCCCGCCCGCGGTCCCGCTCGGCGAGCTGCTCGACGCCGTCCGACGGACCGCCCACCCGGCCTCTCCCGGGGTGGCCCGGGTGCTGGCCCACCACCCGCTGCAGCCCTTCGACCCGCGCAACCTCGGGGCGGCCCGGCCGGGTGCGCCCGCGCTGCTGCCCGACGGCGGGCCGTTCAGCTACGACCCGGCGGCGCTGGCCGGCGGCCGGGCCGCCGTCTCCCCTCGCGGGCCGCGACCCCGGCCCGTGGACCCGGCCCTGCAGCCGCTGCCCGGTGACACCGTCGAGCTGGACGCCCTGCTGCGCTTCTTCGACCACCCGGCGCGCGCCTACCTGCGCGACCGGCTGGGCCTCGTGCTCCCCGAGGTGCCCGAGGAGCAGGGCGAGGGCATCCCCATCGACATCGGCGGGCTGCAGAAGTGGGCGGTCGGCGACCGGGTGCTGCAGGCGGTGCTGGCGGGGCGCGACCCCGGGGCCACCGTCGACGCCGAGCTGTGGCGCGGCGAGCTGCCGCCCCGGGCGCTGGGGGCCGGGGTCCTCCGGGAGGTCACCGAGCAGGCGCAGATCGTGGCCGAGGGCACGTGGCGCACGGCCGGGCAGGGCGGCTGGGGGGTCCCGCTGGAGCGGGAGACCCTCGACGTCGACCTGGTGCTGCCCAGCGGCACCCGGCTGACCGGCACCCTCACCGGGCTGGTCGGCACGCGGGTCGTCACCGCGACCTACTCCACCGTGCGGGCCAAGCAGCGCCTGCGCTCCTGGATCACCTCCCTCGTCCTCGCCGCCACGCTCGGCCCGGAGGCGACCAGCCACCTGCTCGGTGCCCAGAAACGCGGACGCCGGCCGGGCGGGGTTCACCTGACCCACGGTCCGCACGACCTCGCACGGGCCCTCGCGCTGCTGGACCAGCTCGTCGACCTGCGCGCGCGCGGCCTCCTCGAGCCGCTGCCGCTGCCGCCGCGGACCGCGCTGCGCTGGGCGGAGGCATACCTCGGCGGTCCGGGGGACGCCCAGGCCGCGACCCTCGACGCGGTGCGCGAGTGGCGCACCGACGACACCTTCGAGACGGCGTTCCCCAAGGAGCAGGACGACCCGAGCCACGTCTACGTCCACGGCGAGGGAGTCGCCCTGCGCGACATCCTCGGGGTGCCTCGCGACGACGAGCGGTGGACGTCGGGCGTGGAGCACCGGCTGGGGCAGCTGGCGCTGCGGGTGTGGGGCCCGGTGCTCACCGACGGCGCCGAGCGCAAGGAGCGGCTGTGAGCGCGCTGACCCCCTTCTCGATCACCGACCCGTTGCCGACGGGCACCGTCCTGCTCGAGGCGAGCGCCGGGACCGGCAAGACGTGGACCATCGCGGCGCTGGTGACCCGCTACGTCGCCGAGGGCGTGGTGACCCTCCCGGAGATGCTCGTCGTCACCTTCGGCCGCGCCGCGTCCCAGGAGCTGCGCGCCCGCGTGCGCGAGCAGCTCGTCGCGGCGGAACGGGCCCTCGCCGACCCCCCGGCCGAGGACGGGCGCGACGACCTGGTCACGCTGCTGCTGGACGCCGACGAGCAGGAACGGACGGTCCGCCGCCGACGGCTGCGGACGGCCCTCTCCGACATCGACGCCGCCACCATCGCCACCACGCACCAGTTCTGCCAGCAGGTGCTGCGCAGCCTGGGTGTCGCGGGGACGGCGGACGCCGACGCCGAGCTCGTGGACGACCTGGACCGGCTGCTCGTGGAGGTCGTCGACGACCTCTACCTGCGTGCTTTCGCGCTGCGCGACGACGAGCCCTTCTTCAGCCGGCGCGAGGCGCTGCAGATCGCCCGGACGGTCGTCGACGACGTCCACGCCGAGCTGCACCCCACCGCCGCCGAGCCGCGCTCGGTGCCCGACCGGCGGGTGCGCTTCGCCCGGGCCGTGCGCGAGGAGCTCGACCTGCGCAAGCAGCGGCTCCAGGTCCTGCACTACAACGACCTCCTCACCCAGCTCGCCAGCGCCCTGGAGGGCGAGCACTCCCCCGCGCGGGTCCGGATGCGGCAGCGGTGGCGGGTCGTGCTCGTCGACGAGTTCCAGGACACCGACCCCATCCAGTGGTCGGTGCTCGACCGGGCCTTCACCGGGCACGCCCAGGCGATGGTCCTCATCGGCGACCCCAAGCAGGCGATCTACGCCTTCCGCGGCGGTGACGTGCCGACCTACCTCACCGCCGCCGCGACGGCGGACGAGCAGCGCACCCTGCTGCGCAACTTCCGGTCCGACCCCGGCGTCGTGCAGGCGCTGGGGGCCATGCTCACCGGGGCTGAGCTCGGCGACGAGCAGATCGTCGTGCACCCGGTCACGGCGCACCGCGACGGCCCCCGGCTCCACGGCGCCCCCAGCACCGCGCCGGTGCGGCTGCGGCAGGTGCTGCTGCGGGACCACCTGGGTGGCGACACCAGGATGCCGACCGTCCGCCCGTGGATCGCGCGGGACCTCGCGCACGACGTCGCCGCCCTGCTGGCCTCCGGCGCCACCTTCGACGGACGGCCGGTCGAGGCCCGTGACGTGGCCGTGCTGGCGCACCGGGCCAAGGACCTGCACGAGGCGCAGCGGGCCCTGGCCGAGCTCGGGATCCCGGCGGTCAGCACCGGCGGCTCGACCGTCCTGCACAGCCGCGCGGCGCACGAGTGGCTCGCCCTGCTGGAGGCGATGGCCGCACCCCACCGACCGGTGCTCACCCGGGCGGCCGCCCTCACCGACCTGCTCGGGTATGCCGTGGCCCGGGTCGGCGACCGCGGCGAGCGGCAGGACGACGAGCTGGAGGACGAGCTGGCGCTCACCTGCCGGGAGCTGGCCGGGCTCTACGCACGGCAGGGCGTCGCCGCGGTCCTCGAGCTGCTCACCGCACGCGGGCTGCCCGGACGGGTGCTGGCCCAGGTGGGCGGGGAGCGCACGCTCACCGACCTGCGGCACGTCGCCCAGCTGCTGCACGAGACCGCCCGTCAGGACCAGCTCGGGCTGGCCGCGCTGCTCGAGTGGCTGCGCGCGGGGATGGCCGAGGACTCCCCGCAGAGCGCCGGCGCCCGCACCCGTCGTCTCGACAGCGACGCCGCCGCGGTCCAGCTGGCGACGATCCACGGCAGCAAGGGCCTGCAGTACCCCGTCGTCTACCTGCCCTCGCTCGGCGACCGGTGGGTCAGCGACTCCCCCACCATCCCGCTCTTCCACGACGAGCCGCCGGAGCGCACCCGCTGCCTGGACGTCGGCGGGGACGACCCGGCCAACCCCGGGTGGGCCGACGCGGTGCGGCGGCACAAGGAGGAGGACGCCGGGGAGTCGCTGCGGCTGCTCTACGTCGCGCTCACCCGGGCGCAGAGCCAGGTCGTGACCTGGTGGGCGCCGGTCAACAACGCCAGCAGCTCGGGCCTGCACCGGGTGCTCTTCGGTCGCGACCCGGGGGAGGGCGCGGTGCCGCACCAGGTGCGGGTGCAGCGGCAGGACGACGCCGCGACGCAGCGGCTGCAGCGGTGGGCCGAGCAGGGGGCCTTCGCCCTCGAGCGGGCCGACCACGCGACCGGCACCGCCCCGGCACCGTCCCCGCAGGCGCCCGAGCTGGCGGTCGCCCGGTGGACCCGCCGGGTCGACCACGACTGGCGGCGCACGTCCTACACCGCGCTGTCCACGCCCTCCGAGACCGGCCTGGACACCGCCGCCGGGGTGGCCTCCGAGCCCGAGGTCGGCCTCACCGGCCGGGAGGACGAGCCCGGCGGCCCCGACCCGGTGGCCGAGAGCGTCCCCGCCCTGCCCGGCCTGGGCGAGGTGGTCCCTGCGCCCGGCGCCGGGGTGCCCTCGCCGATGGCCGACCTCCCGGTCGGCGCGACCTTCGGCTCGCTCGTGCACGCGGTGCTGGAGCACGCGGACCCCGGCGCCGAGGACCTGGCCGGCGAGCTGCGCGTCCACCTGCGCGAGCAGCGGGTCCAGTGGCCGGTGGACCTGGGCGAGGACGGTGAGGACCAGCTCGTCGACGCCCTGGTCGCCGTCTGCCGCACGCCGCTGGGGCCGCTCGCCGGTGGCGCCACGCTGCGCGACGTCGGGACCTCGGACCGCCTGTGCGAGCTCGACTTCGAGCTGCCGCTGGGCGGCGGCGACCTGCGCCGTGGGCTCCCGGGTGACGGGGCGGCCGTGCTCGGGGACCTGGTGCCGCTGCTGCGCGGCCACCTGCCGCCGGGCGACCCGGTGCGCGGATGGGCCGAGGTGCTCGAGGCGGCTCCGGACCTCGCCGGTCAGCAGCTGCGCGGCTACCTCACCGGCTCGGTCGACGTCGTGCTCCGGGTCCGGGCGACGGGCGGTGACACCTTCCTCGTCGTCGACTACAAGACCAACTGGCTGGGCAGCCCGGAGGAGCCGCTGACCGCCGCGGACTACCGCCCGGAGCGGTTGGCCGAGGCCATGGGGCACTCCTCCTACCCGCTGCAGGCGCTGCTCTACGCCGTCGTCGCCCACCGCTTCCTGCGCTGGCGGCTGCCCAACTACGACCCGGAGCAGCACCTCGGCGGGGTGCTCTACCTCTACCTGCGCGGCATGTGCGGCCCGGAGACCCCGGTCCTCGACGGTATGCCGTGCGGCGTCTTCTCGTGGCGACCGCCGGTGGCGCTGGTCGTCGGCGTCTCCGACCTGCTCGACGGGGCGGACCGGACGACGGGGGTGGTCGCGTGAGCGGGCCGACCGGTGACCCGACCGGCACGGCGGACGTCGTGGACGCCGTGGACGCCGTGACCACCGGAGGCGGAACCGGGACGGCGGCCGGTGCGGCCGGTCCCCGTGACGACGTCGAGGCCGGTGCGGCCGTGCTGGACCTCGTCGCGCCCCTCGACGAGCACGACCGCCGCCGGGCCCTGACGACGACCCCCGGCACCGTGCTGCGTGCCTTCAACGACGCCGGTCTGCTCACCGCCGCCGACGTGCACGTGGCCACCGGGCTGGCACGGGCCGCCGACGAGAAGGACGTCCACGTCGTCCTCGCCGCGGCGGTCGCCACCCGGGCCGTCCGCTCGGGGTCGGTGGCCGTCGACCTCGCCGCCCTCGCCACCCAGGGGGCGCAGGCCCTCCCCGACCTGCCGTGGCCGGACCCGGCGGGGTGGGCCGAGGAGGTCGCCGGGAGCCGGCTCGCGGCCGCGGGCGGGCTCGTCGTGGAGGAGGCCAGCGGTCTCGTCTACCTCCAGCGCTACCACCACCAGGAGGGCCAGGTGGCGGCCGACCTGCGGGCCCGGGCCGCGCTCGGCCCTCCCGAGGTGGACGAGGAGGTGCTGAGCGCCGGGCTGGCCCGGATCTTCCCGGGGGAAGGGTACGCCGAGCAGCGAGCGGCGGCCGAGGTGGTCGTCCGCTCCCGGACCGGCGTCATCACCGGCGGTCCGGGCACCGGCAAGACGACGACCGTGGCGGGCGTGCTGACCCTGCTGGCCGAGCAGGCCCTCGCCGCCGGTGAGCGACCACCCCGGGTCGGGCTGGCCGCGCCGACCGGCAAGGCCGCCGCGCGGGTCAAGGCGGCGGTGGACCGGGCGCTGGACGAGATCGAGGCCCGCACGCCGGCGTCCTCGGACCGCGCCGTCGTCGACCGGCTGCGCGAGGTCGAGCCGCGCACCCTGCACCGGCTGCTCGGGTGGCGGCCCGGCTCCCGCAGCCGCTTCCGGCACCACCGCGGCAACCGCCTCCCCCACGACGTCGTCCTGGTCGACGAGGCCTCGATGGTCTCGCTCACCCAGATGGCCCGGCTGCTGGAGGCGCTGCGGCCCACCGCCCGGCTCGTGCTCGTCGGGGACGCCGACCAGCTCGTCTCGGTCGAGGCAGGCGCGGTGCTGGCCGACCTGGTGGCCGCCGTCCCCGAGCGGGACGCCCCCGGCCGGGACACGACCGACCACGACGCGCCCGACACCTCCGGCAGCCAGGACGGCCCCGCCAGCCAGGACGCCCCCGCCGCGGCGCCGCGGCCGGCTCCGCTCGCCCTCGCCCGGCTGCGGACGGTCCACCGCTTCGGGGAGACCATCGGCGCGCTCGCCCACGCCCTGCGGGTCGGTGACGCGGACGCCGTGGTGGCCGCGCTCTCCGCGGGCAGCGACGAGGTGCGCTGGGAGCGCGGGAGCGAGCCGGAGGCATACCTGCGGCAGGTCCTCACCGGGCAGGCCCTCGACATCCTGCGGGCCGCCCGGACGGGGGACGACGACACCACCCTCGCGGCGCTGCACCGCCACCGCCTGCTCTGCGCCCACCGGGAGGGCGAGCGCGGGGTGCGCCGGTGGAACCACCTCGTCGAGACGTGGATGGCCGAGGAGACCGGGCTGAGCTTCTACGAGCCGATGTACCTCGGCCGGCCGCTGCTCGTCACCGCCAACGACTACGCCACCGGCGTCCTCAACGGCGACACCGGCGTGGTCGTGGCCTCGCAGACGCCCGCCGGGGTCCCGGTACGGATGGCGGTCATCGACGGCACGGGGGGACGCACCCGGTATGCCCCCTCCCGCCTCGGCGACGTCGAGACCATGCATGCCATGACGATCCACAAGGCGCAGGGCAGCCAGGCCCGGGAGGTCACCGTGCTGCTGCCCGAGCTGGACAGCCCGCTGCTGACGCGCGAGCTGTTCTACACCGCCGTGACCCGCGCCGAGCGGCAGGTGCGGGTGGTCGGGTCCGAGGAGGAGGTCCGGGCCGCCGTCCAGCGACGGGTCGTCCGCGCCAGCGGGCTGCGCCAGCGGCTGAGCTGAGCGCAGGCTGCAGGGAGCCTTCCCTGCACGCAGCCATGGGCCTCGTCACGGACGACGACGTCCGGACAGAAGTCTCGGCGAGCCCTCGGACCCCGCCGTGCGCTGACGTCCTCCTCAGCCGGGTGGGGTCGCCCATCCTGGCAGCGGGTCCGACGACTCGCCCGCCTCCCACGACTCCAGGATCTCGAAGCCGCTGGCGGTGCCCGTCAGGCGAAGAGCGCCGCTGGGTTCGGGGCCGGGAGCGCCCGGCCATCTGCCCACGGCGATGATCTCGGTGTTCCCCGAGATGTACCAGGTGTCCAGGCACGGGTTCTGCAGCGACGCCACGTCGCACGTCTCGACCTCGCCCAGCTCCCAGAACTCG
Organism: Serinicoccus chungangensis; assembly: GCF_006337125.1. Lineage (GTDB taxonomy): Bacteria > Actinomycetota > Actinomycetes > Actinomycetales > Dermatophilaceae > Ornithinicoccus > Ornithinicoccus chungangensis. The sequence continues at coordinate 3,099,934 of NZ_CP040887.1, forward strand.
CTCACCGCGACGCGCGGGTCCCATCCCTCCAGGACCTCCCCCACCGGGTAGTTCGCCAGCCGCTCCTCCTCAGCGGCCTCGGCCTCCGACTCCTGGGCGTCCAGCTGGGTCTGGTACTCGTGGAGGCCCAGAGCGAAGCCTGCTCTGTATGCCTGCTCCGCCTCCACGCCGGCGAACGAGCCCTGCTCGCTCACGGTCCTCGGGTCGTAGTAGTCCTCCCGGCCGTAGAGCCCTGCCTGGTGGCCGCTGCGGAACGCCCCCTCGAATCCTGGATGGTCCTCGGCCGACGCGTCGGCGTCCGGCTCCGGCGGCATGTCCATGTCGACGGCATCACTCACCTCGACGGCGGACTCGGAGCCGTCGTCCGCTCCGTCCATGGCAGCGCCCTCCGACGCCTCCTCCTCGGCCTCGGTCGGCGCCGCCTCAGTCGTGGACCCGCCCGCGCCTCCGACGTCCTCGCTCTCGCCGCACCCAGCCAGGACGACCAGCAGTGCCAGGGCCGGGATCGATGACGCCCCGGACGAACGTCGAGTCACGTGTGCCTCCCACGGATGAGGTGCAGCGAGCGTAGCGGTGCCGGCCGCCCACGCGCCAGTGCCCGACGGCACCCGGAGACGGCGGATGCGACACCCGCCCCGACGGTGTCCTCGGCCGGTCCTCCTCCGGCCCGGAAGGGCGCGACTGCACCGGATATGTCGTGGAATCGCCCTGGTGGGCGACATACCCGCTGCAGTCGCGCACCAGCGGACGCGGGACGTGCCGGGGGCCGGCCGGGAGTCCCTGCCCGGCCGGCCCCGCCGGGCCTGCCACCCGCCACGCGGCGAGACCCGGGGTCGGGGGCGGTGAGTCCCTGCACCGCCCCCGACCGGTCTCAGGCGGCCGCCAGCCCCTCCGCGGGGCTCACCCGGGCCGCCCGCCGGGCGGGCAGCACGCTGGCCAGCACCCCGGCCAGCAGCGCCACACCGACGATGACGCCGACGCGCACCCAGGGCACCGCCAGGGCCAGCGGGGTGCCCTCCGGGAGGATCGTCTGGACGCCGAGGGCGGCATACCCGATCCCGAGCGCGAGGCCCAGCCCGGCGCTGACCAGCGCCAGCAGGACGCCCTCGGTGAGCAGCATCCCCCGCATCTGGCCTCGCGTGAGGCCGAGCCCGCGCAGGAGGGCGTGCTCCCGGTGCCGCTCGATGACCGACAGCGACAGGGTGTTGGCGATCCCGACGACCGCGATGAGGACCGCCACACCCAGCAGGGCGGTGGCCACGAGCACCATGACGTCCAGCACCTGGGCGACGAGCGCGCGCTCGGCGGCCGCCCCCTGGACGGTCATGCCGCTGTCCTCGGCGACCTCGCCGACCGCGGTCATCGTGTCGCCGACGTCCGCGTCGTCGTCCAGCCGGAGGAGCACCGCCCCCGGCTGCCGCGCCTCACCGGCCAGCGCCTCCAGGTCCGCCGGCTGCAGGACGAGCCCGGCCGCGCCCAGGCCCAGCTCGATGACCGTGAGGTCGCGGCTCCCGCCCGGCCCGGTCAGCCTCAGGGTGTCCCCCGCCTCGACGCCGTAGGCGACGCGGTCGAAGGACCCGAGGCCCACGGTGCCCGGCTCCAGCGCGTCGACGAGCCGCTCGCTGCGCAGGACCTGCTGCGCGGTGTCCGGGTCGAGGGCGGCCACCGGGACGGCGCCGAGGTCGCCGTCGCCGACCTCGAGGTATGCCGTCTCCACCAGCTCCGCGGCACGGACGCCGTCCACCGCGGCCAGCCGGCCCACCAGCCCCTCGTCGACGGGGGTGGGCACCGGCACGTCCGCCTCCATCCCTGGCTCGGTCTGCGCGACGAGGTCGACGGCGTAGGCCTGGTCGATCTCGCCGAGCGCGGTGCGCTCGCCGGAGGCGGCGCCCACCGAGGTCATGGTGATGAGGGTGACCCCGACGAGGAGGGCGGCGCTGGTCGCGGCGGCCCGTCCCGGGTTGCGCACGGCCCCGGCGACCGCGAGGCGGCCCGGCACCCCGGCCGGCCGCGCGGCCACGCCGAGCAGCCGCACCAGCACGGGCACCAGCACCACCGCCGCCAGCAGGACGCCGGCGAAGGAGACCAGCCCGCCGGCGACGCCGATCAGCACCTGCCGCAGGAGGGCGGCAAGCACCATGAGGACGGTGCCGCCGGCGACGAGGAGCACGGCGAGCAGCACCCGCACCCGGCTCACCCGCGTGGCGTCGGCGGGCTCCCCGCTGGGACGCAGCGCCGCCAGCGGCGACACCCGGGTGGCGCGACCCGCCGGCCACCAGGAGGCCAGCAGGGTGATCACCACACCCACGACCACCGGCACCACCAGGCTGAGCCAGCCGACCTCGAGGCCGGTGCCGAGCGGGATGCCGAGGTCGGTGCCCCGGGCCAGGCTCAGCAGCAGCTGGGCGACCCCGATCCCGGCGCCGACCCCGACGACGGAGGCCGCCGCCCCGAGCACCAGCGCCTCCAGGAGGACCGAGCGCCGCACCTGCCCCCGGGTGGCCCCGACGCAGCGCAGCAGCGCCAGCTCTCCGGTCCGCTGGGCCAGGGTGATGGTGAACGTGTTGGCGATGACGATGGCGGCCGTGGCCAGCGACACCGCGCCGAAGCCCAGCAGGACCGACCCGAGCACGAAGGTCTGCCCGGTCAGGCCGGCGACCCGCTCCGCGGCCGCCTCCGACCCGGTCCGGATGACCCCACCGGGCACCGCCTCGGCCAGCGCGTCCCGCACCTCGTCCACCGTGGCTGTCCCGGCCACCGTGACCTGCGCGGACTGGTAGGACAGCCCCGGGTCCAGCTTTCGCAGGGCGGCGTCGGCGGCGATAAACCCCTCGTTGTAGCTGAGCGTGTGCACCTCACCGGGGTCGACCACCCCGACCACGGTCAGCGTCAGCGGGTCACCGGGGGCGCCCTCGGCGGTGCGCGTGGTGAGCGTGAGCTCGTCCCCGACGGCCACCTGGCCGGCCAGGGCCTGGTTGACCGTGGCCTCGTCGTCGGCCGTCGGCATCCGCCCCTCGAGCAGGGTCATCCCGCCGGCCGGCACCGAGGTGCCCACGAGGAAGCTGCTGCCGCGGTCCACACCCACCGTCGCGTCCGCGACGACCCGGTCCACCCCGGTCGTCCCGGACACCCGGTCCACCTGCTCGGCCTCCAGCCACGTGTCGTCCGCCCCGCTGACGACCAGGTCGGCGTCGCGCAGCCCGCCGGCCACGGCCTCCTCCAGCCCGGCCTGGGCGGTGGCGACGACCACCAGGCTGGTGGTGAGGAACCCGACCCCGATGAGGATCGCCACCGCCGCCGACACCAGCCGGCGGCCCCGGGATGCCAGTCCGGCGGCCATCCACCGGGCCGCCATCAGCCGACCTTCCCGAGGTCGCGGATCCCGGCCAGCACGGTGTCGGCGTCCGGGTCGAGGATCTCCCCGGCGATCCGGCCGTCGGCGAGCAGCAGCACCCGATCGGCCACCGCGGCGGCGTTCGGGTCGTGGGTCACCATGACCACCGTCTGGTGCCACTCCCCGACCGACCGGCGCAGCAGCGCCAGCACCTCGGCGCCGGTCGTGCTGTCCAGGGCGCCGGTCGGCTCGTCGGCGAAGATCACCTCGGGCCGGGTCACCAGGGCGCGCGCCAGGGCGACCCGCTGCTGCTGGCCGCCGGAGAGCTCCCCGGGTCGGTGGTCCAGCCGTCCGCCCAGGCCGAGAGCCTCGACCACCGTGCCCTCCCAGCCGGCGTCGGCGGGGCGGCCGGCCAGGTCCAGCGGCAGGCGGATGTTCTGCCGCGCGGTGAGGGTCGGCAGCAGGTTGAAGGCCTGGAAGACGAAGCCGACGGAGCGCCGGCGCAGCCGGGTGAGCTGCGCGTCGGACATCGAGGTGAGCTCGTGCTCCCCGAGGTAGGTCCGTCCGCTCGTCGGGGTGTCGAGGCCGGCCAGCAGGTGCATGAGGGTCGACTTGCCCGAGCCGCTGGGGCCCATGATGGCGGTGAACCTGCCCGCCTCGATCCCGACGGACACGCCGTCCAGGGCGGTGACCGCGGCCTCCCCGCGGCCGTAGGTCTTGGTGAGGTCGAGGGCGCTCGCGGCCAGGGTGTTGCCCTGTCGGCCCGCGCCCGTCCTGTCGTGCTGAGATGTCGTGGTCGTCATACCGAGGACGCTAGGGAGCACCGCCCACCCGGCACATCATCCGCCGGTCGCGACGTCGCCACGGCCGCGTCCACCCGCGGGATGACCCCGACCCCGCCGGGGGTCGGACCTACTCGGGCCGTCCGACGAGGCCGGTCTGGTAGGCGGTGATGACCATCTGCACGCGGTCGCGCAGGTCGAGCTTGGCGAGGACGCGTCCGATGTGGGTCTTGACGGTCGCCTCGGCGAGGAACAGCTCCGCGGCGATCTCCCCGTTGGTCAGGCCCCGGCCGACCGCCTCGAGCACCTCCCGCTCCCGCTCGGTCAGCGGGTCGAGCCGCGACACGGCCGCGCGCCGCCGGGCGGCCGTGGTGCTCTCGGCCCCGGCGTCGGGGAGGTCCGGCACGAAACGCTCCAGCAGCCTCCGGGTCGTCGAGGGCGCCATCGCCGCGTCGCCGCCGTGGACGGCCCGGATCGCGGTGAGCAGCTCGGCCGGCCCGGCGTCCTTGAGGAGGAAGCCGGAGGCGCCCGCGCGGAGGGCGGCGAAGACGTACTCGTCCAGGTCGAAGGTCGTCAGGACGAGCACCTTGGGCGGTTCGGTCCCGCCCGGGTCCCGCAGCAGCCGGCGGGTGGTCTCGACGCCGTCCATCCGCGGCATCCGGATGTCCATGAGCACGACGTCGGGCCGGGTCTGGGCGATCGCGTCGAGCGCGGCGGCCCCGTCGCCGGCCTCCCCCACCACGGTCATGTCGTCCTGGGCGTCGAGCACCATCCGGAAGCCGGCGCGCACGAGCTCCTGGTCGTCGACGAGGAAGAGGCGGATCGAGGTCATCGGGTCCCTCCTGAGGTGTGCGGTGCGGACGCCGAGGCGCGCGCGACGGGCAGCGTGGCCACGACCTCCCAGCCGCGCCGGCTGCGGGGCCCGGCGCTCACGGTGCCGCCGAGGACCTCGACCCGCTCGCGCATGCCCACGAGGCCGTTGCCCTCGCCGTCGTGGGCGTGGGTGGCCCCCTCGCCGTCGTCGGTGACCCGCACGAGCAGCACCTCGGGCGTGCGCAGCAGGTCCACGTCGACCGAGGCACGCGGCCCGGCGTGCTTCATGGCGTTGGTCAGGGCCTCCTGCACGACGCGGTAGGCCGCGAGGTCCACGTCGCGGGGCAGGTCGGCGACCTCCCCGCGGACGTGCGCCTCCACGTCGACGCCCGACCCGCGCACCCGCTCGACGAGCTCGTCGAGGTGGGCCACCCCCTCCAGCGGGGCGTACTCCGCCCCGCTGGAGGTGTCCCGCAGCACCCCGACGAGGCGCCGGGTGTCCGCGAGCGAGGTCCGCGCCGTCTCCGCGAGGGTCTCCAGGGTTCCGGCCGCCCGTTCGAGCGCAGCGCGGTCCGCGGCCATGCCCGGCTCCTTCGCCAGCGCCTGGCGCGCGGCGTACAGCCCGCCGTCGGCCTGGACGACCACCACGGCGAGGGAGTGGGCGACCACGTCGTGCATCTCCCGCGCGATGCTGGCCCGCTCGTCCTGGGCGGCGAGCCGGGAGCGCTGGGCGTGGTCGCGGGCGAGGGCGCGGTTCTGCTCCTGCAGCCGGGCCACCACCTCGCGGCGACGGCGCATGACGTCCCCCAGCGCCCAGGCGACGCCGACGAAGCAGACCATGAAGATGGTCTGCACCGTGACGATGCTGATGTAGGAGCCGAGGCCGAAGTAGGCCGACCAGCGCAGGGCCCCGATCAGGGCGCCGGCCACGGCCAGGGCGAGGACCGTCCGGGCGGTCCGCCGGGTGCCGAAGGCGGCGGCGCTGTAGACCACCACGAGGACGGCGATGTTGGTCGGGGTCGGGGCGTCGCTGGCGACCACCTGCAGGAGGCACCCGGCGGCGACGACGGCCGCGACCCTCATGGGGTGCTGGCGCCGCCAGAAGAGGGGCACGATCTGGAGCAGGCTGGAGAGGATCGTGCCGGGGCCGCCCCACCCGGCACCGGTGACGAGGTAGAGCAGCAGGAAGGCCGCCACCACGGCCGCGTCCGGCAGCCACGTGCGGGCACGCAGGCCGCGCGCCACGTCGGCCGCCTGCTCCCGGGCGGCCTGCAGGGTGTCGGTCATCCCTCGGAGCCTAGGCGCTGAGGACGGCGCGGCGCGTCATACCGGGGTCGCGGTCGGGTCCACCCACGGGCGGACGCCTCAGATCTCCAGCGCCCGCACGACGGGCACCCCGACGCGGTAGGGGATGTGCAGGAAGCTGGGGGCGGCGACCACCGCGAGGTCGGCGCGGCGTCCGACGCGGACCTGCCCGAGGTCGTCGCGGCGCAGGGCGCGGGCGCCGCCGACGGTGGCCGCCCGCAGCGCCTCGGCCGGGGTCATCCCCATCTCCCGGACGGCCAGCGCGATCATGAGCGGCATCGACGAGGAGTTGCACGTCCCCGGGTTGCAGTCGGTCGCGAGGGCGACGTCGACCCCGGCGTCGAGGAGCCGGCGCGCGTCGGGGTAGGGCTGTCGCGTGGAGAACTCCACCCCGGGGAGCAGGGTCGCCACCGTGCCGCTGCCTGCGAGCGCGTCGACGTCGGCGTCGGTGAGGAAGGTGCAGTGGTCCACGCTGGCCGCACCGAGCTCGACCGCGAGCTGGACGCCCGGGCCCTCGGACAGCTGGTTGCCGTGCACCCGCAGCTCGAGCCCCGCCGCCCGGCCGGCCTCGAGGACGCGCCGCGACTCCTCGCCGTCGAAGGCATACCTGCTGGCCGGCTCGCAGAAGACGTCGACCCAGCGGGCGTGCGGCGCGCAGGCCGCGAGCATCTCGCCGCAGACGAGGTCGAGGTAGGCCTCTCGACCGCCCTCGCCGCGCGCGTCCGGCGGCACGACGTGGGCGCCGAGGAAGGTGGTCTCGGTCGTGACCTCGCGGGCCAGGCGCAGCGCGCGCACCTCGTGCTCGACGTCCAGGCCGTAGCCGCTCTTGATCTCGACGGTGGTGGTGCCCTGCGCGCGCATCTCGGCGACCCGCGCCTGCAGGAGCGCCCGCAGCTGGGCGTCGGTGGCCTCCCGGGTCGCGGCCATGGTCACGGCGATGCCGCCGCCGTCGTAGGCCTGCCCGGTCATCCGGGCGGCGAACTCGGCCGACCGGTCCCCCGCAAAGACGAGGTGGGAGTGGCTGTCGACGAAGCCGGGGACGACCGCCTGCCCGCCGAGGTCGATGGCCCAGTCGGCCTGCGGCGCCTCGGCGGCCGGGCCGAGCCACTCGACGACGGGAGCGGAGTCCTCACCGCCTCCCCCGACGACGAGGGCGGCGTCCTCGACCACCCCGAGCCCCCGCGTCAGGGGCGACGACGCGCCCTCCTCGACCGTCTCGTCGCCGGTGACGAGCTCACTGATACCGGTGATGAGCATGCTCATGGGTCGATCCTCTCCTGTCGCTGCGCTGTCGTCGTCGTCCCTGGCCGTTCACGTCCGCACCGGCCACGCCTGCGGGCCATGTCAGGGGGTCCAGAGGGGGGTGATCGCGTCGGCCAGGAGTCGTCCGACGTCGCCCAGGCGGTGCCGACCGCCCTCGACGACGACGCCGCCGTCCACCACCACCGTGTCCACGTCGGCGGCGCCCGCCACGAGCAGGACCTGCCCGGGGTCGGCGCCGGCGGTCCGGACGGTGTCGTCGCGGACGGCCACGAGGTCGGCCCGCGCGCCGACCTCGAGGCGTCCCGCGTCGGGCCACCCGATGCTCTCGTGCGCGGTGGCGGCGGCCAGCAGGTCGGCCGGGCCGAGGCGGCCGCGCTCGAGGGTCGCGAGCCGCTCGTGCATCTCCAGGGCCCGCGCCTCCTCGACGAGGTCGACGACCGCGTGCTGGTCGGACCCCAGCGAGAGCCGCGCCCCCGCCTCCCGCAGCGCCCGGGCCGGGCCGATGCCGTCGGCGAGGTCGCGCTCGGTCGTGGGGCAGAAGCAGGCCCAGGCCCGGTGCCGACCGAGGAGCGCGACGTCGGCCCCGGTGAGGTGGGTGGCGTGCACGGCGGTCAGGTCGGGCCCGAGGACCCCCTCGGCCTCGAGCAGCCCGGTCGGGGTGAGGCCGTGGGCGGCGAGGCAGGCGTCGTTCTCGGCCGGCTGCTCGGACAGGTGCAGGTGCAGCGGCCGCCCGGCCCGGTCGCCAGCACCGCCCGGTCCCCCGTCCACCGCAGCCCGGTGGCGACCGGCGGCGCCGGCGCCCTGGTCGGCTCGGGCCCAGTCGGCCACCACGCCCAGCTGCCCGCGCGGCACCGCCCGCACCGAGTGGATCGCCGCCCCCACCCGCAGGTGCGCCGGGCCGCCGTCGGTGTGGTCGCGCACGTCCTCGACCCGCAGCGCCCACGTCTGCGCGTCCAGGTCGCCGAAGCGCAGCTGCGTGCCCTCGAGCTCGGCGTAGCCGGCGCCGTCCAGGCCGCCGGCGAGGTAGCAGGTGTCCAGCAGCGTCAGCCGGATGCCCGCGTCCTGCGCCGCCTGCACCAGCGCGTGCCCCATCGCGTTGGGGTCCATGTAGCGCCGGCCGCCCGGCGCGTGGTGCAGGTAGTGGAACTCACCGACCGCGGTCACCCCGGCCAGCGCCATCTCGGCGTAGACCGCCCGCGCCAGCGCGAGGTAGGACCCCGGGTCGAGCCGCGCGGCCACGGCATACATCCGCTCGCGCCACGTCCAGAACGTCCCGCCGCCGTCGTGCGTCCGCCCGCGCAGCGCACGGTGGAAGGCGTGGCTGTGGGCGTTCGCGAACCCCGGGAGGACGACGCCGGGCAGGCGGTGGTCACCCTCCTCAGCAGGTATGCCGTCGCTCACCTCGACGAAGCGCCCCGACTCCACGACGAGCCGGACGTCGCGGCGCACTCCGTCGGGCAGGTGCGCGGCGGCGGCGTGGAAGGCGGCGCGAGCACTCATGAGGGCGTCCCGACGAGGTCGGCCACGCACGCGGCCAGCGCGTCGACCCCCGCGTGGCAGTCGTCGGGCTCGGCGTGCTCGGCCGGGCTGTGCGACACCCCGGTGGGGTTGCGGACGAAGAGCATGGCGGTGGGCACGCCCGCCCCGGCGAGGATGCCGGCGTCGTGCCCCGCCCCGGTGCCCAGCACCGGCACGCTCAGCTCGTCGTGGCGGCCGAGGACCCCGCGCAGCCGGGTCGCGAGGTCGGCGTCGAGGCGGGTGGTGGGGGTCCACGACTCACGGGTCACCGTGGCGCCCGCCTCGCCCGCCCCACGGGTGACGTCGGCGACGAGCGCCTCCACCTCGGCCTCGTCGGCACCGCGGGCGTCCAGCCACCCGGTGACGTGGGAGGGGATGGCGTTGACCCCGCCGGGGGTGACGGCGACCTTGCCCACGGTCGCGACGCACCCACGGCGCTCGGCGGCCCGGCGCGCGCCGAGGACGAGGTCGGCGTAGCCGAGCATCGCGTCCCGGCGGTCCTCCAGCCGTGTCGTGCCGGCGTGGTTGGCCTCCCCCGGGAAGTCGAAGCGCCACCGACCGTGCGGCCAGATGTCGCTGGCGACCGCGACGGCGGCGCCGAGGTCGACGAGCGCCCGGCCCTGCTCGACGTGCAGCTCGACGAAGCAGCCCACCCGGGCGAGGGCCTCCTCGTCCCGGCCGAGCCGCCCGGGGTCCCGACCGGCGGCCGACAGGGCCTCGGCGTACGTCACGCCGTCGGCGTCGGTCAGCGCCCGCGCGCGGTCCGCGTCCAGCGCCCCGGTGAGGACGCGGGACCCGGCGCAGGCGATGCCGAAGCGGGCACCCTCCTCGTCGACGAAGTGCGCCACGGCGACCGGCACGGCCGGGGCGACGCCCTGGGCCCGCAGCGCGTCCAGGGCGGCGAAGGAGCTGACCACCCCGAGCGGCCCGTCGAAGGCGCCGCCGTCGGGCACCGAGTCGAGGTGGGAGCCGATCACCACCCCGTGCCGGCCGGCGCGCGCGGCGTCGTCGACGCTGCCGGGCCCGTCCCACCACCACGCCCACTGGTTGCCGACGCGGTCCTCGACGAGGTCCAGCCCGCGCGTCGCCGCCTCCCCGGCGAACCACTCGCGCAGCTGCGCGTCCTCCCGGGTCCAGACGAAGCGGCGGTAGCCACCGCCGCCCACCCGACCGACCCGGTCGAGGTCGGCCCACATGCGGTCGAAGGTCCGGAGGTGCTCGGCGTCGCTCACCTGCCCGACTCTAGGGGCGGGGGCTCGCGGGGGGCAGTGCCGCCGCGAGCCTGGAGTCTCAGATGTCGGACGGCCTACCCTGGGGACCATGAGCGAGGAGCGTGCGGTCGCCGCGGTCGAGGCCGCCGGGTTGGAGCATGTCGTGACCCGGCACGGTCGGGTCGGCAGCCTGGAGGAGGCGGCCCGGGCCCGAGGGGTCGAGCCGCGCGACATCGTCAAGACGCTGGTCGTGCGCCGCGGGGAGGGCGACCACCTCTTCGTGCTCGTGCCCGGCGACCGCGAGATCTCCTGGCCGCGGCTGCGCTCCCTGCTGGGCGTCAACCGGCTCTCGATGCCGGACGCGGAGACCGCGCGGGAGGCGACGGGCTACGAGCGCGGCACGATCACGCCGTTCGGCTCGACGACGGCCTGGCCGGTCGTCGCCGACGCCTCGCTGGTCGGCGACCCGCAGCGGCGCATCTCGCTCGGGGCGGGCGCCCACGGGGTCGCCGTGACGGTGCTGGCCGAGGCCGCGCTGGCGGCCCTCGACGCCCAGGTCGCCGAGGTGACCGACGTCAGCGGGTGATCTCGCCCTCGGGCCGGACGAGGACGACCGCGTCGCCGTAGCTCAGCTTCTTGCGGCGGCTCGCGAGCGTGCCGAGGATGCGGAACACCCGGGTCTGCCAGCCGTACTTCTCCCGCACCGCCGCCTGCACCTCCTCGAACTCGGCCCCGTCGTGCACCATCTCGGCGGTCGCCTGGACGGGCGTGGTGCCCGGGGTCGGCGTGCCGGTGCGCGAGCAGGGCTGGACGAGCACCCGCGGGGTGTGGCGCAGCCGCTTGGTCTTGCCGGTGCCCGTCGTCGTGTAGAAGCCGATGCGCTCGCCGTCGCTCAGCGGCACCACCCAGACCGGCGTGGGCACGCCCTCGCCGCTGCGCCGGAAGGTCGTGAGCAGGATGAACTGCTCGGCCCCGAGCCGCTGGACCACTGGAGTCGTCATGGCCCGAACCTACGCCGCCCCGGCTAGAAGAGCAGCAGCCCCACCGGGATCGCCAGGACCAGGCTGATCACCACCCGCTCGAACCAGATGAGCAGCAGCTTCGGGATGGAGACCGGGATCTGGGTGCCGACGAGCGAGGGGACCATCGCGGAGAAGAAGATGACCTGGCTGACGCAGACGACGCCGACGACGTACTTCACCGACATCGCGGACTCCGTGACGAGCGCGGCGGGCAGGAACATCTCGGAGACACCCAGCGCGGCGGCCTTGGCGACCAGCAGCGGCTCGGGGATCTGCAGCGTCCAGGTGATCGGGTAGAAGAGGTAGCCGAGCCAGTCGAAGAGCGGGGTGTACTCCGCGAGCACCAGCCCCAGCAGCCCGATCGACAGGATGCTCGGCAGGATGGCCATCGCCATCTTCACCCCGTCGACGAAGGTCGAGCCGACCACCCGTCCGATGCCCGGGTCCGCGGCGACGGTATGCCGTGCCTCGCCCCACGCGGCGGCGAGCCGGCTGCCCTCGACATCGCGCTCGGGGCGCGCCTCGACCCCGGGCGCCGTCTCGTCGGGCATCCGACCCAGGGGCGGGATGCGGACGGTGACGGCCGTCACCGCGAAGGTGATGAGCAGGGTGGACCAGAAGTAGAGCGACCAGTGCTGCATGAGGTCCAGGGCGTTCGCCACGACGATCATGAAGGTCGCCGAGACCGTCGAGAAGCCGGTGGCGATGACCATCGCCTCGCGGTGGGAGTACTTCCCCTCCAGGTAGACCCGGTTCGTGATGAGCAGGGCGAGGGAGTAGGACCCCACGAAGCTGGCGACCGCGTCGATCGCCGAGCGCCCGGGCGTGCGGAAGACGGGGCGCATGACCGGTCGGGCCAGCACGCCGATGAACTCCATGAGGCCGTAGCCGGTGAGCAGCGCCAGGAAGATCGCCCCGACCGGCACCAGCAGCCCGACCGGGATGACGAGGGAGTTCAGCAGGAAGGGGCCCATGCCGTCGGCGAAGAGCCAGGCCGGGCCGACACCGAGCACGAGCATGACGCCGACCACGAGCCCGACGACCCGCGCCACGGAGAAGACGAGGTCGGTCGTGCTGCGCCGCCAGCTGCCGGTGACCCAGGGCTGCACGGCGCCGGCGAGGATGAGCGCGAGGGCGTACCACGGCAGGACGGCGGGGACCGCCTCGCGCAGCCAGGACACCACGTGGTCCAGCGGGATGGTGCTCCGGCCCCCGAGGGTGACCGGCACGAAGAACATGAGGACCCCGACGGCGGAGTAGACGAAGAACTTCCACATCGGGGCCCGCTCGGGCGCGACGCCCCCGGTCCGGGCCGTCATCACTCCCCCTCCCGCATGGGCACCCGCACCCCGCGCTCGGCGGCGACCTCGTCGGCGCGGTCGTAGCCGGCGTCGACGTGCCGGATGACCCCCATGCCCGGGTCGTTGGTGAGCACCCGCTCGAGCTTGCGGCGGGCCAGGTCGGTGCCGTCGGCCACGCTCACCTGGCCGGCGTGCAGCGAGCGCCCGATGCCGACGCCCCCGCCGTGGTGGAGGGACACCCAGGACGCCCCGGAGGCGGTGTTGACCATGGCGTTGAGCAGCGGCCAGTCGGCGATCGCGTCGGAGCCGTCGGCCATCGCCTCGGTCTCGCGGTAGGGGCTGGCCACCGAGCCGCAGTCCAAGTGGTCGCGGCCGATGACCAGCGGGGCGCTGACCTCGCCGGAGGCCACCATCTCGTTGAAGCGCACCCCGGCCCGGTCCCGCTCGCCGTAGCCCAGCCAGCAGATCCGCGCCGGCAGCCCCTCGAAGGAGACCCTGTCCTGCGCGCCGCGGATCCACGTGTGCAGGTGGTCGTTGTCGGGGAAGAGGTCCAGCACCGCCTGGTCGGTCGCGGCGATGTCCTTCGGGTCGCCGGAGAGCGCGGCCCACCGGAACGGCCCCTTGCCCTCGCAGAAGAGCGGCCGGATGTAGGCGGGGACGAACCCCGGGAAGTCGAAGGCCCGGTCGTAGCCGCCCTGCCGGGCCTCGTCGCGGATGGAGTTGCCGTAGTCGAAGACCTCGGCGCCCGCGTCCAGGAAGCCGACCATCGCCTCGACGTGGCGGGCCATCGACTCCTGCGCGCGGTCGGTGAACTCCTCGGGCTTCTTCTCCGCGAGCTCGTGCCAGTCGGCGAGGTCGACACCGGTGGGCAGGTAGGACAGCGGGTCGTGGGCGGAGGTCTGGTCGGTCACCACGTCGATGTCGACGCCCCGGCGCAGCAGCTCGGGGAAGACCTCGGCGGCGTTGCCGACGACCCCCACCGAGACGGCCTCGCGAGCACCCTTGGCCGCGAGCACGCGCTCCACCGCGGCGTCGAGGGAGTCGGCGACCTCGTCGAGGTAGCGGCTCCGGACCCGCCGCCGCAGCCGCGCCTCGTCGACATCCACGACCAGGCACACCCCGCCGTTGAGGGTCACCGCGAGCGGCTGCGCGCCGCCCATGCCCCCGCAGCCGCCGGTGAGGGTGAGGGTGCCGGCGAGCGACCCCGCGAACCTCTTGGCGGCGACCGCCGCGAAGGTCTCGTAGGTGCCCTGGAGGATGCCCTGGGTGCCGATGTAGATCCACGACCCGGCGGTCATCTGGCCGTACATCGTCAGCCCGAGCTTCTCGAGCCGCCGGAACTCCGGCCACGTCGCCCAGTCGCCCACGAGGTTGGAGTTGGCGATGAGCACCCGCGGCGCCCACTCGTGGGTCTGCATGACACCGACCGGCCGGCCGGACTGGACCAGCATGGTCTCGTCCTCGCGGAGGTCGGTGAGGGTGCGGACCATGGCGTCGAAGCTGCGCCAGTCACGGGCGGCGCGACCGGTGCCGCCGTAGACGACGAGGTCGTCCGGGCGCTCGGCGACCTCGGGGTCCAGGTTGTTCATGAGCATCCGCAGCGGGGCCTCGGTGGCCCAGGAGCGGGCGGTGAGCTGGGTGCCGCGGGGTGCGCGGACGGGGCGGGCGCCTTCCATGGTCGTCTCCTTCGACGTGTCGGTATGCCGTCAGCTGAGCAGCCCGGTGACCTGCTCCGCGGCGGCGCGGACGCGGCCGTCGAGCACGAGGTCGACGACGGTCTCGATCTCGGGGCTGAGATGGCGGTCGGGGCCGGGGCCCTCGACGCCGGACTCCCGCAGCAGCGCCACGACGGCGGCGGTGGCGGGCGGGGGGTGAGCGGGGCCCGCAGGTCGAGCGCGCGGGCGGCGGTGAGCACCTCGACGGCCACGACCCGGGCCAGCCCGTCGACGCTGCGGCGCAGGGCACGGGCCGCTCCCCACCCCATGCTCACGTGGTCCTCCTGCATGGCCGAGGACGGGATGGAGTCCACGCTCGCCGGGGCGGCGAGCCGCTTGAGCTCGGCGACGACCGCAGCCTGGGTGTACTGCGCGATCATCAGCCCGCTGTCGGTGCCGGGGTCGTCGGCGAGGAACGGCGGGAGCCCGTGGCTGCGGGCCACGTCGAGGAACCGGTCGGTGCGCCGCTCGCTGATCCCGGCGACGTCGGCCGCGACGATCGCGAGGAAGTCCAGCACGTGCGCCACCGGGGCGCCGTGGAAGTTGCCGTTGGACTCCACCCGCCCGTCGAGGGTGACGACCGGGTTGTCGATGGCGGCGGCGAGCTCACGGTCGGCGACGGTGCGGGCGTACCCGCAGGTGTCGCGGGCCGAGCCGTGCACCTGCGGCGAGCAGCGCAGGGAGTAGGCGTCCTGCACGCGGGTGCACGCGTCGGTGCGGTGGGACTCCCGGATCGCGCTGCCGGCCAGGAGGGCGCGCAGGTTCTCCGCCGACCGCGCCTGGCCGGGGTGGGGGCGCAGGGCCTGCAGGTCGGCGGCGAAGACGTCGTCGGTCCCCAGCTGGCCCTCGACGCTCATGGCGGCGGCGACGTCGGCGGTGGTGAGCAGGGTGCCGAGGTCGTGCAGCGCGAGGACGAGCATGCCGAGCATGCCGTCGGTGCCGTTGATGAGGGCCAGCCCCTCCTTCTCGGCCAGCTCGACCGGCGCGATGCCCGCACGGGCCAGCGCCTCCCCGGCCGGGAGCAGCTCCTGGGGGGTCTGCGTCCAGGTGGCGTGGTCCGCGCCCGCGGCCGCGCCGACCCGCACCATGCCCTCGCCGAGCACGGCGAGCGCGCAGTGGGCGAGCGGTGCGAGGTCGCCGGAGCAGCCGAGCGAGCCGTGCTCGCGCACGACGGGGGTGATGCCGGCGTCGAGGAGTGCGGCATACGCCTGGGCGGTCTCGAGCCGGACCCCGGTGCGGCCGGTGGCCAGCGTCGACAGCCGCAGCAGCATGAGGGCGCGGGTCACCTCGCGCTCCACCTCCGGGCCCGAGCCCGCGGCGTGGCTGCGGACCAGGCTGCGCTGCAGCCGGGCGCGCTTCTCCGGCGGGATGCTCGTGGTGGCCAGCGCCCCGAAGCCGGTGGAGATCCCGTAGTGCGGGCGACTGTCGACGGCGAGGTCCTCGATGATGCGGCGGGTCGCGGTGATGCCCTCGGCCGCCTCGTCGGACAGCGTGACGCGAGCCCCGTGCCGGGCGACGGCGACGACCTCGGTGGGCGACAGCGGGCCGACGCCGACGACCACCTCGGTCGGGTTGTCAGGTTCGGGAAGGCGGCTCATGCAGACCATTGGACCGTCGCGGGCCCGCCGCGTCACCAGGTCGCAGCCGCTCGGTGTCTCAGATCCCGGACTCCAGGGTCCCCTCAGGCCACGCCGGCCCACCCCCGAGGGAGCCTGAGCAGAGAAGGACGCCCGACGCAGGTGGCGCAACCCCTGCCTCGAGGACCTTTCTCTGCTCAGGTCGCGGTAGGACGCCCGAAGCGCTCGACGAAGGCGGGCAGCAGGCTGCGGACGTGCCCGAGGTCGACGGACCTGGCCTGGGCCACGATGGGAGCGACCTCCTCCGGCTCGCAGTAGCCGTGACCGGCGTAGATGTGCAGCCGACGCTCCAGCGACTCCGCGTCCAGCTCGGGGTGGAACTGCGTGGCGTAGACGTGGCGGCCCATCCGGAACATCTGCGTCGGGCAGCCCGCCGAGGACGCGAGCAGCTCGGCACCGGGCGGCAGCACGGCGCAGGCCTCCTTGTGGCCGACGATCGCGTGGAAGGGGTCCGGCAGACCGGCCAGCAGCGGGTCGGCCCGGCCCTGCTCGGTGAGCGAGATCTCCACCGCGGCGGGCGCCTCGCCGTACCTGCGGTCGACGGTCCCGCCGCAGGCCAGCCCCAGCACGCCGATGCCGTAGCAGGCCCCGAGGAACGGCACGTCCGCCTCGACGACGCGGCGGACCAGGCCCGCGAGGTCGCGCTCGACCCGCTGCTGCACCTGCCCCTTGTGCTCGTCGGAGGCGTTGAACGGGCTGCCGCCCAGGACGAACCCGCTGTAGGCGCCGAGGTCGACCGTCGGCAGCGGCGCCGCCTCCACGCGGACCCGGTGCAGCTGGGCCTCGGTCAGCCCGGCGTAGCGCAGGAAGCCGGCGTACTCGTCGTCCGCGGCGTCGTCCTCGGCGCGCGTGCCGAGCAGCAGGAAGGGCCTCACACCCGCAGAGCCTAGGGTGGGTGGCGTGGACGAGCCGACACCGACCGACCAGCAGCCGGGCCAGCGCGACCGCGCGATCGCGGCGTTCTGGGCCGACGCGCGCATCCGCGGCAAGCTCAACCGCATCGAGGTGTATGCCGGGGCGCAGGTGAGCGACACCCTCCCGCCCCCGGCGTGGAGCTTCGGCGACGAGGACGACCCGGCCACCGCGGACCGGCTGCTCGAGCTGGTCCTCGACGGCCGCAAGACCGCGACCGCGAGCGCCTACCGCGACTACGAGGAGGAGGCCCGCCGGAGGGCGGCCGGGCCCACCGACGACGCCCCCGGCGACACCCTCACCCGCACCGGGGTCGACCTCGACCTGGCCCTGCCCGAGCCGGGCCTGCTGTCCATCATCCTCGACGGCGCCGGCCAGCCGCGGGCGCTGGTGCGGATCACCGACGTCGAGGTGTGCCGCTTCGCGGACGTGACCGAGGAGCACGCCCGCCTGGAGGGCGAGGGCGACCGGACCGTCGAGCAGTGGCGGGCCGTCCACCGCGAGGCGTTCGCCGCCACCGCGCCGCACGGCGAGCCGGTCGACGACGACACCCTCGTGGTGCTCGAGCGGTTCGAGGTGCTCGTCCCGGCCGCCGCCCGCAGGGCCGCGCGACGGCATACCTGAGGCGCCGCCAGGCGACGACCGCGGGCCGGACCGGGAGCTGCCCGGCCCGGGTCAGACGCGGACGAGCATCTTGCCGGTGTTGTCCCCGCGCAGGAGGCCGAGGAAGGCGTCGACCGCGTGCTCGATGCCGTCGACGACGGTCTCGCGCGACTCCAGCTGCCCCGCGGACAGCCACCCGGCGGCCCGTGCGGCGTACTCGCCCGCCAGGTCCTGGTGGTCGGCGACCAGGAAGCCGGTCATCGTGCCCCGCACCTGGATGAGCCGGGCGAGGTTGCGCGGCCCCGGGGCGGGCTCGGTGTCGTTGTAGCCCGAGATCGCGCCGCAGATGGCGATCCGCCCGCCCTGGCGCAGGGCCCCCACCGCGGCCTCCAGGTGGTCGCCCCCGACGTTGTCGAAGTAGACGTCGATCCCGTCGGGCGCGTGCTCGGCGAGCTGCGCGGCCACGTCGCCGTCCTTGTAGGTGAAGGCGGCGTCGAAGCCGAGGTCGTCGACCAGGTGGTCCACCTTCTCCTGGGAGCCGGCGCTCCCGATGACCCGGCCGGCGCCGAGGGACCTGGCGATCTGGCCGGCCACGCTCCCGACGGCACCGGCGGCCCCGGAGACGAAGACGATGTCCCCCTCGCGCAGCTGCGCCACCCGCGTCAGCCCGGCGTAGGCGGTGAGCCCGGTCATCCCGAGCACCCCGAGGTAGGCCGAGGCGGGCGCCGCCCCGGTGTCGACGACGCGCGCCGCCGCGGCGTCCACGACCGCCTCCTCGCGCCAGCCGAGCTGGTGCAGCACGTGGTCCCCCACGGCATACCCGTCGGCGCGGGACTCCTGGACGACGCCGACGGCGCCGCCCTCCATCGCCCGGCCCAGCTGGAAGGGCGGGACGTAGGACCGCGTGTCGTTCATCCGGCCGCGCATGTAGGGGTCGACCGACAGCAGCTCGTTGCGGACCCGGATCTGCCCGTCGCCGAGCTCGGGCAGCTCGCTGGTGGCGAGCTCGAAGTCGGACGGCTCGGGCCAGCCGTGCGGGCGGGCGACGAGGCGGACCTCGCGGGCGGGACGGGGCTGGTCGGTAGGGGTCACGGGTGGGTACCTCCGGTGCAGGGGTCGTCGTGCGGTGTCCTGCGGGCAACGCCGACGTGGCGCGAGGTATGCCGTGGCGTCACCTAGGCCCTACTCTTACGACTCGTGACCTCCACGCATCCACAGCCTGTGATCACCGACGAGAGCCCGTCCGCCGACGCCAACCGGCGGGGCCCGAGCTTCGAGGCCACGCACGAGCTCGCGACCGGCCCGGTGACCTCTCCCCCGGCCACCGTCGACGGCTTCGTGCGGGAGTTCCTCGACCAGCTCAACTTCGGCCAGGGCGTCAAGCTGTCGCAGTCGACGATCAACGACCAGTACCTCGCGCTGGCGCGGACCGTCCGCTCCTACCTCATGGCCTCGTGGCTGGAGACCGGCCACCGCCGCCGCAAGGAGGAGACCAAGGTCGTCGGCTACCTGTCGGCGGAGTACCTCCTGGGGCGTCAGCTCGGCAACAACCTGCTGGCCAGCGACCTGCAGGACATCGCGGACCAGGCGATGGAGCGCTGCGGGATCGACATGGCGGCCGTCCGCGGCCAGGAGGTCGAGCCCGGCCTCGGCAACGGCGGCCTCGGGCGCCTGGCCGCCTGCTTCGTCGACTCGCTCGCCACGATGGACGTCGCCTGCATCGGCTACGGCATCCGCTACGAGTACGGCATCTTCCGGCAGACCTTCGTCGACCACCGCCAGGTCGAGGAGCCGGACAGCTGGCTGCGGCTGGGCAGCCCGTGGGAGTTCCCGCACCCCGAGCGCGCCGTGCAGGTCGGCTTCGCCGGGCACACCGAGACGTCTGCCGACGAGCAGGGCCGGGAGCGCACCCGCTGGACCCCGTCCTGGCAGGTCCGCGGCGTGCCCTACCACTACATGGTGCCCGGCTTCCGCAACGGCGTCGTCAACACCCTGAGGCTGTGGAGCGCCGAGGCCAACCAGGCCTTCGACCTGCAGACCTTCAACCGGGGCGACTACGCGCAGGCCTCCCGCGCCGAGATCTTCGCGGAGAACATCTCCAAGGTGCTCTACCCCGACGACTCCACCCCGCAGGGCAAGGAGCTGCGGCTGCAGCAGCAGTACTTCTTCGTGGCGTGCTCGCTGCGCGACTTCATCGAGAACACCCTGCCCCGCGACTTCGACCTGCACCGGCTGCCCGAGCGGATCATCTTCCAGCTCAACGACACCCACCCGGTCATCGCGGTGCCCGAGCTCATGCGCATCCTCGTCGACGAGAAGGGCTTCGACTGGGACGAGGCGTGGGGCATCACCCGGCAGTGCTTCGCCTACACCTGCCACACCCTCCTGCCGGAGGCGCTCGAGGTGTGGCCGGTCGAGCTCCTGGGCCGGCTGCTGCCGCGCCACCTGGAGATCATCTACCGCATCAACGAGGAGTTCCTGCTCGAGGTGCGCGAGGCCTTCCCGGGTGACGAGGGCCGGATCCGCCGGATGTCGATCATCGCCGAGCAGCCGCAGCGGGCGGTGCGCATGGCCTACCTCGCGACCGTCGCGGGCGCGAAGGTCAACGGGGTCGCCGAGCTGCACAGCCAGCTGCTGCGGGACGACGTCCTGCCCGACTTCAACGCGATGTGGCCGGAGAAGTTCACCAACGTCACCAACGGCATCACCCCCCGCCGCTTCCTGCGGCTGGCCAACCGCAAGCTCTCCTCGCTCATCACCGACACGATCGGCGACGGCTGGGTCACCGACCTGGACCGGCTGCGCGAGCTGGAGCCGTATGCCGACGACCCCGAGTTCCGGCAGCGGTTCCGGGAGGTCAAGGCCGCCAACAAGGCGCGCCTGGGTGACCTGCTGCGGGTGCGCGACGGCGTCGAGCTGCGCCAGGACCACCTGCTCGACGTCATGGTCAAGCGGCTGCACGAGTACAAGCGGCAGACCCTCAAGCTGCTGCACGTCGTGTCGGTCTACGAGGGGGTCCTCTCCGGGCGCACCCCGGTCGAGCAGGTCACGCCGCGCACCGTGCTCTTCGGCGCCAAGGCCGCCCCCGGCTACCACATGGCCAAGGAGATCATCTACCTCATCAACGCCGTCGCCGCCAAGGTCAACACCGACCCGGTCATGGACGGCCGGCTGCAGGTGCTCTTCCCGGCCAACTACAACGTCACCCTCGCCGAGAAGGTCATCCCGGCCGCCGACCTGTCCGAGCAGATCTCGCTGGCCGGCAAGGAGGCCTCGGGCACGGGCAACATGAAGTTCGCGCTCAACGGCGCCCTCACCATCGGCACCCTGGACGGCGCCAACGTCGAGATCCTCGACCTCGTGGGCGAGGACCACTTCTTCCTCTTCGGCATGACCGAGCCCGAGGTGGAGGAGCTGCGCCAGCGCGGCTACGTCCCCAGCGCCTACTACGAGGGCGACCCGGTGCTCAAGGCGACCATCGACCTCATCGGCAGCGGCCACTTCACCGGCGGCGACCCGGGCGCGGTGTCGGCGGTCCTCGACAACCTGCTCAACCACGACCCGTTCATGGCGCTCGCCGGGTTCGACGCCTACCTCGGGGCCCAGGACCGCGTCGAGCGGGCCTACGCCGACCCCGAGGGGTGGAGCCGCTCGACGATCCTCAACGTGGCCCGCTGCGGCTTCTTCTCCTCCGACCGCTCGATGCGGGACTACCTCGACCGCATCTGGGCGCCCGGGAGCGAGTGACATCGCCGCACGGCGAGCAGCACCACACCCCTGCCGGGGCAGGCCTACCCGTAGCGGACGCGGGCTGAGTCCTGTTGCCGTCGTCGTGGCGGCGTCCGCGGCGCTGGTCGCCGGCGCGTGCAGCGACCGGGCCCCCGCCCCGGGGACCCCCGACGCGCAGCAGAGCAGCGCCGCGCCGGAGGGCTCGGCGACGACGGCACCGGGCACCTCCGCGCCGGAGGACCAGTCGGGTTCCGCACCCGCGTCGACGGGGCCGGGCGAGGACGCCGCCGCGAGCTCCTCCGACGAGCCGGTGGCCGCGCCGACCCCGAGCGACCCCGCGCCGGGGTCCTGCGAGGCCCTCGCGCAGGACCTCACGACGGCCGAGCAGGTGGGGCAGCTCTTCATGCTGGGCGTGAGCACGGAGTCGGGCGTGACCCCGCAGGTCGCCGAGGTGCTGGCCAGCACGGGGACGGGCCACGCCCTGCTGCTGGGTGACACGCAGGCCGGCGTCGACGGGGTGCGCGCCCTCACCGACGCCCTGCGCGCCGTGGACGACCAGCCGGACGGGGTGGACCTGCTCGTGGCCGTCGACCAGGAGGGCGGCCAGGTGCAGCGCCTGCGGGGCCCCGGCTTCGAGCGGATGCCGTCGGCCGTGCAGCAGGCCCGGCTGCCCGTGGACGAGCTGTCCCGCCGGGCCGAGGTGTGGGGCGGGCAGCTGCGGGCCGCCGGGGTCGACCTGGACCTCGCGCCGGTCGCGGGAGTGGTGCCGCCGGAGTTCCACGGTCGCAACGAGCCGGTCGGGGTGCTGGGCCGGCAGTACGGCCCGGACGCCCGGACCGTGGTGCCCCCGGCCTCGGCCTTCGTCGCGGGCATGGAACGGGCCGGGGTGGGCACGAGCGTGAAGCACTTCCCCGGGCTGGGGCGGGTCGAGGGCAACACCGACCTCGCGGCCGGCGTCGTCGACGTCGACACCAGCCGCGACGACCCCGAGCTGTCGGCGTTCGCCGAGGTCGTGGACGCCGGCGCCTCCTCGGTCATGGTGGCCACCGCGGTCTACGACCGGATCGACCCCGGCGTCCCGGCGGCCTTCTCCCCCGTGGTCGTCGAGGAGATGCTGCGCGGTGACCTGGGCTACGACGGGGTGGTGGTCTCGGACGACCTGGGCGTCGCGGCACAGGTGCAGGCGGTCCCGCCCGGTGAGCGCGCCACCCGCTTCCTGCACGCCGGCGGTGACGTCGTCATCAACGGCGACCCCGCGATCCATACCGCCATGGTCGAGGCCACCCTGGCCCTGGTCGAGCAGGACCCCGCCGTCGCCGCGTCGGTCGAGACGAAGGCGGCGCGGGTGCTGGCCCTCAAGGCCACCCTCGGCGACGGCGGCGGTCTCGCCGACTGCGACCCCTCCGGCCGCTGACCCTGCCCCGTCCGGTGGGCACCGACGCACGTCCGGTGCGGCGAGGCGGGGCCCGGGAGCGGGCATAGGGTCGGGAGCATGGCCACCGGCAACGCCCCCGCCGCCGGGCACGCGCTGGCGATCCTCACCCTCCTCGCCCGGCACGCGACCCCGGTCGCGGCGGCGACCGTCGCCCGCGAGCTGGGGCTGCCGCGCTCCTCGACCTACCACCTGCTCGCCGTCCTCGTCGAGCAGGGGTTCGCCGTGCACCTGCCCGAGGAGCAGCGCTACGGGCTGGGGGTCGCGGCCTTCGAGCTGGGGTCGGCCTACACCCGGCAGGCGCCGCTGCAGCGCCTCGCTCGGCCGCGCCTGACCCGGCTCGCCGACGCCGCCGGCCACAACGCGCACCTCGCGGTGCTGCACGGCGCGGACGTGCTCTACGTCGTCGAGGAGCGGGTGGCCGGGCGGCCCTCGCTGGTCACCGAGGTCGGCGTGCGCCTCCCCGCGACGCTCACCGCCAGCGGCCTGGCGATCCTCGCCGCCCTCCCGCCGGCGCAGGTCCGCGCGCTCTACCCCTCCCGGGGGTCCTTCGTGCAGCGCCACGGCACCGGCCCGCGCGCGCTGCCCGAGCTGCGCCGTGAGCTCGCGGCGACCCGGGCCCGGGGGTATGCCGTGGAGGACGGCCTGGTCACCCCCGGTCTGGCGTCGGTCGCCTCGGCGGTGCTGGACCACTCCGGCCACCCGGTCGCCGGGGTCGCGGTGACCTACCCGGCCCAGGACGACGTGGACGTCCCCGGCCTGGTCCGACAGGTCTGCGCCTGCACCCGCGAGCTCTCCGACCGCCTGGGCCACCGCGGCCCCTGACGGCGGCGCCCGCCTCTCGGATCCCGGAGCACCGGCCCCGCCGCGTCGTCCCTGCCCCTCCGGGCGCGGTACGGTCGCCGCACACCTGCGACGACGCATACCGGGAGGTCCAGCATGGATGTGCTCTGGGGCATCGGCGGCATGGCAGCGCTCATCGGGCTGGCCCTGCTGCTCTCGACGAACCGACGGGCGGTGCGGTGGCGCACCGTGCTGGCGGCGCTGACCATCCAGGTCGTCTTCGGTGTCCTCGTCCTCTACTGGTCCTGGGGGCAGCGCGCGCTGGAGCAGGTGTCGCTGGGCGTGCAGGCGGTCATCAACTCCGCCAACGCCGGCATCGAGTTCCTCTTCGGCCCGGTGCTGCCGCAGGGCGAGGACGCCGGCTCGGTCTTCGCCTTCCAGGTGCTGCCGGTCATCATCTTCTTCGCCTCGCTGACCGCGGTGCTCTACCACTTCAAGATCCTGCAGTTCGTCGTCGAGCGCCTGGGCTCGGCGCTCGGCTGGGCGCTGGGCACCCGCAAGGCCGAGTCGGTCAACGCGGCGGCCAACATCTTCGTCGGCCAGACCGAGGCACCCCTGGTCATCCGCCCCTACCTGCGCGGCCTGACGACGTCCGGGCTCTTCGCCGTCATGGTGGGTGGCCTGTCGACCGTGGCCGGGTCGGTGCTCGTCGGCTACTCCCTCCTCGGCGCGCCGCTGGAGTACCTCATCGCCGCCTCCTTCATGGCGGCACCCGGCGCGCTGCTCATGGCCAAGCTGGTGCTGCCGGAGGAGGCCGACGACGTGCCCCCGGAGGAGGAGGAGAACGACACGGACGCGACGACGGCCGGGGACGAGAGCGACGACGCGGGCGCGGCGGCGGCCGAGGATGACGAGGACGACGACGAGCTCGAGGGGATGGAGTACCGCAACGTCATCGACGCCGCCGCCTCGGGCGCCGCGGACGGGCTCAAGCTCGCGCTCAACATCGGCGCCATGCTGCTGGCGTTCATCTCTCTCATCGCCCTGGTCAACCTGCTCATCGGCACGGTCGGGGGGTGGTTCGGGCAGCCCGACATCACCTTCGAGCAGATCCTCGGCTACGTCTTCGCCCCGATCATGACCGTCATCGGGGTCCCGTGGAGCGAGGCCACCAGCGCCGGGAGCTTCGTCGGGCAGAAGGTCGTCGTCAACGAGTTCGTGGCCTTCTCCAACTTCGCGCCGGTCATCGACGAGTTCAGCCCCAAGACGGCGGCGATCGTCACCTTCGCCCTCACCGGTTTCGCCAACCTCGGCTCGCTGGGCATCCTGCTCGGCGGGCTGGGCGGCCTCATCAAGGACCGTCGGCACGAGATCGCGCAGCTGGGCATCCGGGCCATCCTCGCCGCCACCCTGGCCAACCTCATGAGCGCCGCGATCGCCGGCATCCTCATCGGCTAGCGGTCCTCGACCGGGGACGTCGGCCGGCCCGGCGACGCGCGGCCCGACACCCCGGCCGGGCGGTCGCCGCGGGTCTAGAGTGGTCCGGCTGGGTCGCCCACGGCCCGACCGGGCCGGCGGGAGCGGGCAGGAAGGGACTCGATGGTCAACGTCATGCTCGCCGGCGGGCTCGCGATGCTCGTCGCGCTCCTGTGCACGCCGCTGTTCATCCGCTTCCTCGTCCGGCGCAGCTACGGCCAGTTCATCCGGGACGACCTGACCCACCACCACGTCAAGCGGGGCAAGCCCACCATGGGCGGCGCCGTCATCATCGGGGCGGCCCTGCTGGGCTACTTCGGGTCGCACGCCGGCGTCCTGCTCCTCGACCTCACGGGGATGCTCGACGTCACCGCCACCCGCCTCTCGATCAACGCCCTGCTCGTGCTCTTCCTGCTGACCGGGCTGGGCGTCATCGGCTTCTTCGACGACTACACCAAGATCCGCAAGGAGCGCAGCCTCGGGCTCACCTCGGGCCAGAAGCTCGTCGGCCAGACCCTGGTGACGGTGGTCTTCGCGCTCGCCGCGCTGCTCGTCACCGACGAGGAGGGCCGCTCCCCGGCCTCGACCGCGATCTCCTTCGTCCGCGACACCCCGCTCGACCTCGCCTTCGCCGGCCCGCTCGTCGGGCTCGTCCTCTTCCTCCTGTGGTCGAACCTGCTCATCACCGGGGCGTCCAACGGGGTCAACATCACCGACGGCCTGGACGGTCTCGCGACCGGTGCCTCGACGATGGTCTTCGGCGCCTACGTCGTCATCGCGATGTGGCAGCACAACCAGGGCTGCGGCATCGCGCCGGGGTCCAACTGCTACTCGATCAGCAACGCGCTGGACCTCGCGGTCGTCGCCGCCTCGATCTCCGGGGCCTGCGCCGGGTTCCTGTGGTGGAACGCCTCGCCCGCGGCCATCATCATGGGCGACACCGGCTCGCTCTCCCTGGGTGCGGCCCTGGCCGGCATGGCCATCCTCACCCACACCCAGCTGCTCCTCGTGGTCCTCGGCGGGCTCTTCGTCATCATCACGGCCTCGGTGATCATCCAGGTCATCAGCTTCAAGACGACCGGACGGCGGGTCTTCCGCATGGCCCCGCTGCACCACCACTTCGAGCTGCTGGGGTGGGCGGAGATCACCATCGTCATCCGCTTCTGGATCATCGCCGGGATCTGCGTCGCCGCCGGGCTGGGGCTGTTCTACGCCGAGTGGGTCGTCACGCTCTGAGGCGCCGGGCGGCCCGTCCGACGACACGTCCTGCCGCCCGTTACGTTGGGGCCATGCGAGCGATCACGATCCCCGAGCCCGGTGAGGCCGACGCCCTGGTCCCCGCCGACGTCCCCACCCCCACCGCCGGCCCGGGCGAGGTGCTCGTCGACGTCGTCGCCGCCGGCGTCAACCGGGCGGACGTCATGCAGCGCAAGGGCGCCTACCCGCCCCCGCCCGGAGCCTCCGAGCTGCCCGGCCTCGAGGTCAGCGGCCGGATCGGCGCCCTCGGCGAGGGCACCGAGGACGCGGGCTGGTCGGTCGGCGACGAGGTGTGCGCCCTGCTCGCCGGCGGGGGGTATGCCGAGACCGTCGCCGTCCCGGTCGGCCAGCTGCTGCCGGTGCCCGACGGCATACCGCTCGAGGACGCCGCCGCACTGCCCGAGGTGGCGTGCACGGTCTGGAGCAACCTGGTGATGGAGGCCGGGCTGGGCGAGGGCGAGACCGTGCTGCTGCACGGCGGCTCGAGCGGCATCGGGACGATGGCCATCCAGGTGGCCAAGGCCCTCGGCGCCCACGTGGCGGTGACCGCCGGGTCGGCGGACAAGCTCGCGGCCTGTCGCGATCTCGGCGCCGACGTCCTGGTCAACTACCGCGAGCAGGACTTCGTCGAGGAGGTCAAGGCCGCGACCGACGGCCGGGGTGCCGACGTCATCCTCGACGTGGTGGGCGCGAAGTACCTCGCGGACAACGTCCGTGCCCTCGCCCGGGACGGGCGCCTCGTGGTCATCGGCCTGCTCGGTGGCCGGACCGGCGAGCTCGACCTGGGCGCCCTCCTGGCCAAGCGCGGCCGCGTCCAGGCCACCTCGCTGCGCTCCCGGTCGCTCGAGGACAAGGCCGAGATCGTGGCCGCCGTGCGCGAGCACGTGTGGCCCTGGGTCGCCCAGGGCCGCGTGCGCCCGCTCGTCCAGTCCCGCCACCCGCTGGAGGAGGCCGCCGCCGCCCACCGCGAGATGGAGGCCAGCCAGCACATCGGCAAGATCCTGCTCACCGTCGCGGGCTGAGGGCCGGGGACCTCGAGCGGGCCGGGCATACCGGGCCCTGACCTGGGCACCCGCAACGGAGCCTGTGCACGGATAGGCAACCTGTACACCGGTATGCAGCCGGTGCACCGGAACGGAACCTGTGCACGGGTGTGCAGCCGGTGCGCAGGGTCTTCCCTCCGTCTCGGCTGCAGAAGCGTGCACAGCCACCCCTCACGGCGAGCGGGGTCGCGCTGCCCCAGCCGGGCCTACTCCTGCGCGTCGAGCAGCCGCCCCGGCCGCGCCGGCATACCCGCCCGGTCCAGGGCGGCGAGGATGCCCCGGGTGTCCCGGTCGGCCGCGCCCAGCTCGCTGCGCCGGGTCCACCGGGCCTTGCGGGCCTCGGTGGCCAGGTCGAGGTCGGGGCGCTCGTCGAGGAGGACCCGGAAGACGACGTCCACCCCCTGCTCCAGCGCGTCGACCCGCACGGTCACCGGGTCGCCGGGGTCGATGTCGAGCCCGACCTCCTCGGCCACCTCGCGCCGCACCGCGTCGGCCGGCTCCTCGCCCCGCCCGAGCAGCCCGCCCGGCAGGCTCCACCCGCGGCGGTGCGGCTGCCACAGCACGAGGATCTCCCCGCCGTGCTCGACGACGCAGACCGCCCCGACCGTGTAGCTGGGCGCGACCGTCCGCACGGCGAGCCGCTTGAGCGGCCCGGGCGTGACCCGGAAGCCGACCAGCGCGGCCGTGCTCAGCTTGCGTCGCAAGGTCGAGAGGTCCATCCGGTCAGCCAACCACACGGCCGCCCGCCCGCCGTTCTGGACCTCGGTTCCTGGGGAGCACGGCCACCCACCTGCCGTTCTGGACATGGCGTTCTGGGACCCGTTCCCCAGAAAGCTATGTCCAGAAGGGCAGGCGGGACCATGACGTCCTCCCCGCGACGTGCCGGCGTCAGGAGGTCGCGTCGGCAGCCGCCCGACCGGCCGCCCGCCCGGTGAACAGACAGCCGCCGAGGAAGGTCCCCTCCAGCGACCGGTAGCCGTGCACCCCACCACCGCCGAACCCCGCGACCTCGCCCGCGGCGTACAGGCCCGGCACCGGCGACCCGTCGGCATCCAGGGCCCGGGAGGCCAGGTCGGTCTGCACCCCGCCGAGGGTCTTGCGGGTGAGGACGCGCAGCCGGACCGCGACGAGCGGGCCGTGCCGCGGGTCGAGGAAGCGGTGCGGGGGCGCGGTGCGGATGAGCCGGTCGCCCAGCGAGCGCCGGGCAGCGCGGACCAGCGCGGTCTGCACGTCCTTGCCGTAGCCGTTGGCCAGCTCCCGGTCCCGCGCCTCGACCAGCTCGCGCACCTGGGCTGCGTCCACGAGCTCGGCCCCGGTGAGCGCGTTCATCCGGGCCACCAGCTCCTCGACGGTGTCCGCCTCCACCACGTCCGCGCCGTGGTCGACGAAGGCCTGGACCGGAGCGGGCACGTCCGTGGTGACCCGCCCCAGCACCTGCCGCACGGACCGGCCGGTGAGGTCCGGGTTCTGCTCGGAGCCGGAGAGGGCGTACTCCTTGCCGAGCACGGTGCGGCTGGCCACGAACCAGCTGTGGTCGTGCTCGGGCTGGCTCCGGCGCAGGTGCGCGAGGGTGCCGAGGGTGTCGAACCCCGGGAGGTATGGCGCGGGGAGCCGGCGCCCGGTCGCGTCCAGCCACAGGCTGCTGGGGCCGGGCAGGATGCGGATGCCGTGCCCGGGCCAGACCGGCGTGTGGTTGGCCAGGCCCTCGACGTAGTGCCACATCCGGTCGCGGTTGACCAGCCGGGCCCCGGCCGACTCCAGCGGGTCGAGCATCGACCCGTCGACGTGGGCCGGCACCCCCGTGACGACCTCCCGCGGGGGCGGGCCGAGACGCTCGGGCCAGAAGCGGCGGACCAGCTCGTGGTTGGCGCCGATGCCGCCGCTGGTGACGACGACCGCCCCCGCCTCGATCTCCACCTCGCCCACGACGGTGCGGGAGGACGGCATACCCCGGCCGACCGGGTCCTCGGCGAGGAGGGCGCAGCGCACCCCGGTGACCGCGCCGCCGCTGGTCACCAGCCCGGTGACCCGGTGCCGTCCGCGCAGCTGCACGAGCCCGGCGGCCACCCCGTCGCGGACCGCCCGCTCGAAGGGCTCGACCAGCCCGGGCCCGGTGCCCCAGGTGAGGTGGAAGCGCGGCACCGAGTTGCCGTGGCCGCTGGCCGTGCCGTCGCCGCGCTCGGCCCACCCGACCACGGGGAAGAGGCGGACCCCGCGCTCGCGCAGCCAGGCCCGTTTCTCCCCGGCCGCCCACTCGACGTAGGCCCGGGCCCAGCGACGGCCCCAGTCGTCCTCCCCCGTCCGGCCCGCCTCCCCGTCCCGGTCCCAGCCGGCGCTCCCGCACCAGTCCTGCCAGGCGAGGTCGACCGAGTCGTGGATGCGCAGCCGCCGCTGCTCCGGGCTGTCCACGAGGAAGAGGCCGCCGAAGCTCCACCAGGCCTGGCCGCCCAGGTGCTCGGTCCGCTCCTGGTCCACCAGGGCCACCCGCCGCCCGGCGGCGACCAGCTCGGCGGTCGCCACCAGACCGGCGAGCCCGGCGCCCACGACGACGACGTCCACGTGCTCGGTCATGACCACCGACGTTACCGTGCACGGGACCCGGGCGAACCGGTCGCTAGGCTGCGGCCGATGGACATCCGGCGGAGCACCGCGGCAGCGGCCCCCTGGCTGCGGCGCACCGGCGTCGTGGCCCTGCTGCTCGTGGTCGCGTGGACCGGCGGCGTGGCGGCCACCCAGCTGTGGCCGGTGCACACGCAGACCCGCTACTTCGCCGCGGACATCTCGATCCAGCCGCGCCTCGACTCCACCGTGCTCCTGCCGACCGTCGTCGGCGACATGGAGGTGTCCTTCGAGCGCCGGGTGATGCCCGCGCCGGGCCTGGAGGCGCGCGTCCAGGTGCGCGAGGAGGTCACCGACCTGCTGCGCCGCGGCCAGCTGCGCACCGCCGACCTGGAGCCGACGCCGGCCGAGCTGCGCGCGGCCATCGACGACGGCGTGGCCGAGCTCGCCTGGAAGTTCGCCGCCGGTGCCCTGGTCACGACCGCGCTCCTCATGCTGGCGTATGCCGCGGCCCGGCCCGCCCACGTGGCGCGCGGTCTCGTGGCCTCGGCCGTCGCGACGGTGCTGGCGATGCTCGTGCCGGGGACGGCGGCATACCTCACCTACCGGACCGACCGGGTCGCCGAGTTCCGCACCACCAGCCTGCTCTCGCTCGTCGAGCAGAACACCGACATCCTCGCCGGCCTGGACCGCAAGGCCGACCAGGGCGCGGTCTACGTCACCAACCTGCTGGCGCTGTCCTCGGCCATGCGCGAGGAGTTCAGCCCGGACGGGGGCCAGAGCGAGCCGGCCGCCCGGTTCCTGCTCGTGAGCGACATCCACGGGCTCAACCAGTACCCGCTCATGCGCGAGATCGTGCAGACCCAGGACATCGACGCCGTCATCGACGCCGGTGACCTCGTCAACTTCGGTCGCCAGGACGAGGGTGACCTCACCGACATCTACGAGGGCATCGAGAGCCTAGGGGTGCCGTACCTCTTCGTGCGCGGCAACCACGACGGCGCCTCCGCCGGGGACGAGGGCGTGCTGCGGCGGATGGCGCAGGTGCCCAACGTGCTGCTCGTCGAGCCGACCGAGGGCGAGCTGCAGCAGATCACCGTCAACGGCGTGACCGTGACCGGGTTCAACGACAGCCGGTACTTCAACCAGCGCAGCGACGACTACGGCGCCGACCAGGCCGCGCTCGCGCAGCGCTTCCGGGAGGCGACCGCCGGGCTGCCGCCGAGCGACATCGTGCTCACCCACCAGCCCTATGCCGCCGACCGGGTCACCGCGGGCGCCGTGACGATCAACGGGCACATGCACGTCCCCGACCTCACCGGGCAGCACCTGCAGGTCGGGTCGTTCACCGGCGGCGGGCTGGTCAACCAGTTCCGGCTGCCGCCGCTCACCGAGCAGGCGCAGGAGGCGGCGCAGGAGGACCCGGAGACCGCCGGCGAGCTCGAGGGGCACGCCTACAGCTTCGACATCCTCACCTTCGGGGAGGACTGCGCGATCAGCAGCCTCACCCGCTACAGCTACCGCAACCTCGTGTCCGGCCGCCCCCAGTTCGACGACGTCAGCCTCATCAACGGCCGCTCCATCCAGCCGCAGGTCCCGGCGGACCGGTCGTGCTCGCCGGACCAGGGGGTCGAGGTGCAGGCGGTCGAGGCGCTGCTCGAGGACGCCGAGGCCGACCCGACGCAGGTGGAGGTCACCCCGCCGGACGACGCCGTCGTCACCACGCTCCCGCCGCTGGAGCTGCCGGAGATCGACGACGGGACGGGCGGGGACGGCCCGTCGGACGAGGCCGGGGCGACCGAGCAGCCCTGAGCGGCGCGGGGCTCGCGAGGCCCGGGGCGACGGCAGGCCAGGGGCGGCCCGGCGGTCGGGCGGCCTGTCGCGGGCGGTCAGGCGAGGGACCAGGTGTGGCGGACGGCATACCGGGGCGTGCCGCCGGGGCCCTGGCCGAGCTCGGAGCGCACGAGACAGACCGCGTCCGCCCGCCACGACGAGGTATGCAGCGTGTCCAGCGCCTGCACCAGGTGACCGGCCGGGCGCGGTCGGCCGGCGGAGCGGGCCAGGGTGACGTGAGCGCTGAACCGGGTGCCGTCGACCCGGACGCCGGACCGGCTGGCGAGCGAGCGGAGCGCCTGCGCCCAGGCGCCGAGCGATCCGGCGGACGGCTCCTCGACCCCCGCCCACAGGACCCGCGCGGCGCCGGGGTCGGGGAACGCGCCGGCCCCCCGCAGGGCGAGCCGCAGCGGGTGGTTCCGCCCCGCCCAGGCTGCCCCCGCCTCGACCAGCTCCTCCTCGCGCCACTCCTCCAGCTCGGGCAGGAACGCCAGGGTCAGGTGGCGCTGCTCGCTGCGGGTCCAGCGCCAGTCCCCCCGGGGAGCCAGCGCGTCCTGCCGCGGCTCGAGGAAGCGGACGAGCTCCTCGGTGACTGCGTCCGGCGGCAGCAGGGCGATGAAGGCGCGCACCGGACCATCCTGGCAGCAGCGTCGGACCGGTGTGCGACGCTGGCCGGGTGAGCACGCCGACCTCGCCCCAGCCCCGCACCGACCGCACCGTCGTCGCGGTCGCCTGGGCCGTGGCCGCGGTGGTCGTCGCGCTGGCGACGGCCTTCATCGCCTGGCTGGCCCTGGCCGAGCGCGGTGCCGAGCAGGCAGCCACCCCGTCGCCGTCGGCCGGCGCGCAGTCCACGCCCGAGGAGGACGGTGCCGAGGGCGGTGCGGACGAGGGCGAGGGCGGCACCCAGGGCGGCACCCAGGAGGACGGCGGGAGCGCGCCGGACGGGTCCACGCCGACCGACGAGGGGTCCGCGGCCGAGCCTGCGCCGGCGGACCCGGGAGCCGCGGAGCAGACCCCTCCCCCTGAGGTCGCGCAGATGATGCTGGACCTGCAGCGCCGCGACCCGCAGGACCCCATGGCCGTGGGCGAGGTGGACGCGCCGGTCGTCATGATCGAGTACGCCGACTACCGCTGCCCCTACTGCGCGCAGTTCCACCTCGAGATCCGGCCCGAGCTGCTGCCGCTGGTCGACGACGGCACGCTGCGCATCGAGTTCCGCGACTTCGTCATCTTCGACGAGACCTCCCAGCTCGCCGCCGTGGCCGGCCGTGCCGCGGCGGAGCAGGACCGGCTGGAGGAGTTCCAGAGCGCCGTCTTCGCGCTGTCCACGGACGGCCACGGGGAGTACGGCCGGAAGGACCTCGTCGACATCGCCGAGGAGGTCGGGATCGCCGACCTCGAGCAGTTCGAGGCCGACCTCGACGACGCCGACCTGGCCGCGGCGGTCGAGGCCGACAGCGCCGAGGCCCGGGCCATCGGCGTCTCCTCCACCCCCACCTTCCTCATCAACACCCAGGTGCTGCAGGGCGCCTACCCCGCGGACCGGATGCTCGAGATCATCGAGGAGCAGAGGCAGGACGCGACCGCGTCGTCGTGACCCCGTCGGCGGAGGTCCCGCGACGGCGCACGGCATACCACCGGTGCCCGAGCGCGAGCACCAGGGTGAGCGCGACCGCGACACCGGCGACGAGCCACGGGCCGCCCGCGAGCAGGGCCTCGAGGGCGAGCGCCCAGATCGCGAAGCCGACGGTCGCGTAGATCGCGGCCCAGGCCGCGGCGCCCACGGACTGCGCGAGGGTGAAGCGCCACCACCGCATCCGCAGCACACCCGCCGAGGCCAGCACCACCGTCTGCAGCCCGACCGTGAGGTAGCACAGCGGCACCGCGCCGATGCCGCAGCGCTCCACCGCCCCGCGGCCGCGGTCGAGGGCGTCGCTGGACAGCCAGCGGTGGACCGCGGCGCGCCAGCCCGAGGTGGGGCGGGTATGCCGCAGCGTCTGCTCGGTCACGCTGCGCGCGATCCAGTAGGTCGCCTGGCCACGCAGCATGGCCACGCCCCACAGGAAGGCGAGGGCGAGGCCGATCGGGAAGGACTGCCAGGCGTCCACGCGTCCATCGTCCCACGCGTCGTCACGGGCCCGCGCGGCGCAGCCGGTCGCCGACCGGGCCGCACGGCATACTCCGGCCATGAGGATCGTCGTCGCCCTCGGGGGCAACGCGCTGCTGCAGCGTGGGCAGGTGCCCGATGCCGCGGCGCAGGTCGCCAACATCCGCCGCGCCATGCGGGCCCTCGCGCCGCTGACCGACGACCACCAGGTCGTCATCACGCACGGCAACGGACCGCAGGTCGGCATCCTCGCGATGGAGAGCGCGGACGACGCCCGGCTGAGCCAGCCCTACCCCTTCGACGCGCTGGGGGCCATGACGCAAGGGCTCATCGGCTACTGGATCCTGCAGGCGATCGGCAACGAGCGGCCCTACCGGCAGTTCGCCGCGGTGCTCAACCAGACCCTCGTCGACGCCGACGACCCGGCCTTCGCGCGGCCCACGAAGTTCGTGGGCGAGGTCTACGACGAGGCGACCGCGCGCGAGCTGGCCGACCGGCACGGGTGGCAGGTCGAGGCCGACGGCGAGCACTGGCGCCGCGTCGTGCCGTCGCCGCGGCCGCGGGAGATCATCGAGACCCGGCTCATCGACCACCTGCTCGACGAGTCCGTCATCGTCGTCTGCGCCGGCGGCGGTGGGGTGCCGGTCGTCCGCACGGGCAGCGGTGACCTGCAGGGCGTGGAGGCGGTCATCGACAAGGACCTGTCGGCCGCGCTGCTCGCGCACCGGCTCGGGGCCGACCGGCTGCTCGTGCTCACCGACGTGCCGGCGGTCATGGAGGGCTACGGCACCGACCACCAGCGGGAGATCCGGCGCACGACCCCCGAGGAGCTGCGCGCCCTCGACCTGCCCGCCGGGTCCATGGGGCCCAAGGTCGAGGCGGTATGCCGCTTCGTCGAGGTCGCCGCCCGCGGCTCGGGGCAGGACCGCCCTCAGGTGGCGGCGGCGATCGGCAGCCTGGACGAGGTCGCCGCGCTGGTGGACGGCTCGGCCGGCACCTTCGTCACCCCCGCGCCGGACGCACGGTAGGACCGCTCTGGTCGCGCGGCGCGGCCGCCCCGGACACCCGGAAGGACGACTCGAGGAGGGCCGGCCCGGTCAGAGCTCGCCGGCGAGCGCCCCGTCGAACCACGAGCCGAGCACGGGGGTCCACTCCCGGATGGCCACCTGCTCCACCAGACCCAGCTGCTGGAACGGGTCCTCCCGCAGGAGCTCGGCCAGGTCGGCCGCGCTGTCCCCGCGCAGCAGGAGCATGGCGGCGTCGGGCGCCTCCTCCACGTCGGCGTACGGGCCGGTCAGCAGGGCGGTGCCCTCCTGCGCCAGGCCGCCGAGGAACTCGCGGTGCGCGGGCCGGTGCTCGTCGCGGGCCGCGGTGTCGTCGGAGTAGGTGTAGTGCACCACGAAGAGGCTCATGCCGTCATCCTAGGGACGCGCGTCCGGTGCGTCCCGACCACGCGTCCGGTGCGGGATCAGGCGGAGTCCAGCGCCGCACCACCCGCGGCCTCACGCCCGGTCCCCCTTGCTGCGGTGGTACTAGATTGCTAGCATCCTAGGATGACCCAGAAGGCGCAGTTCAACGTCTACCTGCCCACGGACCTGATCACCCAGATCAAGCACCGCGGCATCGACGAGGCCATCAGCCTGTCCGCGTTGGTCGAGAAGGCGCTCCGGGCATACCTCACCTCGACCGCGGAGGACGACGCATGATCACCGACCTGACCGCCCAGCCCATCCGCTTCACCGCGGACATCCCCGCCTGGCAGCGCCTCCTCGAGGCGCTGGGCGCGCGCCTCCTCCTCGAGCGGCCCGGCTGGCTGGTGTATGCCGTGGGCTCGGGCCGCGTGGCCCTGCACCAGGCGAGCGACGCGCAGCCGCCCGGCACGGCGCTCGCCTTCTCGACGACGACACCCGTGCCCGAGGCGGTCGCCGCGGCGGCGGCGGCAGGCGTGCCGATCACCCTGGGCCACCCCGACCACGGCGAGGCGGGCGTGGTGTCGGCGCCCGACGGCACCACCTTCACCCTCGACGCGCCCACCCCGGTCGAGGAGGACGGCCCGCCGGCCGACCGGCGCCTCGTCAGCCTGCCGATCTGGTACGCCCGCGACACGGCGACGGCGCGCGGCATCCTCGAGGGCATCGGGGCGCGCGCCCGCCTGGTCGCCGACGACGGGACCTGGACCGACCTGGCCTGCGACGGCGGAGGGCTCGCGGCGGTCCACCACGCCGACGCCCCGGCGCTCGAGCTGGCCTTCGAGTGGGACGCAGACGTGGAGGAGGCGCTGGCCCTGCTCACGGAGGCGGGCGTCCGGGCGGCCCTGATCGACGAGACCTACAGCCGGACCGTCCAGGTCGCCGACCCCGACGGCATCAAG
Organism: Serinicoccus chungangensis; assembly: GCF_006337125.1. GTDB lineage: Bacteria > Actinomycetota > Actinomycetes > Actinomycetales > Dermatophilaceae > Ornithinicoccus > Ornithinicoccus chungangensis. Next base: position 3,135,940 of record NZ_CP040887.1, read on the forward strand.
GAGGTCTGGATCAACGAGCGGCAGTCCGACCACTACGGGTACACGCGGCACTGACGCGCGTCCGGTGCGTCCCGACCACGCGTCCGGTGCGTCCCGACCACGCGTCCGGTGCGTCCCGACCACGCGTCCGGTGCGTCCCGACCACGCGTCCGGTGCGGGATCAGGCCGAGTCCAGCGCCCTGTCCAGCGCCTGGGCCAGGTCGGCCCAGAGGTCCTCGACGTCCTCGACCCCGACCGACAGGCGCACGAGGTCCTCGGGCACGGTCGCGACCTCCAGGGGGTGGCGGCGACGGCGCTCGATCTGGCTCTCCACGCCGCCCAGGCTCGTCGAGTGGGTCCACAGCCGGGTCGCCGCGCAGACCCGCTCGGCCCCCTCGGCGCCGCCGAGGACCTCGACCGAGAGCATCCCGCCGAACCCCGGGTAGCGCACCCGACGGACCGCCGGCTGCTCCGCCAGCCGCCCGGCCAGCACCTGCGCACCCGCCTGCGCCCGCTCCAGGCGCAGGTGCAGGGTGCGGACCCCGCGCAGCACCAGCCAGGCCTCCATCGGCCCCGGGATCGCCCCGTGCAGCGACCGGTGGGTGTGCAGCCGTTCCCGCAGGTCCACCCGTCCACCCGCGACGACGGTCGCCCCGAGCAGCACGTCCGAGTGCCCGGCGAGGTACTTCGTCGCCGAGTGGATGACGACGTCCGCACCCCAGGCGAGCGGCTGCTGCGCCAGCGGTGTCGCGAAGGTGTTGTCGACGGCGAGGACCGGGCGGGCACCGGCATACCTCTCCCGCAGCCCGGCCACGACGGCCGGCACGTCGGTCAGCTCCATCATGGGGTTGGTGGGCGACTCCAGCAGGAGCAGGTCGGCCCCCTCGCAGGCGTCGACGATCCCCGCGACGTCCTCGGCCCCGACCCGGCGGACGGTCAGGGCCCCCGCCGCCTCGCGCTCGTCGAGCAGCCCGGTGGTGCCGTTGTAGACGTGCCGCGGCGCGACCACGACCCCGCCGACGGGCACGAGGCCCACCACGGCCGCGACCGCCGCCATCCCCGACGCGAAGGTCAGCGCCGAGCCCCCCTCGAGCGAGCCGAGCACCTCCTCCAGCGCCTCCCACGTCGGGTTCGACGTGCGCGCGTAGGCGACCTCGCCCTCGGCCACGAAGGTCGAGGTGAAGGTCACCGGCGCGCTCACCGGCGCGCCGGGGTCGCGGGCCGGCCGCCCCAGCGCCACGGCGCGGGTGGCGGGGGCGAGGTCGTCGTAGTGGGTCATCGCACTCTTCCGGTATGCCGTCTCATCCGTCCGCGGACCGCTCACCGCGGGCCGCGTCGCCCTTGTCGGACTGGCGCCCACGATAGGCCGCGGCGGCGACCCGGTTGCCGCAGGCGGTGCTGCAGAAGCGCTTGGAGCGGTTGCGCGACAGGTCGACGAAGACGCCGTCGCACCCGTCGGCCTCGCACCGGCGCAGCCGCTCCAGCTCGTCGGCGCGCACCACGTCGACCATCGCCATCGCGGCCTCGACCGCCATCCGGGCCGCGAAGGGGGCGTCGTCCGGCACGGCGTGCAGGTGCCACCCCCACCCGTCGTGGTCGACCAGGCGGGGCACCGCCCGCTCCTCGGCGAGCAGCACGTTGACGAGGTCCACGACCCCCTCCTCCCCCAGCTCCCAGAACCTCGCCAGCCGCGGCCGGACGAGGCGCACCCGCTGCACCTCGGCGGACCGCCGCGGTGGCGTGCCCGACCACTGCCACTGCGCGACGAAGGCCTCCAGGTCCTCCACCGTCGTCAGGGTGTCGACGCCCTCGGCGCGCGCCTGGGCGGCCTGCTCCGACGGCAGGTGGTCACTGCCGCTGCCCGCTCCCGTGCGGGTGTTGACCAGCGCTGCGGCGGAGCGCAGCGCCTCCACTGCGTCATGAGTGAAAGGCAAGTTGACTCCTGACGTCGGACCTGGATATCGTCATGAGTGTCATAGAAGTACGCTCCTGACGCCAATCGACCCAGAGAGGGGGCCAGCCCCATGACCACCACCCGGACCAGCCTCGACCACCCCACCACGTCGAGCCGCCGCCGGGGCGCGCGCACGCTGCTGCTCGGGCTGGCCGTGGCGATGCTCTCCGCCTCGATGTTCGGCACCGCTGGCGCCGTCGGCAAGAGCCTGCTGCTGCAGGGCTGGACCCCCGGCGCGGCCGTGAGCGCCCGGGTGGCCCTGGGCGCGCTGGTGCTCGCCGCCCCCGCGGCCGTGGCGATGCGCGGGCACTGGCACCTGCTCCGGCGCCCCATCACCTGGATCCACACCGGGCTCTTCGGCCTGGTCGCCGTCGCCGGCTGCCAGCTGTTCTACTACCTCGCCGTGCAGCGCCTCTCGGTCGGCGTGGCACTCATGCTGGAGTACCTCGGCCCCATCCTCGTCGTCGGCTGGCTCTGGGCCCGCCACGGCCAGCGCCCGCGCCCCCTCACCATCGGCGGCGTCGTCCTGGCGATCGCCGGCCTGCTCCTCGTCCTCGACGTGCTGGGCGACGTGCAGCTCAGCGCCGTCGGGGTCATGTGGGGGCTGCTCGCGGCGGTGGGCCTGGCGGTCTTCTTCGTCGTCGGGGCGGACGACGCGAGCGGCCTGCCCCCGACCGCCTTCGCCGCGATGGGGATGACCATCGGCGCGGTCGCGCTGACGCTGGCCGGTCTCCTCGGCGTGGTGCCGATGGCCATGAGCACGCAGGACGTGCTCCTCGCCGGGGTCGACGCGCCGTGGTGGGTGCCGGTGCTGTGGCTCGGCCTGGTGGCCGCCGCCGGGGCATACCTCACGGGCATCGTCGCCGCACGGATGCTCGGCGCCAAGGTGTCCTCCTTCGTGGGGCTGGCCGAGGTGATGTTCGCCGTGCTCTTCGCCTGGCTGCTGCTCGCCGAGATGCCCGCCCCGGTGCAGCTGCTCGGCGGCGTGCTCATCGTGGCCGGGGTGGCGGCGATCAAGGCCGACGAGCGGGAGTCCGAGCTGCCGGCCGGGACCTACGAGGTCGAGCCGCTGCCCGATGTCGCCGACGAGGCCTCCCCCGCCCGCTGAGGGCCCCGCACCCACAGCCGCGTCGTCCACTGCCCACCGCCTGGTCAACCCTCGTCCTCCTCGAACAGGCCGAAGGTTGACCTGCCGGACGACGGCTGACCAGCCGGACGAGGGTCGACCGGCCGGGCGGCGGGCAGGGCCCCGGGACCGAGGCGGCTCGAGGTGCGGCACCGGGCGGCCTCCGCACACCGGCGCCACGGCCGCTCAGTCCTCGAAGGTGACGGTCACGTCGCTGTGGCCCAGGGCGTCGAGCAGGCCCTCGAGCATGGCGACGGTGTTGCTCTCGGCCAGGTCGACCAGCGGCCCACCCTCGGAGGCGGCACTGCTCATCTGGGCCACCGCGGTCCGCTGGGCCTCCTGCTCGAGGTCGGAGCCCCGGAAGCGGTTGGCGATGCCCCGGTCGACGCTGACGACGTAGCTCGCCTCGAGGTCCAGCGTGGGCTCGCCCACCGTGGGTGGGGGCAGCCGCACCGTCACCGCGCCGTCCTCCTCGGCCACCTGCACCCGCCGGGAGTCCAGCTCGCTGAAGTCGACGATGGCGTCGACGTCGCCCTTGCCGACGTAGAGGACCCGCTCACCGCTGATCCAGTCCGGCACGAAGCGGGTGTCCCGCTCCAGGTCGACGACCGTCTCGTAGTAGGCGCTGGCGGCGTGGAACTCGCTGATCTCGGTGAGCGACTCCAGGACCGAGGGTCCGGTGCGGTCGACCTCCTCCTCGGCGAAGGGGTTGAGCGAGGGCCGCCAGTCGGTCAGCAGGCTGAACCCACCCACGACGGCCAGCAGCACGACGGGGACCATCAGCACGACCCCGACGACGCGACCCAGCATGCGGCTCACCCTAGCGACGCCGCGACGATCCTTCTCCGTGAAGCGGGCCGTGAGGCCCGACCTAGCGGCCCGCGGCCCGCCGCACGAAGTCGGTGATGCCCTCGGCCTCCTCGACCCGGGAGGACTCGCCGACGTAGGGCATGTGGCCGGTCTCGAACCAGGCGTGCTCGACCCGGTCCATGGCGGCGTCCGGCAGCCGCAGGTGCGCGACCGTGTCCTCGGCGGCGGAGTAGGGGGTCGCCAGGTCGTAGTAGCCGTACTCGAAGCGCACCCGCAGGTGCGGGTTGGCGCGCATGACCCGCTCGAGCTTGTCGACGACGTTGATCGGCTTGGCCTCGAACTCCTTGTAGGACCAGTGCTCGATGGCGTCGGAGAAGACGGCGTAGGGCAGGTCCAGCTCGGAGCGCAGCTCGGCCCGCAGGTAGTGGTGGATGGCCGCGGCGTACGGGCCCATGATCGCGTCGATGCTCGGGTCGGCGTCCATGCCCTCGGCGATCCCGGAGTGCAGCAGCCCCCGGATCCGTCCGTCGATCCGACCCACGGTCTCGCCCCGGTCGCGCAGCAGCTCGGTGCAGAAGCGCCAGTGCTCGGGCCGCAGGTCGCACCGCTGGACGTAGTCGCGGGACAGCCCGGTCAGGGCGGCCAGCCGCTCCGCCACGTCGGCCCGCTCGTCCTCGGTGAGCCGGTTGCCGCGCGCCAGCGCCCACCGGTATGCCCCGGCGGCGAACTCCTCCGCCTCACCGAGCACCTCGGTGAGGCTGCGGCCCTCGTGCTTGCCGTGGAAGTGCGCGATCGCGGCGTAGGTCGGCAGGAAGGACAGGCACGCCTCGTCGTGGCGCAGGTAGCGGAAGTCCTGGGTGCCGAAGTCCAGCACGCTGGAGATGAGGACCAGCCCGTTGAGCTGCATACCGAAGCTGGTGAAGAGGCGCTCGGCGACGGACACGGCGCGGGTGGTGCCGTAGGACTCGCCGGCGAGGAACTTCGGGCTCATCCACCGGTCCTCGCGGGTGCACCAGAGCCGGATGAGCTCGGTGACCTGCTCGACGTCCTTCTTCCACCCGTGGAAGTCCTTGGCCTTCCCGCCCTCGACGGCCCGCGACCACCCGGTCGACATGGGGTCGATGAAGACCAGGTCGGAGGCGCGCAGCAGCGTCTGCGGGTTGTCGTGCAGGGCGTAGGGCGGGGCGGTCGGGTCGTTCGGCTCGCCCGCGTCGGCGATCCGCGGCCCGAGCACGCCCAGGTGCAGCCACACCGAGCTGGACCCCGGGCCCCCGTTGAAGACGAAGGTGATGGGCCGGCTGCGGTCGGGCTCGCCGCCCTCGTCCACCAGGGTGTAGGCCGTCACCGCCAGCTCCCCGCGCGGCGTCCACCCCTGGAAGACGTCGTCCTTGACCTCCTCCTCGCGGATGACGATCCGCCCGGTCCGTGCCGTGTAGGTCAGGTCGCCCTCGGTGGTGGCGATCGTGTGGGTCGTGTCGACCAGCACGTCGCGGGGCTCGGGGCGGTCCGTGCCGCCGCGCGCACCCTGGTCGGTCCCGGCGCCGTCCTTCGTAGCCTCGTCGCTCATGCCCCCGACCCTAGTAGGCGGCCCGGCCGCCCCCGCCCGCGGACCGCCCGTCGCTGTGCTGAGATGAGGGGTATGACCAATCCCCTCCTCTCCCCGTCCACGCTGCCCTTCTCGCTGCCCGACTACGCGAACCTCACCGACGCCCACGTCCGCGAGGCGGTCGAGGTCGGCATGCAGGAGCAGCTCGAGGCGCTGCGGGCCCTGGCCGAGCACCCGGAGCCGGCGACGGTGGAGAACGTCCTGCACGCCTGGGAGACCTCCGGGGCGACGCTGGACCGCACGCTGTCGGCGTTCTGGGTCGCCAAGTCCGCCGACACCAACGACGAGCGGGACGCCATCATGGCCGAGTTCGCGCCGCGGCTGGCCGCGCACACCGACACGATCATGCTCGACAGGGGGCTGTACGCCCGGCTCACCCAGCTGGGCGACCGCGCCGCCGCCGGGGAGGTCGACCTCGACGAGCAGGACGAGTTCGTCCTCACCGAGCGGCTGCGCGCCTACGAGCGCGGCGGGATCACGCTCGACGCGCCCGGTCAGGCCCGGCTGCGCGAGCTCAACGGCGAGCTGGCGACGCTGTCGACGGAGTTCGACCGGCTGCTGGTGACCGGTCGTGCGGGGGCCGCGGTGCACGTCACCGACGAGGCCGAGCTGGCCGGGCTGGACCAGGACGCGCGGGCCGGGCTGCGGGAGGCCGCGCAGGCCACGGGGCTCGACGGGTGGCTCGTCACCCTCACCAACACCACCGGGCAGCCCGTCCTCGACAGCCTGGAGCACCGCGGCCTGCGCGAGCGGGTCTTCCGGGCCTCCGTCGAGCGCGGCCTGGGCCGCGAGGGGCACGAGGCCCACGACACCCGCGACATCCTGGTCCGCATCGCCCGGCTCCGCGCCGAGCGGGCGACGCTGCTCGGCTACGAGCACCACGCGTCCTACGTGCACCAGGTCGGCTGCGCCCAGACCACCGACGCGGTCAACGACCTGCTCGGCCGGCTCGCCCCGGGCGCCGTGGAGATCGCCCAGCGCGAGGCCGACGCCCTGGCCGGGCAGCTGCAGAGCCTCGAGCCGGGGGCGACGCTCGAGGGCTGGGACTGGCAGTTCCTCGCCGCCCGCAGCGCCGGGGAGGGCTTCGACACCGGGCAGCTCACCCCCTACCTCGAGTTCGAGCGGGTCCTCACCGACGGCGTCTTCGCCGCCGCGACCGCGCTCTACGGCATCACCTTCCACGAGCGGGGGGACCTCGTCGGCTACACCGAGGCCGCCCGCGTCTTCGAGGTGCGCGAGGCCGACGGCAGCCAGCTGGGCGCCGTCGCCATCGACCCCTACACCCGGCCGACGAAGAAGGGCGGGGCGTGGATGACGAGCATCGTCGACCAGTCCCACCTGCTCGGCGACCTGCCGGTCGTGACCAACACGTGCAACGTGCCGCCGCCGTCGGCCGGCCAGCCGAGCCTCATGACGTGGACCAACGTCATCACGCTCTTCCACGAGTTCGGCCACGACCTGCACGGGCTGCTCTCCGACGTGCGCTACCCCTCCCGCTCCGGCACGTCGGTGCCCCGCGACTTCGTCGAGTTCCCCAGCCAGGTCAACGAGATCTGGGCCTGGGAGCCGTCGCTCCTGCGGCGCTACGCCCGTCACCACGAGACGGGCGAGCCCCTCCCGCAGGAGTGGGTCGACCAGCTCGTCGACAGCCGTACCGAGACCGGCTACCACACGATCGAGCTGCTCAAGGCCATGATCCTCGACCAGGCCTGGCACCAGACGCCGCTGGAGCAGCTGCCGGAGGACGGGTCTGGCGTGGAGGCGTTCGAGCACGCGGCTCTCGAGCGGGCCGGGGTCGCCTTCCCCCTCGTCCCGCCGCGCTACCGCAGCGCCTACTTCCACCACATCTTCGGCGGCGGTTACGCGGCCGGCTACTACTCCTACCTGTGGTCCGAGGTCATGGACGCGGACACCGTCCAGTGGTTCCGCGAGCAGGGCGACGCCGACCACCCGGGGGGTATGACGCGCGCCGCCGGCGACGTCTTCCGCCGGGAGCTCCTGGGCCGGGGCGGGTCCATCGAGGCGTTGGAGACCTACCGGCGCTTCCGCGGCCGCGACCCCGAGGTGGGCCCGCTGCTGGAGCGGCTCGGGCTGACCGGCTGACCCGTCCGGGGTCGTCGACATCCTCGAGGACCAGCGGCGAAGAGGCGACCTTGCTAGGGTGAGCAGCCCCATCAGGAGGTGGCCGATGACGTCCTTCCCGCTCTTCCCCTACGCCCTGGCCGGTCTGGTCGTGCTCGGCTGGTGGGCGGTGACCCAGTCCTGGGTCGCCCTCGGCGTCATGGTCGTGCTCCTCGCGGTGGCCGCGCTGCACCTCGTCAAGGCCACCAGCGGGCCCGGCTCGCTCGGCAGCGGCCAGGACCAGGCCGAGTCGCGCGCACGGGCGACCTTCCCCACGCCGCCGGAGCGCCCGCACGGCATCTGAGCCGCTGGCGGGTCAGGCGCGCTCGGCGTCGATCTGCTCCGCCACGTCCTGCATGCGCTCGGTGATCCGGGCCAGGTCGGCGAGCTCGACGTCGCTGAGCCGGTCGAGCACCTGTGCCTTGGCCTGGAGCACCGGCCCCTCCAACGCCGCGAGGACCGCCTCGCCCTCCGGGGAGATCCGCAGGAGCAGACGCCGCCGGTCGGCCGGGTCCTGCTCCCGCACGAGCCATCCCCGCGCCACGACGCGCTCGACGATCCCGCTCGTGGTCGGGGTGGAGACACCCAGGTGCTCGGCGAGGGCCTGCCCGCTGAGGTCGGGGTTGGCGCGGACCAGCACGAGCACCTGGACCTGACGCAGGGTCAGCTCGGCCGGGACGGGCTGGGGGTCGAGCCACCGCATGGCGACCGCGTGCAGTCGGGCCTCGCTCGCGCTGATCCGCCCGAGCAGCGCGCCGCGGCCCGCCAGGTCGGCCTCTGCCATGCGCCGCGCTCCTTCGTCGATTCGGTCGAGGGTAATGGTTCGCCTTAGGCTAGGCATCCTATGGCACGCCTCACCCTTTTCAGCGTCCGCAACCGGGCGCTGGTCGCGCTCGCCACCGTCTTCGGCATCCTGGCCGGCCTGTGGTCGGCCAGCAGCCTGCCCCGCGAGCTCTTCCCGTCGCTGCAGTTCCCGGTGCTGGTCGTCGCCACCAGCACGCCCGGCTCCAGCACCTCGGTCGTCGAGGAGCAGGTCACCGAGCCGATCGAGGTCGCCGCGCAGGGGCTGAACGACGTCGTCGAGGTCTCCTCGACCAGCACCGACGGCTTCTCCTCGGTCGTCGTCGAGCTGGACTACGGCACCGACACGGGCGCCGCGCAGACCGACCTGCAGCGGGCCGTGCTCTCGCTGCCCGCCCTCCCCGACTCGGCCAGCCCGCAGATCTTCGCGGGCAACCTCGACGACTTCCCCATCATCCAGCTGGCGGCCAGCGGCGGGGAGGACGCCCGCGACCTCGTCGACCGGCTCGAGCGGGTGGTCATCCCCGACATCGAGGACATCGACGGCGTGCGCTCGGTCACCCTCTCCGGGGTGGCCGACCGGGTGGTCACCGTGGACCTCGACGAGGAGGAGGCCGCGGCGGCGGGGGTGACGCTGCAGACGGTGAGCCAGGTGCTGCAGGCCAACGGCGTCGTGCTCCCCGGCGGGTCCGTGCTCGACGGCGACACCGAGCTGCCGGTGCAGGTCGGCTCGCGGCTCACCTCGGCCGAGCAGATCGGCGCGCTGCCCATGCTCGGGCAGCAGGCGATCGCCGCCCAGCAGGCGGCCGCCCAGACCCGGAGCCAGGCGCAGGAGGCCCAGGCCGCCGCGGACGAGGCCGCCCAGGCGGCCCAGGCCGCACCCCAGGACCCCGAGCTGGCCGCCGCCGCGGCGGCCGCGGCCGGCGCGGCCGAGCAGGCCACCGCCGCCGCCGAGCAGGCCGGCGACGCCGAGATCCCCCTGCTGCGCGACGTCGCCACGGTGACCCTCGAGGAGCGGGAGGCGGCGGCATACACCCGGACCAACGGGGAGCCGAGCGTCGGCCTGGCCATCACCAAGACGCCGGACGGCAACGCGGTGGAGATCTCCGCCGAGCTGGCCGCGCTGCAGGACCAGATCAGCACCGACCTCGACGGCGGCGAGCTGGTGACGATCTTCGACGGCGCGCCGTTCATCGAGAAGTCCATCGAGGACCTGGCCACCGAGGGCCTGCTCGGGCTCGGCTTCGCCATCCTCGTGGTGCTGCTCTTCCTGCTCTCGGTGCGCCTGACCCTGGTCACCGCGGTGTCGATCCCGCTGTCGCTGCTCATCGCGCTGCTGGGCCTGCAGGTGGCGGACTACAGCCTCAACATCCTCACCCTCGGCGCCCTCACCATCTCGGTCGGCCGGGTGGTCGACGACTCGATCGTCGTCATCGAGAACATCAAGCGTCACGTCGCACGCGGCGAGGACCGGCGCACCGCCGTGGTCGAGGCGACCCGGGAGGTGGCCGGCGCGATCACCTCGGCGACCATCGCGACGGTCGCCGTCTTCCTGCCGCTCGGCTTCGTCGGTGGCCAGGTGGGCGAGCTGTTCCGCCCCTTCGCGGTGACCGTGACGCTGGCGATGCTCGCCTCGCTGCTCGTGGCGCTGACCATCATCCCCGTGCTCGGCTTCTGGTTCCTGGGCCGGCGCTCCGGCGGCGGCAAGCACGAGCCGGAGTCCACGCACACCGAGCACACCGACGAGCCGGACCGGATGCAGCGGGCCTACCTGCCGGTGCTGCGGACCGCCCTCGGCAGGCCCTGGCTGACCGTGCTCCTCGCGGTGCTCCTGCTGGGTGGCACGGGGTATGCCGCGACCCTCCTCAAGACCGACTTCATCGGCGGCACCGGGGAGAACACCCTCCAGGGCACGCTCACCATGCCGACCGGCACCACGCTCGACGACACCGACGACCAGGCGGGCGAGGTCGAGGCCTGGCTCGCCGACCAGGACGAGGTCGTCACCTACCAGGTGACCGCCGGCAGCCCCGGCGGGATCGAGGCGGTCTTCCTCGGCAGCGGGGCCAACTCCGCGACGTTCGCGGTGACCCTGGACGACGGCGTGGACGGCGAGGCCTTCGGCGAGGAGCTCACGACCTCCGTCGACCTGCCCGAGGGGGCCACCTTCACCGCGCAGGCCGGCCAGCAGGGCGGGCCCACCAGCGCCGGGCTCGAGGTCCAGGTGCAGGGCCAGGACCTCGACCAGCTGGACGCCGCGGCCCAGGACGTCGCCTCCCTCATGGAGGAGGCCGGGGCGCTGGACGTCACGAACAACCTCACCGACACCGTGCCGGCCCTGCAGGTCGAGGTGGACCGCGAGGCCGCCGCGGCGGCCGGGCTGGCCGAGGCGCAGCTGGGTCAGACCATCCAGGCGGCGACCGACGGGGCGGTCGTCGGGCAGGTGGAGATCGACGCCTCCCAGGTGGACGTCGTCGTGAGCGAGGGCTCGGCCGACGACGTGGCCGCGCTGCGCGACCTGGAGGTCGGCTCCGACCCCGACGGCGAGCCGGTCGCCCTCGGCGAGGTGGCCGAGCTGCGCACGGTCGACGAGGCGGTCAGCATCACCCGGGTCGACGGGCTGCGCGCGGCCACGGTCACCGGGCGCGCGGCGACCGACGACCTCGGCGCGCTCACCGCCGACCTGCAGGAGCGTCTGGACGACCTGGAGACCCCCGCGGGCGTGCAGGTGACGCTGGGCGGCGTGAGCTCGGACCAGCAGGACGCCTTCGCGGCGCTCGGGCTGGCCCTGCTGGCGGCCATCGCCATCGTCTACCTCGTCATGGTCGCGACCTTCAACTCGCTGGTCCAGCCGCTCATCCTGCTCGTGTCGGTGCCCTTCGCGGCGACCGGCTCGATCGCGCTGCTGCTGCTCACCGACACCGCGCTGGACGTGGCCTCGATGGTCGGGCTGCTCATGCTCATCGGCATCGTCGTCACCAACGCGATCGTGCTCATCGACCTGGTCAACCAGTACCGAGCCCGCGGCTTCGGCCGCACCGAGGCCGTGCTCGAGGGGGCCCGGCACCGGTTCCGGCCGATCGTCATGACCGCGCTCGCGACCATCCTGGCGCTCACCCCGATGGCCTTCGCGGTCACCGGCGGCGGGGCGTTCATCTCCCAGCCCCTGGCCATCGTCGTCATCGGCGGCCTCATCAGCTCGACCGCCCTGACGCTCATCCTGGTCCCCGTGCTCTACGAGCTCGTCGGCCGGGGAGCGGCCTGGGCGGGCGGCCTGCGGTCGCGCCGGGAGGAGCGCCGGGCGGCCTGAGCGGCCCCGGGGCCGACCCCCGCGACGGCCCTTCAGTCGGTGAGGCGGGGGCTGCGGTAGGGCAGGGCGTCGGGTCGGCCGCAGCGCCACACGGCATACACCTGGACGGGGTGTCCCAGCTCCCGGGCGACGTGCTCGTCGATCGCGGCGGCCGTCCGGGGCTCGTCCAGCAGCTCGCTGAGCGGGTGCGCGGACCAGCCGCCGCGCTCCCCGGCCAGCCAGCAGGCGAGCAGCTCTCCGCCCAGCGGTCCGAGCTCGTCCGGGGTGAGCCCCGGCGCCGCCCACAGGGCGAGCACCGCGCCGCGAGGTCGCAGCTCGCTCGCCCGCGCCACCCAGCGGTCCAGGCGGCTGACCTCGAGCGCCCGGCGCAGGGGCCCGGCCGACGTGAGCAGCGCGAGGCCGCGCGCCTCGGCCGGGGAGAGCCCGAGCGCCGTCGCGCTGAGACCGTCCAGGTCTCGGCGCGGGTGGCGCGGCGACAGCCGCAACCAGCTCGCCAGCTCGGTCGCGGCGGGGCCGGTCAGCGTGTGCGCGGTCGCACGGGGGAGGAGCTCGGTGACGAGGTCGTCCGGCAGCTCGAGCAGGCCGACGCCCTCCTCGAGCCCGGCCGTGCGGGCGATCTCGGCGACCTGGCACGGGTTGGGACGCTGGGGGTATGCCGTGCGCGCCGTCGCCCGCGCGTGCAGCTCCGCGACCGACCAGGTCGGCGCGGCCCGCCCCCGTCCCGCCGAGGCCGGTCGCCGCTGCGGGTGACGAGCCCCCGTCCCGCCGTCCGGGCGGGCACGCAGCCGGACCACGGCGGCCTGGCGGGCGCCGAGGTCCACCCCCCACGTGACCTTCGCCTCCAGGCCGAGGTCGGCGGCCACCACCTCCAGGCTGAGGGCCAGGGCGCCGAGCGAGAGCAGGAGGTCGCGGCGGCCGGCGTCGGCGACGGGCAGCT